>RFVA01000045.1 GCA_009922685.1 Gammaproteobacteria bacterium | reverse complement strand
CCCATGTTTGCTGATGATTTAATGAATCGGATGATTGAGAGTGAAAATCAAAAGACGAAGGATGCCTTGACCCCAGAACAGAATGAATTCATCAAAGAGACATTGAAGGCGCGCATGGCGGTTCTTTTTGAAGACCAGAAAGGGGTTTCATCGATCAAGATGGAGAGTCGAGAGCGACTTTTTGCTGTCAGCGGTGAGGCGGGGCCGCCCATCGCGAGCATCCTCGAAAAAATAGCGGGCCATGATCGGCCCGATCTCATCGGATTGATCCGACAATGGAATCGAACAGGCACCCTCTCTTCACAATGAGAAGAGACTAAGGATCCCATGAACAGGCTTAGGATGTCGTTGTGGTCCTGCCGCGGGCCAGAAGCCGCTTTTGGGAAGCCGTAACGGCCATGACGCCTGAATGAGCCAGCATGGTCGACGTGGTTCCGTTGAGGGTCCCCGTGAAGGCACCTGCGATACAAAGAAGATTGGCCGGTATGGTCTTTGAGGTTGCTTTGAAGACTTTACCTGCATGGCTTCTTCCAAGTTCTAACAAATGAGGTAGGGCATCCAAGGATTCATCGAGGAGAAGAATTTGGCTGTCTTCATGATCGCCCTTTGGCCCTCCTGCCGTCAGGACAACATGTGCCAGTGCGGTGAGCGGTTTTTCAGCCTCAGGTATCGTCAGAAAAGCGCACGGATACCCTTCCTGGTCCAGCTTTCTGATGAAGTGGCCCAATGTTTCACCCTCAAGCGACGGTGCGATCACTTCTACCCCGAGCTTCTCTGCAAGGGCAAGGGTCTCCGAGTCATTGCTGCCATGGAGGACGGGGCGTAGTCCTTGGGCCGCAAGATGTTCAAGGATAGGGTGGGCAGCGGATCCTTTGGTCGCGCCAAAACGAACGAAAAAGGCCCTTTGCCCATCCACCACCACCTCAAGATCAGGTGACAGCGTTTGATGGAGACCCTCCACATTACGAAGGGTCACCGTCTGCTGCCCTATTCGAGTCGCAATAACCTCCTGATTGAAATCAATCAGGGAGGCCGGTGTTACCTCGACCTCTGCCTCACGGGCCGCGGTACGGAGGGCATCGGCTCGATGGTCGCCAAGGAACTCAGCCGCTGCCGCAGCGAGGGTCAGGACTTCCTTAGGGTTCAGCAGATGGGTGTCCACGGAAACGACTTCAAGGCCTCCTTGACTAAGAAACGGCAGTCGAGAGTCGAGGATGAGCAACTGGCATTCGGCTAAAGCGAGCAAGGCGGCGGGTGTTTTGATCAGTGCACCTTCACGAAGAGCTGAGCGGAGATCATCAAAAAACTCCGTCGGAGCCGCAATAAATGGTGCGTTGATCCAATCCTGGTGGAGCACAGCACTGGCCATATGGAGGCCACCGGTCGCCAATGCAGCCCCGGCGATGGCAAGGTTGGGCGCCACCGATTTATCGGCAAGACGGCGTGCTTCGATGCGAAGTCTGGGATCATGTGCGATCCGATCAGGCAACGTCCTGATCACCTCGGTGACGTATTCAAGACGGGAGGAGCCTTTCGCATGAAACGGCGCCACAATCGCCTCACCAGCCAGAAGCCGGTGGCCACTTTCAAGGAGATCACCCGCCGATTTTCGGGTCGTCCTAAAAGGACCAAAATCTCGGAGTGCATCTTGGACTAAGATCTCTCCAGAAACGATACGCGCATCCACCGGCAACAGATCACCAGGCTCAAGCCTTAAGGTTCCCTGGTGCCCTTCTGAGGTTGATGAAACCGAGTCACCCTCTCCTTCCAGGAGCGGGTCACGATTAAGATCTTCAAGGAGCGTCCGGGTTTGGCGAACGATATCTCGGCGCCAGGACCTCTGCCAGAATGTCCCGAGCCATTCAGCAAGCGCGGATGCAAAAGGTGCTGCCCCTGCCACCGAACAGGCCAATACCACGGTTCCAAACGCCGGCGCGCCAATGCGTCCTTGACGAAATTCACGTGCTGCCTCCTTCAAATGGGGATAGCGCGTAATGATCAGGACACCGGAGGCGACCGGAAGGATCACTGGAAACATGAACTGCCCCGCGGTACAAAGAGCGAGATTCAAATGAGCGGTTGCAAAGGGGGACTTCGGCGTAGGGACCATCGGACATGTTGTATCGCCATGGGCCCCGACCAAATCTTCGAGCGTCCGGATCCATACCAGGGGATGGGCGGCTTCATCAATTCGAATGTGTATCACGGCCCGAAGGAGGGACGCCCTGGCTTGAATGACTCCCGGCAGCCCCCGAAGCCTCTCTGGAAAATGATTAATAGGAAACGACGCTCTTGCACGGCCACCAAGATTCACCGAAACCCAGCCTGAACGATGCTCCTTCAACGGCAAGGTGGTTACAACGCCCCGCCAACGGGTCAATTGGACTGGACGCCCCCAAGGCCAACGGGGAAGATCGTGACCGGATGGCGCGGAGTCTTCGATGTGCGAAAAAAGTTGGATCAACGGAGGAGCATGAGCCGCCACATCTTCATGCCCATTGAAGGTGATGTCGGCACGGCCCAGGTGTGGGCTAATGGTCACCCTGTGGGTCCCATAATGGGTAAAAGCGCGATGTGTGAATTCACGCAACAATTTCTGTCCCCCCTGGGTGAATAACCTTGGGTGATGGATGGAAAGTCCCTTCGTCGTCAAGTGGACAGCAGCTTGTTGTTGCATCGAATACCTCAGCCTTCTGAATCGTGCGGAATAACACTCTGGGTGATCACGCATCCGTCAACACCCTTTCCACCATTAAGCCATAAATAAAGGACCGAAGATACCATCCGTCAAGGCACGCCTAAGGTCCAGTGATGGGGCCATCGCCCCATCACTGGCAAATGATCCACTGGCTAAGCTTGGACCTCACGGGGTGCCCTTTGACCATCCTTTTGTTTTCTGAGTCGCCTGAAGAAACAAAATGGACAATTTGGCGGAATATCGGTCTCATCTGCGATCAGATAATCAAGACCACAGTGCCGGCAAGGCACAAAACGGGTCGCTCCTGATTTGAGATCACGCGCGATCACCCAAGCGTCGGTGAAGTTTAGGCCCTTCCTGCTGCTATCCTCAGGATGGATTTCCCGATAAAGGTCATGAGCCTTCATCAATGTCTCAGCAGATAACTGGCGATGAATTCTCTGTCCACCAAGATGCCGGTAGAGAGCGCCAAACAAAGTGACTTCCGCTTGATTTCGCCGAGAAGTGAAAAAGGAGGATGAACTCGGCATGGGACCAGAGGGTGGCGATCGGTCATGTTTCATTTTAAAGAGGCTTCTTATCTCAGGTTCTGGAAGCCCTGTCAGGGAATGAATGGGCGATGTTCGCAGTTCACGATCGACCAGTTTCATGGCTAACGCCCGTCGTTCGTGTCTTAAGAGTGAGGTCAAGGCCATCTCAATGTACCTCCGTCGCCGTTGTTAACCATTGCCATTGAAGGATTTCATTGGAACCAGCCTCCGGTGGGTGCTGAAGATAGTCTCTGAGAACCTGAGGGGTAAGACGACACCCGAAACAAAGGAGATGGGAGTGGGCCAGTTCGTGGATTTGAGCCAATGATAGTTTTTTCAACAGTGCGAGCGTTTCTGTTGGAACGCCAAGAAGATATTGCGCCTTGTGCTCTTGGCCACTGTGTAACCACTCCCTGACTTTTTGTAAGTAGAGTTGATTCAAAAGATAAAGATCGGTATCCATCATCATGTTCTCCTAGTCATTCGTCATTAAGGGATTGGGCTGCAAGCAGATTGCGGAGGGCCAACACTCTATGGCCATAACGTTCGGCGGCTTTTTGATCGCGCCATGCGTGATAACGCCCGATACCTAACGGGAGATTGTTTGGAGATGAATCCATGGCTTCCCGAAGAATGCTTGCCCCAAGGTTGAGGTTGGTTTTTGGATCGATAAGGTCCGCTAGATCTTTGACCCGATGGCCATGCCATCGAAGATTCACCTGCATTAAACCCACATCAATCAGGTCATGATCTTCCTGTCGATGTTGGCGGATAATCGCTAAGGCTTCCCTTGAAGATCGGGGATAATAGGTTCGTCCACCTTGATGCAAGGCCCACGGCCAAGGACTTTGCAGACCTTCTATCTCCCTTGACGATTCCGTCAATGCGACAGCGTAAAGGAGATAAGGATCGACCCCATGAAGGGCGCCAATCTCGCCCCAAATGGTTGCTTCAAGTTGCACCCTTGGAAGGGCATCCAGACTGAGTGGACGGATCATGAGGGCTTCCATTGGCGCCCCTTGAGAGTCCGATACAGTCGGGTTCATTGGCATGGCTTTGGGTGCCGTCGAACCGCTCAACAACAGAAGGCTCATGACGATCCGATGAGTCGAGTATCGACTCTGGCGCCAAAATGAAAGACCTCTCGGGTCGATTGAGAGAAAACGATCTCTCTGTTTGTGACATACGATCATCAACTTCGTCCTCCTGTGGGTGTGGAGGGGTCATTGTTGCGGTCTAAGATGGAGATCGTATGGAGATCATATGGAGATTCGATGGAGTTTTATGGTGTTTTGATGGGCATACCTGATCCTTCCGCTGTGGCGATAGGTAAGAAGATCCTCGCCATCGCCCCGCCCAAGGGATGATTGGCCAGGGTCCATGTGCCGCCATGGAGGCCGACTATTTCGCTAACGATAGAAAGACCTAGTCCTGTTCCAGGATGATCCCTATTAGGCCTTGAAAAAGAAACGAATACCTCATGCACTCTCCCTAAGAGGGCTTCTGGGATGCCAGGACCTTCATCCCGAATCTCAATCATCACCTCAAGGCCCTTTTGCTCGATGACCACGTGGAGAGAACTCCCCGAAGGGGAATAATCGATCGCATTAGCCATCACGTTTTCAAATAACATCGCCATCAAGAAAAGATCAGCATAAATAGTCAATGTGGCATCGACATCCAGTAATACCCTGAGGGCATGAGACTTCAGCAGCGGCTTCAGATCAACGAGGCAGTGATCAAGGATGTCCGCCACCGACGCCCTCTGTCGAACATCGAGCCGCTGTTTCTGCTCAAGTGACGCCAGCAGCAGCATCCGATCGACCACCCGCTGGATGCGATCGACCTGACTCACTATCTGGACAGGATAGAGGCTCGAACCTCCCTCCATGTCGAGCTCCATCATGGCTTTAGCGGCCAGCCGTATCCCTGTAAGAGGGTTTTTGATTTCATGGGTCAACTGATGGACCCTCTGGTGAGGAAGGTTTGGATTGAGTGCCTCAGATGGGGCGTCTTCTTGGGGCTTGTGTTCTTCGTCGAAGCGGTCATCAGGCCGATTGATCTTCGCGCTAATCAAAACTAAGCCGTTCTCGTTGTAGCGCTTATAGAGAACTCTAAGGCAAAAGAAAAAAAGGACGGTGATCATGGCACTCCACAACGCGACCGATTGCAGTGCCCAACCCAAAGCCCCTCGTTGGTCTTCATGGACAATGGCCCTACGGCCAATAAGGAGTCCACCGATGCTGTTAGAACCTTTTGGGAGTGGCATGGCCACTGCCAGCATCCTCAAACCACCGGTCTCGATGGTCCCCTCCCGAAGGGTACCCGTTACAACCGGGGCCATAAAACCCAGCAGTTGGGCACGCTCCTCAGGAGTAACGGGATGACTAAACCAGGGTTCGGCAGAAGAGTCCACTCGCACGATGAGATCATTCCCCGCCATTTCTTTTAGAGCGTCTAAGGACGCCGGAAGATTTGCCCGGAGCATCTTCAATTCAAAGCCAAGGGTCTTCAAGCCTTCTTGCTCGAGAGGACGAAGGACGATAGCCTCGTAATAATCGAGTGTTTTTTGGATGCTTAAGAAAAGGCCACCGGCTAGGGTGACCAGAATTAGGGCCTGAAGCCTTGGTCGTCGCACGCGTCATCCCTCAGATAGTAACCCGCATTACGACTCGTCCCAATGAGATCGTGACCCCCTGACATTTGGACGATCTTGGCTCTTAAATTCTTGATATGACTATCGACCGTTCGATCTGATGGCCGGTAAGGATCTTCCCAAGCTTGGACCATCAGCTGTTCTCTTGAAAAAACCACCCCGGGTCGGCGAAGAAGTCCAGATAAAAGACCGTATTCTATGCTGGTGAGAACCAACCGTTCCCCGCCATAACGAATTTCGCGGCGATCAGGTGAGTGTTCGAAGTGGCCCTGCCGAATCCAGACATCCGCCTTAGGTTCCTCTTTTTCCATTGCCCCAGAGACGCGCCGCAGCACATTCCGAATCCTTGCAAGTACCTCCCTAGGTTCGAAGGGCTTCGGGATGTAGTCATCCGCGCCAAGCTCAAGACCACTGATCCGATCAATCGCTTCAGATCGCGCTGAGAGAAAGATGATCGGCACATGCCGTTCGACTGAAATCTTTCGATGCAGATCATAGCCATGAATATCAGGAAGCCCGATATCGAGAAGAATAAGATCCACAGGGCCCTGATTCAGGGCCGCAATAGCTTGTGCCCCGGAAGCGGCCAAGACGACCTCAAACGCATCGTCGAGGAGATATTTCTTCAGGGTTTCGCGCACCAAAGATTCATCATCAACCACCAATATAGAAGGACGACGATCTGGAATCGACAACGGGGGTGATGACATTCAAAACCTTTACGTTAAGAGTCGATAGTCGGGGAGATCAAAGATGCTGCTTTATTTTGTCATGTTTCAGAAGGATCTGTCCTGACTAAAGTCTCATCATGAGGTGGCCTTCCGTGGGTCTTCTAAATGCCCGCATGCCCCCTTAAAGATTGCAACCGAGAGACTTTCATGTTGACTGATATTCCCTTGATAACCTATCCCCATTCATCCGATATAGAAACGCCTCGTGATATCGATGGCATCATCGTTTGGCTGTCCACCCGGTTTCAAGAACTTGAGAAGGAAGGACGGGAGGTGGTTGATGAATACTGGCGATTATTACGGGTCATTCAGAAGGGACGGTCATTCTGGCCAAGAATGACATTGGGACTAAGAATAAGGACCCGGGCTAATGGGACATTTAGTCTTGAATGGTATGGCATGGGTGTCATTGGCCGAGACAAGCGTCCTGTTGAGCGCATTCACATCGCCAAAGGTCGTCGTCATAGCTATTCGATCAAGACCCTTCTGAGGCGCCAGCCCACCTGGGTTGCCCCTTTGGTTTTAGAAACTGAAACTCTACTAGCCGATATTCGGTGCCGGCTCGATCAACTGATCAAGATAAGAGATGCCCTCGGTGCTTATGCAAGAAAGACCGGTGAATCCGCAGTCACTCCATCAAAACTACTTGAAAATTATCGTCTTGAGCATCAACTGAAGGCGCTGTTGTGATGTCGGCAATGTCTTTCTTGAGAACCCTCGGATTCGCATCACCCTCCACTTCCATCGAGACACCGGACACCATCCATCCTTCCATCGACGACCTAAAACCCATTGGGCGGTTAGCCTACCCGGCGCTGTCTCTTGACGCTTTGCTTGCTAGGGAGCAATCCTTGATCAGCGCCCTACAAGAAGCATTGAATCTCCCGTCAAGTATTCAAGCCGAGTTGTTGACACCCGTTATTGCACGCTACGCTGCTTTCGTTCATTTACTTCCCGCCTCGAAAGCCCATCACCACGCCGGCATGGGTGGCCTCCTCCATCATGGGCTAGAGGTCGCATTGTGGGCCGTCAAAGCATCCTACGGCGTGATAGAGGACATTGAAGGCCCCCTTCATCAACAGCGTCAACGGGCTCAGACCTGGCGTTTGACCATTGCCTTTGCCAGCCTTCTTCACGATATCGGAAAGCCGGCGGCTGATCTCATCGTGACCGATCAAAGCGGAAGCCTTCGCTGGAATCCTTACCAAAAGAGTCTTCTCGAGTGGGCTGAACAACACACATTAACCACCTACTATCCGAGTTGGCGGCCCAATCGATCGAACCGACATACCTTTTTTTCCTTCTTTGTCATCGGCCAAGTTCTGCCTCCCAAAGTTGTTGAACGCCTTGGGAGTGAGGGCCCTGAACTCCTTGAAGGACTTTCAAAGAGTTTAATAGGAACGGCCACCGACCATCCCATGGCACGTCTTGTTCACGAAGCGGATGTTAAAAGCGCTGAACACGATCTGAAGTCGCCTTATCGACAGCTCGATACCGCGCTGGGCATCCCCATCGAACGCTACCTGATCCACGCGATGTGGGTCCTGATTGATCGGGGGAGTTGGACTATAAACCAACCGGGGGCCTTTTTTTGGATCCTTGAAGATGGACACTACCTCGTATGGCCAAACGCTCTTGGACCGATGCTCGAAGTCCTTAAAGAAGAGGCCATACCGGGTATCCCAAGGGATCCGGTGGTGTTGACCGAGATTCTGATCGAACGCGGGGTCGCTTCAGAACGGTTTATTTCAGAACACCTCAAGGTGTCCAGCTGGCCGATGCAACCGGCCTGTCTAACAACCCCCCTCTCAATGATAAAGCTGAGAGAGGACCTCAATCTCTTTAAAGCCATCGCAAAAACCCCCATGGCGGCACGTCTTGTGGTTCTCGACTCTTCAGTGGAAGGCTCATCCCCACCATCAACAGTCCATACGTCTGAGCCATTGAGGGTGATCAACGACCACTTCAATGCCCTTCAAACGAGTCCATCAGGACTTCAAAGACCTCATGGGAAAAGGATCAACATTGCATTAAAGGCCGAAGATCTTCGACGGTCAGCGACACCACCGACGGCCATTCAAAGTGAAACATCCTTAGGAACCGATGACATCAGGCCCTTGATGGCCAACCCCATCCTCAATGATCTTTTGAAAAAAATCCTTGATCCAAGGCTCATTCCACTGCTCAGTTTAGATCAGGGACACCTTCTTTTACCCACTAGGAAGTGCGCCAGCTGCCTTGATATGAGACCACTGGATCTAAGAAAAGCGCTCGATGATGCGGGTTGGCTGATTCATGAGCCATGCCCAGATCCCCTTGAGGGAAAAGCCATTCGATTACCAAAGGTTTTGAGACTCCATGAGAGCATCAGTCGGGTGATTGATGGTGCACTTCAATCTCAAGTAGGCATAAAAGAGGGCAAACACCCCCGATGAGCGACGCCTTCCTCCCTAAAAACCCATGGCGTCCCCGATATGAGGGTCGTACCCTCTTAGTGACACCGATGGCCACCTTGACCATGGTCTTCATCGGACATCTACAAGCAATACCCCAAGGGATCCTGATGGAAGCCTTGATGATCATGCATCTGCCACTCCTTTTGAGGCTACCCAGCTTCATCTGGCTCGGCATCAGGCAACGCCGACTCAAGGGATTTAAAACCCACATGATGTCGCTTAAGGCCCTTCAGGTGCTGCATCAAAAAGATCCCAAACAGCTCTTCTTAGGGTATGGATTCACCTGGGGAGGACAAGAAGGACGGTGGGCCAACGAACTTTTAGAAGCCCGTCAAGGGCTCTTCGACAACAGCCACATAGGTCCCGGAGCCCACTGGGTTCACGGAATCGCGCCTAAGGAGAAACCCCTTTATCAGCCACTCAGTGATGGCCGTGGCCACCTCTTGATTGTCGGCACAACAGGCTCAGGAAAAACAAGGACCTTCGATCTTCTGATCGCGCAGGCTGTCTTTCGAGGCGAGGCGGTCATCATTATTGATCCTAAGGGGGATCGTGATCTTCAAGCGGCAGCGGCCAACGCCTGCAAAGTTGCGGGTCAAGAACAACGGTTTATGAACTTTCATCCTGCATTTCCAGAATCCAGCATCCGAATCGATCCCTTAAGAAACTTTGCTCGAGGGAGTGAGCTTGCGGCCCGAATTGCTCAGATTATGCCGGGTCAGGGCCCTGGAGATCCCTTTAAGGCATTTAGCCAAAAGGCGCTGGACCATGTCATCCAAGGCATGATTCTGGGAGGCGATCGACCCACACTCTTGAAACTGCGTCGCTGTTTCGATGAGGGCATGGGGGATGTTCTGACGAAAGCTCTGGAGCGTCATTTTGAAAAAATCTTTGGTGAAGCGTTTCGAGCCAAAATTCCAGCCATAAAAAGCACGCACCAAGATACCCGGGCCAAAGCCTTAACGCGATTTTATTGGGACAACATTAAAAGCTTAGCGCCCTTACCTGACCTAGAAGGATTGATGGCTCTTTATGAACACGATGCCGTCCATTTCAGCAAGATGGTGGCCTCCCTGTTACCCGTCCTCAACATGTTGACCTCAGGGTCTCTAGGCGATCTTCTCTCACCGGATCCAAACAAGGTCGATGATCCAAGAAAAATGACCGATATGGCTAAGATGATTGAACGCCGTGAGGTGGCCTACTTTGGCCTTGATGCTCTCTCGGACAGCCTGGTCGGCAGCGCCATTGGCGCGATACTGTTGTCTGATCTCGCGGCTGTCGCGGGTCAACGTTATAACTATGGAAAGGACCTGGCCCCGGTCCATCTGTTTATTGATGAAGCGGCTGAAGTCATGAACGATCCTTGCATTCAGCTTTTAAACAAAGGCCGAGGGGCATCCATCCATATCACCATTGCAACGCAGACTTTTGCCGATTTTACGGCGCGCCTTGGATCTGAAGCGAAAGCTCGACAGGTCCTAGCCAATGTCAATAATCTCATCGCACTTCGAGTACTCGATGCGGAAACACAACGTTACGTTGTGAATAATCTTCCTATGATTCGTCGACGATCCATCATGAGATCCCATGGGGCCAGTCAGCCAGGACAAAACCCTGCCTTTTTTAGCGGCACGCAGAGTGAACGACTCGAAGAAGCTGAAGCCCCCTTGTTTCCTGCGGCACTCTTGGGACAACTACCCGATCTTCATTATGTCGGTAAATTCGCTGGGGGATACATGATAAAGGCGCGTTTACCCCTGATCATCGGGCCATGAGGCATAACCACCAAGGCATTATTCCCATCACGCTACTGATCTTTTTTCTATCATGCTGGCTCCTTTTACCGTCCTGGACCGAACCGTTAGTCACCCTTGAATATCGTGCCATCTCGAACATCTATGGCACCCAACGCATCGAGGACAGCGCTCGACTGGTTGAAGAAGCCTTCAGCCCATTAGCGGCGTCGATAAAAGATTCAAGCGTTAGATTTCAAACCCTGCCAAGGCATCTCCGCCATGCCCTGATCGTGTGGACCCTTCGCGGAATGACACTCAAAGGATTGGTCCCGCTCGGCGCTCTGATTCTCCTGATCACGCTGGTTGATCTTGAGGTCCATCGCGCTATTCGTCTTACGAATTTCAGTTATCCCAGTCCCATGAGGCATCAATCGAGCCGAATGCTGCTTCTGGCCTATGTGAATGGCCTACTTCTCTCCCTGATCGCCCCCTGGCCATGGCCGCCCTACAGCTTAGAAGGCCTCTGGCTTTTAACCCCCCTGGTTATCCATCTCCATCTGAAAGAGACACCCAAACGGACCTAAAGCGGATGCCTCTACAGGGTCCTTGAGGGGGTCATCAAAAGAGCTTATGTTTCATATAAGAAAACAATATGGTCTTTTTTGAACGATTTGTATCTAAATAGTGTCCTAATAGTGTTCTCAACAACCCCAGGAGGATGTGGATGGAATTTATTATGTTAGCTTTATTTTTGGTGGGCGCTATCGCGACGGTGGATATTCCGAATACGAAACCAAGCGCAGACCTTACCTCTAAAAAATCAACCTCAACCCCTCGACTTGATCAAGATGAATGAACACTCATAGAGCCCCGATGCCCTTCTTTACGCCCACTGGGGTCTAGGGCCATCTGGGGCTTCTTTTTTAGGCGGCGATGACCGAAACATTTCTTAAGGATAAGGCCTGTATTGATCATCTTTTAACGGGATGATGGTCCTTGGGATTCTCATACTGTTTCAAACAGTAAATGGAGTCATCCCATGCAGCCGCAACCTCTGCCAAAGTCTATCGACGACCCCATCACGCTCCTTCTATGGCGAGCAGATGAATTTGTGCCGATGGCCCTCCTCCTGATGACCGGGATGCTGGTAGGGCAAGTTCTGGCCTCTTTGATCCTGGGTCTTATCACGGTCAAGTATTACCGAAAATATCGTGATAACCGACCTGATGGATATGTTCTTCATGCTCTTTATTGGGCGGGCTGTCTCAACAGCCGAGCGAGAACGATTCCAAATCCCTTTATTCGAAGATTTCTTCCATGAATCTTCGATATTTCATGAAGACCTGGCGGGGACTCGAGGGAGAAAATCGCTTTGGACGATGGATCATGGGGGGGTTGATGATCTCCAATCTCCTGGCGCTGTCAGCCCTTTTCATCAAGGACGACCCCGTGATCGTGATTCCACCGTCCCTCCATGAAGAGGTTAGGATCAGCCAAAACCAGGCCTCGGGTAGCTTAAAGGAAGCCTGGGGGCTCTTCATTGCTGAACTGCTTGGTAATGTGACCCCGAGTAATAACCGATTCATTGAGGCGGCCATAGCCCCCCTCCTCGATGCCCGCATCTATCCCACCGTCATGACGGCCCTATGGGACCAGATTGAGGCCATCAAGGTTGATCGTATTACCTTGACCTTCAAACCACATGGCGTGTTTTACGAAGCCGAAACCGACAAGGTCTTCATCAGCGGTGATCAGACCAGTCAAGGACCTAGCGGAAGCCTTGAACACCATCAAAGAACCTATGAATTCATCATCAGTTTCAATCACTACCGGCCTGTGGTGACGGCGATCAATGTCTATCCTGAAGCGCCTAGATCGAAAGATGGGCAACTGCCAAAGCCTCCTTCAAACCTCCCGCAAACAAAGACATCACCATGAACATCATATCCACCTTGATCCTCTTGATGACCCCCCTGATGGCCTATGCACAGATATCTTTATGGGACCCAGAGGAACAAGACCTTCAATATCATGAAAAGAGCACCCATGATCATCACTCTTTGACGACCTTGCTGGTTCATCCAGGGATTCCTGCCTCGATTCCCATCGCCATCGGACACCTGAATCGAATCATCTTACCGTTCGATAATCCTGAAATTCGCACCATCAACCCAGCAACGACTGAACTCAAAGGGCACGTCCTTTATGTAGCACCGACCGATGATCAACCCGTTACCCTCTTCATCACTGAAGCGGAGGAAGAAGAAGAGGCGATATCGCTTACTTTGAAGCCAGAATCAAGACCACCTCGAGAGGTCCACCTTGAACTTCAAGCCTCATCCCACGGGGAGGGTTCAAGATCCCATGAAGGGCCTAAACCCATGGGCTCCCATGAAGAGTCTTTCGAGAATCTTCAAAAGAAAGATCCTGCTAAGACCATCAAAAAAGCCTTTAGAACGATTGCCCTTGGAGAACTCCCAGGAGGCTTCCGATTTCGAAAAGCTTTGGGCAATGAAAAGATCACCCTCCCCTCCTCTCGCCATGACATTAAAACGGGTCAGGTCCTTGAAGGAGAAGGTCTCAAAATCCTTATTGGCGTCATCACAAATTCCAGTAAAGAGACGATCGATATTCATGAATCCCTGCTCAAGTCTCAAGGAATGGCGATCCTCGCAGCAGCCCTTTGGCCAAGAGCAAAGATCGCCCCAGGTGCCTCTTCAGAGATCTATGTCGCCGTCAGGCCATCTTTGGCACCCCATCGCATACAACGACCTTATCTTATTGCCGGGCGACCATGAATCGTCTTCAAAGAGCCTGGGAGAGACTCTCGCCGGACCATCAGCAACGATGGATACGCCTTTTGATCGGCAGCATTCTCCTCGGGGGTATTCTCCTCGTCGCGGCCTTAATGCCCAATCCAAAGCCTCTTGAGGATCGCCAAACGATCGTGAATCATCTCCTCACTGATGCCGATACTCGAGCACTTGGCATGGATGGTATTGCTGCCGGGGTGCGTCAGTCTCAAAGAGACCAAGAACAGATGGAAAAACGGATCGCGGCTCTTGAAGAGCTGGCCCGCTTATCAAGGTCACTTAAAAGCAATGATGCTCCGGCGAGTGACCCTCTGGATCACGATCAAGAGGGCCATTTAAAGTCCGCTATCGACACCCTCAAAAAAGATCTTGAGGACTTAAAAAACGAGTACCGAACCATACGGGTCGCCACCCCACCCAAAGGAGATACCGCAAACGTTCAAGAACTCCCCTTACCACTGATGCCGCAAAGGGCGATTAAAACATCGACATGGGAGGGGCGCTCAAGATCCCCTGAATCATGGGGAGGAGCGACAGAACAGCCGCGCCCCCTGGGTGACATCAAGGTCCTTCGAAATAAGGACTCAAACGACAAAGATTTGAACTTAAAAGGGTCACATAAGGCCGCCGATCTGTTCATTCCTGCAGGGACACTTCTTTCAGGACAACTCCTCAATGGACTCGATGCCCCAACAGGCAAAGGATCCCGAAAAGAACCATTTCCAGTTTTGGTTCGGATCAAACACGAAGCCATTTTGCCGAACCGATTTCGGGCAGATCTCCGTGAATGCTTTTTGCTTGCAGCAGGCTATGGCGATCTTAGCGCCGAAAGAGCCTATCTCCGGGCTGAAACTTTCTCCTGTGTAAGACAGGATGGTGGTGTCCTTGAAGTGCCGCTTGATGCCTACGCAGTGGGTGAAGACGGCAAACTTGGCCTTAGAGGAAACGTCATCAGCAAGCAAGGCCAGCTGATGGCTCAGTCCCTCATTGCAGGCTTTGCTCATGGCGTCTCAGAAGCCTTCGGTCGCGTTCAAATTCCCGTTGTGATGAATGGCGGCAGCCATCAGATTTCCTCCAATGTCCCCTATCAAAATTCATACAGTGAAGCGGCTCTTCAAGGAAGCGCCATGCGAGGTGCCGGCAGCGCCATGGATCGCATGGCTAATTACTACATGGATCTGTCTGAAACGCTTTTTCCGGTCATTGAAATTGATGTGACACGACACATTGAATTCATTGTTCAGCGTGGCACCAGCTTGAAAGTCGCCACCGGAAAAGTCGAGGAAAATCATCATCTTCAGAGCCGCTAAAAAAAGTTGGAGGGTCTAGGCTAACAAGGTCTTCAAACCCTCTGCGAGGCCACCATGTCAAAAAAATGTTCTCTAACCTTTTTCGTTTGCCTGATCTTGCTTGAAGGCTGCGCCGGGAGTTATGGCTGCAAAGGTTTCCCAAATCTTCCGGTATGCCAATCGGCCGTTCAGGCTTATCAAGCCACTAATGGTCCTTTTATGGGAAACGACTCGGGGACTGCCAAAGAATCTCAAACCCTGTCGAAGGGGAATGACGACACGGCCAATGAGGCCATGAGGGCCGGACGAGCCGATCCTTCTATTCTAAGGATATGGATGGCCCCCTTTGAGGATGAAGAAGGAGACCTTCAGTCAACCCGGTATGTCTTTACTGACCTTGAACCAGGGCGTTGGACCTTAGGATCGGGTGGTCAGCAACAGACCATCAGGCTGACTCCCCTTCAGGTCAGCCAACGGCCACCCATCCCCTCAGGGGCTTTTGCTGAAAGTCATGTCCCAACCCGCATCAATAAAAGAACCGATGCCCCTTGAGATGACACTTAAAACCACGCACTCATGATGAAGAAACGATGCCTCTACACGCACAACGAGAAGCCATGATGACCCGACCCCCAAATTATGCAAAGGCCTTCTGTGGCCTAGTCTTGATCTTTATGTTCGTTCAACACGCCGAAGCTGGGACCGGAGGATCCAGTGAGTTTGGAAGTATCTATACGCTATTGACGGGATGGCTTCAGGGGATGCTTGGGAGGATCCTCGCCGTGACGTTCTTAATGGTTGGTCTGGTGTCTGGCGTCATGCGGGGCAGCATGATGGGCTTGGTCTTAGGGATTGCCTGCGGCCTTGGGGTATACACCGCACCTACGGTGATCAACAACATCGTCACTGGGACCATCAATCTTCAACGCATCGATTCATCTCGGACCAACCCAAAGCCAACGATCGTGCCGGAACGAGATACCTTCGTTGGAACCCCCTGATGAAGCCATCCTTTTATCAACAGCCAAGAGCAAGTGATCTTTTTGACGTGCTGGCCTACGATCCTGAATCCGCTCTATTCATCATGGAAGATCGGAGTCTTGGCTTTGGCTTTCGATGTCTTCCACTTGCAGGGGGCGATCAGTCGCTGGCCGACCGACTCAATGTGTTTTTGAATGGCGATTGGCCAACCGACACCCTGATTCAAATCAGCCTTTTTACTTCACCTGATCTAGATCATTGCCTTAAGGCATCAAAGGTCACCCAAGCTAGTACCAAAGAGCCCATATTAAACGCTCTTCATCATTCAGCGAGACGCTATTTTTTAGAGGGGACACGGCGCCCCCTTGATGAGGTGACCGGCCTTAGATTAAGGCGGGCTGAAATCCTTATCACGATCAAGCTACCCTTAAAGGCGCCTTGCCCGAACGATCAGGAGGAAGATAAAGCACGGCGGTTGCAGAAAGCTTCGCTCCAAGCCTTAAAGACCATTGGCATACAGCCTAACGTCTTGACTGCTGAGGGTTTCCTAAGGTCCATGGCCGTTCTTTTGAATTGGAAAAAGACCAGCCATTGGGTCGATGCCGGGGCGGAACGAGCGGACCCCCAACAACTGCTGCGTCATCAGATCCTTGATTTCCATCAGGAGCTTAAAGTGGATGCTGAAGGCATCTCTCTCGGGAAAAAAAGAGTCAAGACCTTGTCCGTTAAACGATACCCCGACTACCTCGCCTTTGGTGCCGCCCAACATTATCTTGGCGATCTTCTCACAGGACATCGAGGAATTCGTCAGAACACCCTGATCACCTTGACGCTTCATTACCCAGATCAAGAAGCGACCCGCTCACAACTAGAATCCGTTCGTCAATGGGTTACCACCCAAGCCGATGGCCCGATGGTTCGCTTCCTTCCGCGGCTTAAAAGTAGAAAAGAAAGTTTCGATATCCTTTTCGATGCGTTCCAGGATGGAGATCGCCCGATCCGGGCGGCCTTCAGCATGATTCTCTTTTGTGATCCTGAAGAGGACGCTGAGGCGATCAGTAATGCCCGCGTCTACTATCGGGAATTGGGCTTCCAGCTTCTTGAGGACCGATTCTTTTGTCTGCCCATTTTCCTCAACAGTCTTCCCTTAGGGGCTGATCGAGCCTTTATTCGAGATAGCCAGCGTTATCGAACGTTCAGCACCCGCCATATTGTTCCATTGCTCCCTTTGTTTGCCGACTGGCAAGGGACCGGAAGTAACACGTTGCAGCTAGTCTCTCGTCAAGGTCAATGGATGGGATTTTCCCTATTTGATTCAGGAACCAATTACAACGCCTCCATTGCCGCTCAATCAGGTTCTGGAAAATCCTTCCTGACGAATGAATTGATTGTCAGTCATCTCTACGAAGGGGCCAAAGTATGGGTCATTGATGTCGGCCGTTCTTATCAGAACCTCGCAGAGACCTTAGGAGGAACATTTATCGCCTTTGATTCTGATCGTCACTTCAGCCTGAATCCTTTCAGTTTAATCAGGGACTGGCATGAAGAAGCCGATGCCATCGCAGGCCTGGTGATCGCTATGGCGGCACCCACTGAAAAACTCACTGACTTTCAAACAGCCTCACTCAAGCGATTGCTCAAAGAATCCTTCGATCAGGAGGGATCGGCCATGACGATCGGCGGTGTGTCAAAGCGGCTTCTCATGGAAGAAGATCGCCGCTTGAAGGACCTTGGCAGCCAGCTCTTTCCCTTCACGCCTGAAGGCGAGTACGGGCGCTACTTTGAAGGTCAACATTCGATCCGGTTTGAAGGGGACTTTACTGTCCTTGAACTCGAGGAGCTTAAAGGGCGTCGTCATCTCCAGCAAGTGGTGTTGTTACAGCTGATTTATCAGATACAACAGGCCATGTACCTTGGCGATCGCGGCCGACAAAAAATTGTCATCATTGATGAATCCTGGGATCTTCTCACCCAATCAGACGCCGCCAGTTTTATTGAACATGGCTATCGACGGTTCCGTAAATATGGTGGCTCGGCCGTCACTATCACCCAATCAGTCAATGATCTTTATGGAACCTCAACCGGTCGCGCCATCGCTGAAAATTCAGCGCATCTTATCCTTCTGGGTCAAAAATCTGAGGCCATTGATGCCCTTGATAAAGAGAAAAGGCTGCCGCTCGATGAAGCTGGGATCCGGCATCTAAAATCTCTTAAAACCGTTCCCGGGCGTTATTCAGAGCTTTTCATCCTCGGTGACCGCGGCGCTGGGATTGGTCGCCTGATGGTAGATCCATTCAGACGGCTTCTGTTTTCAACAAGACCTCAAGATGTTGCCGACATCAAAGCGCTCAAAATGAAAGGTTTTGATGTGATTGAAGCCGTTCGAGAGGTCATGGCCCTAAGACATCAGGGAGAGGGTCATGGCTGATCATTTAACGCCATATCGCCTTGGCCTGATCGCCCTGATCGGCTGCATCTTAGGGGTGCTCGCCCTGTTTGAACAGCAGACCTTGAAGGCGCGTCAAAGGCTCATGACCCCAATCGTCATCATTGATCGTTTGCATTTTGTGAGGAATTTGCCGGTTGATGAAGACGCCCATGAGCGCAATAGCCGCTTAGAAACCTTCGAAAGCACCCTCCATCATCTTCAAGATGCGGGCTATCTCGTCCTTGATGCTTCAGCCATCCTAGCGGCCCCACAGGATCTTTATGCCCAAGTCCCGACAAAAGATGTCACCCCATGACCCAAAAACCCCCTCTGACCATGACATCCTGGATGATCGCCATGGGAGCAGTTCTCATACTCTGCGTTCCTGGCCTCTATACCTTGAAGCGGTTTACGATCGGAATTGATGTGCAAGAGATTCGCTGTCTACCCACAGATAGCCGGTTCTATCTCATCGATCATTGGGCCCTTGAGCCTCATCGGGGCGATCGTATCGCCTTCAGGGCCGATGAACGGATGATGCCTTTTTTCAACGAGAGGACGGTGATGGTCAAAGCGATCGCTGGGGTACCCGGCGATCAGATAGCCCTTGTAGATGATGAACTAAGAGTCAATGACATCGCAGTCACCAAGGAATTACCCCTTGAACAT
>RFVA01000044.1 GCA_009922685.1 Gammaproteobacteria bacterium | reverse complement strand
AACCCGGCTCAGGCTTCAAACCCGTGATCTACTCGACGGCGCTGATGGAAGGCATGACGCCCTCCTCCATCGTGGTCGATGCCCCGGTCAGCTTTGGCAAATGGACCCCGATGAATGCCTCGCGCCGCTTTTATGGCCCTACCCCCTTAAGGACGGCCCTGACCTATTCCCGCAACATCGTCGCCGTTAAGCTCCTGCATAAAGTCGGGGTGACCAAGGCGATTAAGTTGGCCTTGAGTTTTGGTTTTGAACCGGATGAGCTACCGAAGGTCCTTCCCCTTGCCTTGGGTGCAGGATCTGCAAGCCCCCTTCGAATGGCTCAGATGTACTCGGTATTTGCCAATGGCGGCTTCAGGATCAACCCCTACTTCATTGATCGGGTGGATACCGACAGTGGGAAGACGATCTACCAAGCCACCCCGCCGACGGCTTGTGTGGAGTGTGATCCAGGCTCAGAACCCACAGAGGGCACGGCTCGGCGAGTGCTCACCCCTGAGGTTCATTTCATGATGAACTCGATGCTGAAGGATGTCGTCCGCTTCGGAACCGCAAGGAAGGCTCTTGCCTTAAAACGCCCGGACATCGCCGGCAAGACAGGCACCACCAACAAGTCCTATGACGCTTGGTTCAATGGCTATACCCCGGAATTAGTGACCATTGCTTGGTTTGGCTACGATGTCTACAAGAGCCTCGGCCACAACCAGATGGGCGGCGATCTTGCATTGCCCATGTGGATTGAGTTCATGGAGGAAGCTTTGAAGGACAGACCGGTCACCCTGTTCGCGGCACCTGAACCCTCTAAAGACTATCGTCGGGTCAAGATCGGTAGCAAATCGGCGACACCCGACTATGAATATATCTCCCTCAAGAAACAGGACAAGCGGGAGGGTTCAAGATCCAGTCAGAATAAAACCAGCGTCAGCCCCAGCAAAGAGGATCCGAACGGTGATAGCCGGCCAAGACCCAAGCCTCAGGTCAAACCGGGTAAGGAAGTAGAATCGCTGTTTTAGACATCGTCATGGTCGATCAAGACCCAGGAACAGCAAACGGGGGCTAGAGGGCGAATCTATTGAGATTCGCATCAACAGGCGGGCTTTCACTCAACGTGAAAGCCCGTCCTTTCGGGCTAGCGGCTATAGCGGCGACGGAACTTATCGACGCGACCTGCCGTGTCGACGAGTCTCTGCTTCCCTGTATAGAATGGATGGCACGCCGCACAGACTTCCACGTGGAGATCTTTGCCGAGCGTCGAGCGCGTCTCAAAGGTGTTGCCACAGCTGCAGTTGACCGTCAGGGTGGTGTAATTAGGGTGAGTTTCCGTCTTCATGAGGGGTTTTCCTGCAAAACGTGCGGACCAAAATAAACCCGTCACTCTACCTAAAGAGACAGCAAATGGCAAGCCGGCAGTTTTTAGCCCCCGCCCTTCACGACCAACAGTGTGTCTTCATCACCATGAGACTTATTTGATGCGCATCATCTCGTTAAATGCCAATGGCATTCGCTCGGCTGCCCGCAAGGGATTTTTCGACTGGATGGCCCTCCAAGCAGCTGATGTGGTGTGCCTTCAGGAAACCAAGGCACAGGAACATCAACTAAAGGATGAACTTTTTCGGCCCGAGGGGTTTCATGCCGTTTATCTTGACGCCTTAAAGCCCGGGTACAGTGGCGTGGCCATTTTTTCAAGGAAACCCCCGGATGAGGTCATCCGGGGGCTTGGCTGGCCTGATATGGACGCTGAAGGCCGTTATCTCGAGGCGCGCTTTGGCCGCTTGAGTGTCGTGTCCCTCTATATTCCTTCAGGCTCTTCAAGCCCTGAACGCCAGGCCGTTAAAATGAGCTTTCTGGATCGCTTTGGGCCTTTCCTTGAGGCATGTGCCGACCATGACCGTGACTATATCTTTTGTGGTGATTGGAATATCGCCCATCAGGCCATTGATCTTAAAAACTGGCGAAGCAACCAGAAGAATTCAGGGTTCCTCCCTGAAGAGCGCGCGTTCCTAGATACCCTTTTTGAGGAAAAGGGCTGGGTAGATGCCTTTAGAGCCTTGTGTCCCTTGCCTGATCAATATACCTGGTGGTCGAACCGTGGCCAGGCCTGGGCCAAGAACGTGGGCTGGCGGATCGATTATCAGGTGATCAGCCAAAGCCTTAGCCCTAGCCTTCGTGCCGCCTCTATCTACAAGGATGAGCGGTTTTCAGATCATGCCCCTTTAACGATTGATTATGACTACCCCTTCTGAATCCTGGCTCAACCGCCGGATCCTCCTTTGCATCGTCACCGGCTTCTCATCAGGTCTTCCCCTCTTTGTCCTGATCAGCCTCCTCTCGGCCTGGCTTCGAGAATCGGGGGTCGATCTCAAAGCCATTGGTCTTCTGGCCTTGGTTCAGTTCCCCTATATCTGGAAATTCGCTTGGGCACCTTTATGCGACCGCTTTAACCTAGGCCTTGGCCGACGTCGAAGCTGGATGCTGATGAGTCAACTGGCGCTGATCGCCTCCCTCCCGCTTTTTGGATGGCTATCCCCTAAAACCGATTTGGCGCTGATCAGCCTCCTGGCCATCTTTGTCGCGTTCTTCTCGGCCACCCAAGACATCGCCATTGATGCCTTTCGCCGTGAACTCCTTAAAGAAGAGGAAATGGGGCTAGGGAACGTGGTACATGTCAATGCGTACAAGATCTCGGGGCTCATTCCAGGCTCCCTGGCACTCATCTTAGCCGATCACTTGTCTTGGCCATGGGTCTTTATGATCACCGCCTCCTTCATGCTACCGGGGCTTTTAATGACGCTTCTGGTCAAGGAGCCACCAACGGCTCCGGAGGCACCGACCACCCTGAAGAAGGCGCTCATTGAACCCTTTGAGGAGTTTATTGGCCGCAAAGGCTGGCGAAACGCACTCTACGTTCTGGCGTTTATGTTCTTTTATAAGCTCGGGGACAGTATGGCCACCGCCCTTGCAACGCCCTTTTATCTGGATCTTGGTTACACCAAGACCGAAATTGGCATGATTGCCAAGAATGCAGGGCTTTGGCCGAATGTCATCGGCGGTATACTCGGTGGGATTTGGATGATCCGCCTTGGCACACATCGGGCCCTGTGGATCTTTGGCGTCGCCCAAGCCCTGGTGATTCTGGGTTTTGCGTGGCTATCGATGCAGGGGCATACCCCTTGGGGGCTGGCTGCCGTGATTGCCGCCGAGGCCTTTGGGGTTGGGCTTGGAACCGCCGCCTTCGTGGCCTTTACAGCCAATGCAACTCACCCTGCCTATGCCGCAACCCAGTTTGCCCTTTTTACCAGCCTAGCAGCGACCCCAAGGACCCTTGCGAATGCATTAACAGGCCTTCTGGTCGAAGGCGGTGACCTTAACGTATTGGGTTATCAAGGGCTTGGCCCTCATTGGGTATTTTCTGTTTCAGATATTAAACTAAAGTGGATACTTGCAAATAATAGGAAACACGATACCGATATTTGCGCCTATGCCCTCTCATCAGATGATGACCGGACTAAAGGACTGAGGTAACGCTTGACGTCTCAAGCGTAAGCCCCTGAAGATCAGCGCCACCGCAGTAGCGGAGGCATCAGGCATTTGAAGAGTTACTGTCCATCGTATTGAGAACGGCGAACCCTCCGTCACTATGGGGTCTTGGTTCAGCGTGATGGCAAGCTTGGGCCTGTGCTTACAAGTCAGTTGCAATGGCGACATCACTAGATCGCAGCATCCCCTAGGGCCTAAAGGGGTCTTCGACTTTTCCAAAAAGGATATTCTGGCCACCGAGATTCTGCGTGCCAATAATAAGCTCGAAGCGCTTCATGCTCATGGAGTAGAAGGTAATAATCACGCTGCCAAGCGTCCAATGAAGCATGGTCTTGCTCATGGAGGCCATCAGCGAGCGCTTTTCCAAGCCTTGCCCCCATCAAAATGGCCGTTGATATTCCCTGGGAAGACAATGGGTCAAATGCAATAGCCGCATCTCCCGCTGCTGCCCAGCCAAGACCAAATAAATGAGACCGATAACTCGTTTCAGCCGGATACCAACCTGCTATAAGATCCTTTTGATAGGACTGGAGCGATGGTTTGATATGGATCGTCGCTTCTAGTTTCGATCTCCAGAGCGCCTCCTTAGGTCCCGACGCTTTCACCAATCCGCGGTCCGTTATCAAGGCGACAACCGTCTTCCCGTGAGGCAAGGGTGTCGAGTACCACCAGCCTTCCGATACCGCTTCTATCGATGTGCCCTGATAGGTCCCGTTCTGACCCTCGAGGACTCCAATGAATGCAGTTTGCCGGTCGAGAGCGGTGCGTTTAATGCCGAGGCGCCGAAGAACAGACCCACTTCTCCCCGTTGCATCAACTATCCATCGACACCTTATCTTGGCACGGCTTGTTGTGGTGACGTCCCAAGACAATAAATGCCTTCTGAGCGAACGGATACTCTGATCTTGAATAAGTCTGCCGCCAGCCGCTAAGACCTCTTGCCTAAGATCATGATCGAAGACTGATCGATCTAGAATCCATCCATGGCCCAGTGGGTTAGCCAAAAAATCAGTCTCGACCCAGTCGTCAGAGCCCCAACATGATCGAGTTCCATAGGCCTTGACGTGGTGAGGGGCGTCTAAAATGGCCTCTCCGAATATTGAATTTATAAGTTCGCCTGTACCCGGCGGCAGACTCTCTCCCGCCCACAATCTATGTGCGGGTCTTCGAGTCATGAGGGCGACGTCAAAGCCCTCTCTAAGGAGACTCATTGCGGCAGCACAACCCGAAGGTCCGCCACCGACAATAAGCACATCGCAATCAATCACCCGTTGAAGACGATGCCGCCTGGATTAGGTAAGCCGGTTGCAAAGGCAGAGATAAAACCGACGTCCCCATCAATCACTACGCTGTTAACGGTGGTTTGACCCGCCTGTGAGACAAATAACGTCCCTTTGGCATCAAAAGCGAGACCAAAGGGTCTCACCAGACCAGCACCTTGAAGATTTAGAGGAATGGGTACCCCCTGGAGGGAATAACGCCTCAGCGTGTTATCCACACTGATGGCGACGTAAAGACGTTGCGCGGCATCAAAGGCCATGGTGCTAGGGCCATTGAGACCAGAAATCCATGATGCGTTTTTAACGATCCCAAGATTTGGGTCCACGCGGGCGATCGACCCCGTACCGACAACACTCACCAGCAATGACTTATCGGGTGATATAACGACCCCTATCGGAAAGGACAGCCCTGCCTCCGGGGGGATCAGGGCAGACACCTTGCCGCTCGGAGCAATGGCCGCAATCCAGCCTTTTTCAATGTAGTTGGCCACATAGAGGTTACCGCTTTTGTCAAAGGTAATTCCAACGGGGCTATCAAGACCGCTGGCGAACGTTGTTACACCCCCTGCCGAGTCGACACGCTTGATCGTTCCAGAGTTCATGCAAGCCACATAAAGGTTGCCGGCACGGTCTCTTGCCATTCCTTCTGGCCTTTCGAGTGGTCCAGTGAGATTGAGTGGCGTCACGCTTCCCTCAGCATCCACAGATCGAAGACTGTTATCGTCGGAATTTGCGACCACAAAGGGATACATCGGTAGCTGTGGAACGGTCACCCAGGCAGGGTAAAGCACATCAGGCTCTTGAGCGTAACCAAGGAAGGACTCTACTTTCATCCGACGCGGAAATTTTCCGTCCAAAGGTCCTCGTCGTTCAGCGACCATCCCAAGTCGAAACCATTCCTGAACCATCATGGCTAATGTCGGTGTACTGGTGGGGTGGGATATGAATCGTTCCCAATCACGCCTTCTATCAAATGCTGCGCGACGCTCATCCAGTGATCGGTGAGAATCCATCACGATTTCATAATCAGCTTCTGAGAGGACTCCATTCGGAATTCTTGCCGGCCAGAAACCTGGCGAAATCGTGGATATTGCCTTTTGGTACCCAAACCGGCAACTCGCCGAATCGGCATGCCAGGGGACACCCATCCATTGCGTAATACTGCCAGGTCCAAGATGTGCCAAGGGACCGCTCTTTGAGAGAGCAACTGCGGCATTGAGCTCAGGGCCGTAATTGTTGTGGTCGGGTTGATCGCTTGCTGCATGCAATCGCAGCTGACTGTCCCAGATCCAATGGACTCTTGCTATCCATGGAAACTCGACCCCAGGATGGAAGGCACCTCCAAGGCAACCATCGAAGGCTGCTTGATCAAGCGCTTGGGGCTGTTGATGCAGAGGATAGCCCTCAAGATGCGAGGGGATTCGGATGGGTTTTACTGTGAACTGCCCGTCGGCCCAACTGCGAAGGTGATGGTACTGCAGCGAGGTGAGCGAAAACCATTGTCGAGGCTCGACGGCATTAGGTGGCATTGTCACTTTGTCGCCATAGAGGTGTGGCTCAAGATTTGGTTGCACCTCACTGTAATGAGGGTTTCGAAATAAGGCGAAGATATTTTCCCTAAAGCCTTGAAGACTCGGTGAAGGGTTAGCAAGCTGTTGACGCCATTTAGGGAGCGTCCAGTCCTTTGCCGAGCCAAAACCATATTTCATCAGATAACCTTCATTCACCCATTGAAGGTCATTCATTCGCCGGAATATGGGCCAAACATCCCGCTCGAAGACCGTCGCGGGAACCTCGAAGGTATTTGCCTCGACGAGGCTTGAGGTAATAGCATCGTAGAGTGTCACAAGACCAGCGCCGATACCAGGCGCGTAATTAGGACTCCCGCAAACGACCCAAGCAGGATCGGCGTCGAAGATCCTGCCACCAATCTTAACCTTTGCATGAATGGGTCCATCGCAGGTGTCATCAGTCCAGCCATCGTTGTCAGCGAATCCCCCAAGCGGAGGGGCGCCGGGCGCTTGATAGGCTGAACCACTTCCTGGCAGGACAATCAATCGCCCCATGCTATCGGTTAGGATCTCACCTAAAGTGATCGGGATACCACTGAACCGTCCACCATCAAGAGGATTAGGGCCAGCGGCCGCCCCCGTTAATGTTTGGGGGGTCGCCTTAATGATCAATTCGGAGCGGTCACTCATGGCGGCATTCCGACGGGGTACGCTTGGAGCGCCTGGAACATCGAATGCGGTATCCACGCTGTACCAAGCCGCCTTAGAATTGGCAACGTTGACTTGCCATTCGATATTGGCTTCCCGAGCGGTCAGCTCACAGACAACGTGGTCCTTATCGTCATAACCATAGACACGGAATCTCGCCGCTTGTTTGGCTACAGCACCATTTGGATCCTTAAACGGTCCCCGAGGGGTAGATGCGGGAACCTCAGGACCAAAAAAAAACGCATCCGGGCTATTGCCAACGCGGGCCAGCCCTACTGTCGGATGAATGGCAACCCGAGTAATCCGATGGAGTAAGGCCTTTCCATTAACGGCTGGTTCGGCTTTCGCCTGCTGCGAGACGGCGGCAATTGCTCCGATGGATTTGATGAAATGGCGCCTTGAGATGAGGTCTGTCATGACTAATCAGATATTTAAGTTATTGGGAGATTGATCATGCGTTCATAGGCTGCGATGGAACGCCATGAACGCGATCAGCGAGGAGGCGGGGCTTTAAGGCCCTATGAGGATATATGCTTTTAAGGCATCTAGATCAACAAGCCCTACCCCACCAGAGACCCCGTCTGAACATGAGGGACTCCTCAACCACTATGGACTCAGATCCAGACGAACGACCAAGACTTTAATAAGACCCAGATCCTCATGCACCTCCCCCCCGGATAGCGCCCCTCTTCTCTGAACGATATTCCACCACACAAAAAGGACTGCCGGGACCCAACCCCTTGATCCTACAAGACCCTCCTTCACTTTTTGGATTCTGTCCTTGGACATAGAAATCTGGGTTCAGCAAAAGCGCTGGCATGCGATCCTCAGGACAAACTGAAGCCGTCTATTGCGCTAAAGAAAGGATACGCTTCGATGTCCTTTTTGTTTCTCCGGCAATCAGATAGAAAGGGCGTGTGAAAATGTAATGGAATGAGCCACCAGCAGGGTCCACAAAAATATCCGCATACGGTCCATTTCCATCGGAAAGCTTCCCACTGCAGTCGGGGTTTATGGTGTAGGTCACCGAATAAGTTTCCATAGACTGGGTGTCAAGGCTGCCTCTCTTGGTGGTGACCTTACTCGTAATATGTCCTTTCCCATCAAAAGTCTCAACACCACTTTGTCGAACTTGCGTGGACCCAGAATCGATCGATCCTTCGAAGTTGAAAACGTAAGTGCCTCTTAATGTATTGACGCTGCATGGTCCATCTGGAGCTGATGACTTACCCATAGGCTCTTCTGTCGACTGCGGCGCGAGGGCCATTGGCGGTTGCCTCTTTGCATCAATGGGTGCAGCGATTTGAGCAAAAGCAACATGAGATATGCATGGCCCGAATAACCCAGAAAGAAGGATGATCAGGACTTTCATGGTCACACCTATGGAAGAGGGGTTTGTAAAATTTTGTTCTCAATCGTCATGGGTTATATCGCACATTTGGACAATCGGCCCAAACCGTCATGCCGACGAGGATAACTGAAGGATACCATCCCATCCAGCAGAAGGAATCCCCAGTTTTTAGGGCGGGGCGGACGTCAATTGCGAATTAGAATATATTTATCCACTGACTAGACTAGCCTTAGCCAGACATCATGTCCTTCTATTGTGAGGTTCCCCCCCTTATGACCACAGTCAATAGCTTGAAGCCAAAACATCTTTATCTCGACTGGTCGATGCGATTGAACAAGGCCGGGAAACAGAAATAGTGATCGCTAGAAACGGTAAACCGGCTGCGAAACTGGTTCCTCTGGATTCCGTGTCTACTGACCTTAGGATCGTTGTCGCCAAAGGTCTTTTCGTCGTGCCCGACGATATCGATGCCCATAATGAGGAAGTGGCCCGGTTGTTTTTGGGGGAGGACCCTTGAATCTTCTTCTCGATACCCATGTTGCTTTGTGGGCCATTACTGATAGCCCAAGATTATCTTAAGAGACAAGGAAACTCATCACGGCAGAGCGAACGACTTTCTACGTGAGCGTTGCAAGCCTCTGGGAAATCGGCATCAAACACTCCCTGGGTCGAGGGGATATGCCAATAACAGCTCAGGATGCGCTGGGATATTTTCAAACGTCCGGATATCGCATCCTCAGCATTGCGCCCGAGCACGCGATCGCCGTATCCGAATTCCCGTCCCATCATCACGATCCATTTGACAGAATGATCGTTGCGCAAGAATTAGTGGAGCCACTCCATCTGATGACACACGACGCTCTTGTTCAACTTTACAGTCAGACTAACATTCGCATCGGAGCACATCTCGCTTCAAATCAACAATGCGCCTCAGACTGAACACGCTGCAGAATAAAAGGATGATTCGGGGATGCCTAAATTTGCTTGTGTCAGTATCGGTGTTGCATCGACAGACATTGCCGGGCATTCGCCATTTACCCTCGAAGAATCCTGGAAATCTCTCGTTGCTGTTGCAGATTCGGCGCTTTAAGATGCCAAAAGACGAGGTCGTAACAGGGTGGTGGCTAGTAGTAAGCCATGCTGTTCGGCAATGTGACGCCCACCCAGACCAAGAGCCAAAGGTCCCTTGAGAACGACATTCAGGACGGAAAACTTATATGCAGAGAACGACCGTCACCTTCAATCTACGTGCACTGATCTATGCACTCTCAGATGCTATCGGCTATATCGGGATTGATGATCTGCACCATGGCAAACGTGTCGGCTATATGGCCTATTGTGTTGCCAAGAAAATCGGGACTTCAGAGCTTCCCCCGGGTTTCATGTTCGACCTCGGTGTACTCCACGACATCGGGGTTTCAACGACGAAGGCATTCAAGCACTTGGTCGGCGAGTTCGAATGGGAAAATAAGGACCAGCATTGTGAAGTGGGTTATACGCGGCTCCTCAAATCCGCATCATTGCGTGCCTTTGCAGAGCCTGTGCGATATCACCACACCCATTGGAGCGCATTGTCTGCTGGTGGTCTGACTGCACCGAAACGTCAGGCAAACCTCATCTATCTGGTTGACCGTGTAGATGCAATGGCAGTCCCCCATTATCGTGATCAGTGCCTTCTGAGCGCCACAGAAACGATCATATCAAGAGTCAAGGAACGTTCGGGCGAACATTTCTGCCCGGAATTCGTCGAGGCATTCTTGGATGTCGCCAACCACCAGAGCTTCTGGCTGGGACTTGAGGATCGGAGTATTCGGTTTTTTGAAGACGAGCGACTGGCCGAGGATCCCGGTTGTCAGCTTACAATGACCGAGTTGAGGCAGATCGCGGAAATCTTTGCTGAAGTTGTCGATGCCAAAAGTGTTTTTACCTACGAGCATTCCAGAGGAGTTGCCCGGATCGCTGCACAACTTGCGAAAGATATGGGGCTCGCTTCCGATGAAAGGACCGCCATCGAAATCTCCGGCTTATTGCACGATCTTGGAAAGCTTCGTATTCCCGATGAGATACTCGATAAACCCGAGCCATTGAACCCTGTCGAGCGTAGCATCATGAATACGCACAGCTATGAATCTTTCCAGATTCTAAGGCGCATCAAGGGGCTTGAAGATATTACCGAATGGGCCGTCGCACATCATGAGGAGCCCGGGGCTACTGGGTATCCTTTCGGTCTTGATGGCGAAGCGCTCCCCATTGAATCACGGATCCTGAGGGTCGCCGACATCATTCAGGCCCTTGTGCAGGATCGCCCCTACCGGCGGGGCATGAGCGAGGAGCAAACCCGTGACGTACTTCAGGATCTGATCAAAAAAGGGAAAATAGACCCAAAAGTTGGGGATCTCGCGCTTCGGAATCTCACATCCATAATGGCGATTGCCTGCAAGGATACGGAAGGTGATGATTAGAAGGGCGCCTCACAAGGGCTCTCTTGACGGTGACCCACCCAAACGCAGTGGTATGTCATGGTCGATTATTCCTGCAGCGGTTTCAGTGCCGCATAGCGAGCCATGATCTTCCTGCCGCCCCAAAGTGTTGCTGCAGCGCCTTCAATCCCTGTTAGCACCCAATAATCATTGAAGGCTCGTTTGAGGCGGCCATAATCGAGGAATACGAAGTCCTGCGTTTCTCCATACTGATGCAGCTGCCGGATCGGGACGTTCACAATGACATCTAACATGAGTATTGGTTTGATGGGCCAGTAAAACTCAGTCGGTGATTGGTTGATTATTGGGGCGGCCAAGGTCGCCCTTTCAATTGGAACGGCCGGACGCTTACGAATTAAGCTATGTGGTGGCACGTTTGAGCGGCGCTATGTTCAATATCAGAAGTTGCGTCACGAACTGTCAAATTCGCGCGGGATGGCTCACAAGGATGCAGAACGCCAAATTGATTCGATCGATGTCCCGCAAGGGTTGCTCCCAGGATAATGCAGCTTGTGAGGGCTTCTTCGGTCGATTGAAAACAGAAATATTCTACCCTCGAAGTTGGCAGGGAATTTCTATTGAACAGTTCATCGAGATGATTGATTCCTATATTCGCTGGTATAACTATAAACGAATCAAGATTTGACTAGGATCGCTCAGTCCGGTCGAGTACCGATTGAGTCTTGGAATCGCGGCATAAATCAGTCCAAGTTTTACGCCGCACCCCCGCAGGGTTAATTTTCAGTTGGCTTCAACATAGAGTGTTGCCGTATCAGGAAATAAAGAGACAAATTACTTCTTGATATAGAGATCCGTAATCGTCCCTTCAATCATTTCAGCCGCTAATGGGAAAGTTTCTGAAAGGGTCGGATGGGGATGAATCGTCAGAGAAATATCTTCCATGTCCGCCCCCATCTCTAGGGCGAGGACCGCTTCACCGATCAATTCACCGGCATTAGGACCAACCATACCTGCCCCGAGGATGCGCTTTGATTCTTTATCGACCAGGATCTTGGTCAAACCTTCGCGGCGCCCGATCCCAAGCGCACGCCCACTGGCGGCCCATGGGAACGTCGCGACCTCATAGGGAATTCCTTCCGCCTTGGCCCGTGTCTCGTTAAGACCCATCCAGGCAAGCTCAGGATCGGTGTAGGCGACCGAGGGGATCGTCAACGCCTGAAAGGCCGTCTTATGGCCCGCAATCACTTCAGCGGCGACTTTAGCCTCATGGGTCGCCTTGTGGGCCAACATGGGGTTGCCCACCACGTCACCGATCGCAAAGATATGGGGAACATTGGTTCGTTGGGTATTATCGACCGGGATAAAACCCCGCTCATCGACCCTCACACCGGCTTTTTCAGCTGCAATCGTCAGTCCATTGGGACGTCGACCCACCGCCACCAGCACCTTGTCGAATAAGAGGGAGGCAGGGACGTCGTCTCCTTCAAAGAAGACCTCAAGGCCCTCCTTTTTGGATTCGATTCGGGTCACCTTGGTCTTGAGGTAAATCTTGTCATACCACTTCATAATTTTTTGATGAAGCGGCTTCACCAAATCGGCATCACAGCCAGGGATCAGTTGATCCATCCACTCAACGACGGTGATGGACGATCCAAGGGCATGGTAAACCGTGGCCATCTCAAGGCCAATGATCCCCCCACCCACAATGAGGAGGCGTCCTGGGATATCGGCTAATTCAAGAGCGCCGGTGGAATCAATGAGCCTTGGATCATCATGGGGAAAACCGGGGATTTTCACCGGTTGCGATCCCACCGCGATGATGGCCGAGTCAAATCGAATCTCTTTGGATCCCTCGGCCCCAGTCACTGTCAGGGTCTTATCAGAGCTAAATTGCCCGACGCCCTGAATCACTTCGACACCCCGCTGCTTCGCCATACTGGCCAGCCCCATGGTGAGGGTCTTAACGACCTTATTCTTGTGACCTCTGACCTTCTCTAGATCAATCGTCGGCGGCTCGAAATGGACACCGGTGTGCTCGCTGTCTTGAGTCTCGTGAATGACCTGCGCCGTATGGAGGAGCGCTTTAGAAGGGATACAGCCGACATTAAGACACACCCCACCCAGGGTGGGATAACGTTCAACCAGAATGACTTTCTGGCCAAGATCAGCCGCACGAAAGGCCGCCGTGTAGCCTCCTGGACCGCCGCCAAGGACCAAAACCTCGGCGTGGAGAGACGAAAGATCATTCATGCTGACATACCCTGATAGTCATGAGGTGGGTGAACACTCAGAATTTAAAGCAGAACGCGCCGAAGATCCGTCAGCGTGCCGCTCAGATGAACAATGAAGCGGGCTGCTGCGGCTCCATCGATCACCCGATGGTCATAGGACAAGGACAACGGCAGCATCAATCGTGGAACAAACTGACCCTCCTGATAGACCGGCTTCATTTGGCTTTTCGAAAGACCCAGAATAGCGACTTCAGGCGCATTGATGATCGGTGTAAAAGCGGTTCCGCCGATTCCACCCAAACTTGAGATGGTAAAACACCCTCCTTCAAGATCAGCACCCCGAAGCTTTTTATTCCGTGCCTTTTGACTCAGGTCCATCAACTCTTGAGCGATCTCAAAGACGCTCTTCTGATCGACATCCCGAACCACAGGAACGACGAGCCCATCCGGGGTATCAACGGCCACCCCAATATGAACGTAGTGCTTGAGAATCAGGGTCTCCAAAGAAGGATCCAAGGAGGCGTTGAAGGTGGGATGGGCTTTCAAACTCGCTGAAAGCGCCTTCATCACGAACGGTAAAAACGACAGTTTGATCCCGCGCTTTTCAGATTCACCCTTAAGAGAAATTCTAAAGGCTTCAAGGTCGGTAATATCGGCCTCATCGTACTGAGTAATATGAGGAATCGAAACCCAGTTGCGATGAAGGTTAGGACCTGAGAGCTTTTGGATCCTTGAAAGGGGAACCGAGTCGATGGTGCCAAACCGGCTAAAATCGACTACGGGCGCTGGGGGAAGTCCAAAACCGAGACCGCCGCCAGACGACTGACCAGCGCCTTGGAGAGTGGTCTTCACATAGCTTTGTACATCCTCGCGTGAAATCCGTTGCTTGGGCCCTGTGCCCTTGACTTCATGAAGATCGACACCCAATTCACGGGCGAATTTCCGAATGGCGGGCGTCGCATGCGGGGGAACCCCACTCTCGGATGAAGAGAAAACGGGAGGAGCGATTGCTAGCGTGGGCGCAGCAGCCACAGGGGCTGTCACAGGAGCAGCCACCGAAGGCGCAACCTCAGGAACAGCCGCCGGCACTGCCTGAGCGCTCTGAACCTCCATCACCAAGACCAACGCACCTTTACTCACCCGATCTCCAGGCTTGAGCTTGATCTCCTTCACAACGCCCGCTAAAGGGGAAGGAACCTCCATCGCCGCCTTGTCGCTTTCAAGCGTAATCAAGGAATCATCAAGTGCCACAAGGTCACCCGGCTTCACTAAAACTTCAATGACTTCAATTTCCTTGAAATCGCCAATATCAGGAACCGTCACATTCTCAAGATGAGGGACCGAAGAAGCGGTCACTGGAACGACCGGGGCTACCGGCGTAGCAATCGGCGGCACGATCGGCTCAATGGACGGGGCTTCCACCGGTTTCGGTGCGGCTACCGGCGCTGCAACTGGAACCGTCTCGGTCGCGGTTTGAAGCAACAGGATGAGGGAGCCTTTACTGACCCGATCCCCCGGCTTGATGTTGAGGCTAGACACCGTCCCACCGACCGGAGAAGGGACCTCCATCGCCGCCTTATCGCTTTCAAGGGTAATCAGCGAATCATCAGGCTGAACGACATCTCCTGGTTTGACCAGCACCTCGATGACTTCAATATCCTTGTACTCACCAATGTCTGGAACATGAACTTCTTTGAGAACGGCAGCCATGGAAATTCCTCAAACAGTCAGCGGGTTAGGTTTTTCAGGGTCAATGCCCAGCGTCTTGATGGCCTCGGCGACCACCTTGACCGGGATGTCGCCCTGATCGGCCAGCGACTTCAGAGCCGCCAGAGTGATGTAATTACGATCCACTTCAAAGAACCTACGAAGCTCTGAGCGACGGTCGCTGCGACCAAAACCATCGGTCCCTAAGACGGAATAACTTCTCGGCACATAAGGCCTGATCTGATCGGCGACCAGTCGCATATAGTCAGAGGCCGCAACGATCGGACCCTTCGTTCCTGCCAGTTGCTCCTCCACATAGCTGAGGCGGCGGGGCTTTGAGGGATGCAACAGGTTCCAGCGCTCCGCATCAAGGCCGTCGCGTCGGAGCTCATTGAAGCTGGTGACACTCCAGACATCGGCATCGATCTTGAACTGGGTCTTGAGTATCTCCGCCGCCGCCAAGGTCTCTCTCAATATCGTGCCGCTCCCAAGAAGCTGAATCTTGGCGTTTTTGCCCGCATCTTTGATCTTGTACATCCCCTTTACGATGCCTTCGCGCGAGCCTTCTGGCATTGCGGGATGCGCGTAATTCTCGTTCATGACGGTGAGGTAATAGAACACCTGATCGCCATCCTGATACATACGCTTTAGGCCATCCTGAATAATGACAGCCAATTCGTAGGCATAGCAGGGGTCATAGGACACACAGTTGGGGATCGCTGACATCGCGAGGAGGCTGTGTCCATCTTGATGCTGAAGACCTTCACCGGCCAGCGTGGTCCTCCCGGCGGTACCGCCCAAGAGGAAACCTTTGGCCCGCATATCGCCTGCGGCCCACATCAGATCACCAACCCGCTGGAACCCAAACATCGAGTAGTAGATATAGAACGGGATCATCTGCACATTGTGATTGCTGTAGGCCGTACCCGCTGCAATCCAAGAACACATTGACCCAGACTCGTTGATGCCCTCTTCGAGAATCTGTCCCGTCTTATCCTCCCGATAATACATGACACTATCGGAGTCCTCAGGCTCGTAGAGCTGGCCGACGGATGAATAGATCCGGTACTGTCTAAAGAGGCTGTCCATACCAAAGGTGCGGGCCTCATCAGGAACAATGGGTACGACATAACGGCCGACCTTGTTGTCTCTCAAGAGTAAGGTCAGAATCCTGACAAACGCCATGGTGGTCGACATATCACGATCTTCGGAGCTCTTCAGCATGCTTTCAAAAAGCTGGAGATCGGGGACTTGGAGGTGTGGAGCATCCCGGCGACGCTGAGGGAGTGGCCCGCCCAAGGCCTTGCGGCGTTCCTGCATGTACTGCATTTCAGGGCTATCGTCCGCGGGCCGGTAATAAGGAACATCCGCTAACTGGTCATCGGCCAGAGGGATCTTGAAACGATCACGGAAAGCCCTGATCGATCCATCGTCGAGCTTTTTCTGTTGGTGTGTCGACATCCGGCCCTCACCGACAGGCCCCATCCCATAACCCTTGACCGTTTTGGCAAGAATCACAGTCGGCTGGCCCGTGTGGTTCGAGGCCGCATGATAGGCGGCATAGACCTTGTGGGCATCGTGCCCGCCCCTATTGAGACGCCAGATGTCGTCATCGGACATGTTGGCGACCATCTCCATCAGTTCAGGAGATTTACCAAAGAAGTGTTCCCTCGTGTAGGCACCCCCCTTCGCCTTATAGGCCTGGTACTCCCCATCAACAACCTCTTCCATGCGCTTCCTTAAGAGGCCCTTGGTGTCCTTCGCCAACAAGGGATCCCAATAAGACCCCCAGATCACCTTAATCACATTCCAGCCGGCACCCCGGAAGTTAGCCTCAAGCTCCTGAATAATCTTGCCATCGCCCCGGACCGGGCCATCCAGACGCTGCAGGTTGCAGTTAATCACGAACACCAGATTGTCGAGCTTTTCACGTCCCGCAAGGCCGATGGCGCCCAATGATTCGGGTTCGTCCATTTCGCCATCGCCACAGTAGCACCAGATTTTTCGCCCGGCGGTCGAGAGGATCCCGCGATCCTCAAGATACTTCATGAAACGGGCTTGGTAGATCGACATGATGGGACCAAGGCCCATCGACACCGTTGGGAACTGCCAAAAATCAGGCATCAGCCAAGGGTGTGGGTATGAACTTAGACCTTGACCCTTGCCTTCAATCTCGGCCCGGAAATAATCGAGCTGTTTTTCGCTGAGACGGCCTTCCATGAAGGCGCGGGCATAAATGCCGGGCGCGGCATGTCCTTGGAAGTAAACCAGATCCCCCCCAAACTCCTTGGTAGGCGCCCTAAAGAAATGATTAAAGCCGACATCATAGAGGGTCGCCGCCGAGGCGAAACTCGCAATGTGGCCACCGTACTCGGTCGATTTGCGGTTCGCCCTGACCACCATAGCCATGGCATTCCAGCGAATGAAAGAGCGAATGCGATGCTCGATCGTGGCATCACCCGGCGATCGGGCTTCAAGATGGGTTGGAATCGTATTGATATAGGCGGTATTCGCCGTGTAGGGGAGATTCGCACCGGCCCGTCGGGCCTCATCGACGAGATTCTCTATCAGATAATGGGCTCTCTCAATCCCCTCAGATCCGATGACCGCCTGGAGGGCCTCAAGCCACTCTCGGGTCTCATCCGGATCAGGATCATGCGCCAAGTGAAGGTTCTGGATATTTTGAGAATTTGAGCCAACCGCCATACTTTTGAATTCCTTTGGAACTGGGGTTCATCCGCACAAGGACTGATTATAGACAAGGGACCCCCCTTGTTCCATTCAAATTCAAGATCGCGAGACCTTGGGAGGATTTCGCGGTAGCCCCTCGCCGGCCCTATCTCATCGCATTCAAAGTCCTTGGAGGCCAGTAAACGCGCCGATAGTTGTCTCCTTTCGCATTATCGAATAGGGTTCTAAGGGGGAATGACAGGATCGTTCCTTCACCATAATGAAATAAATCATCAACACAAAAAGAACGTGTTCAAGGAGAAAAACCAATGAATATCATGCGTCGCAGTGCTGCGGAATGTTTGGGGACTTTTTGGCTGGTGTTTGGCGGCTGTGGAAGCGCTGTCCTCTCGGCGGCCTATCCAGAACTCGGTATCGGGTTCCTCGGGGTCGCTGTCGCCTTTGGTCTCACCGTTCTCTCAATGGCCTATGCCATCGGCCATATTTCAGGATGTCACCTCAACCCTGCCGTCACGATTGGTCTGGTTTCTGGCGGGCGCTTTCCGGCGAAGGAGATTTTCCCCTACGTCATCGCTCAGGTCCTTGGGGCCTTAGCCGGAGCGGCCGTCCTCTACCTCATCGCGAGCGGCAAAGCAGGCTTTGATGTGGTCGGTAGCGGGTTCGCCACGAATGGCTACGGCGATCATTCACCCGGTCAATATAGTCTACTTGCCGCTTTAACCCTCGAAACGGTGCTCACGTTCATGTTTCTGATCATCATCTTAGGGGCTACCGACAGCAAAGCACCCGCGGGTTTTGCGCCCATAGCGATCGGCCTTGGGCTGACCTTGATTCACTTGATCGGAATTCCGGTTGACAATCTCTCGGTGAATCCTGCCCGAAGCACGGGTCCTGCCCTCTTTGTCGGCGGTTGGGCGCTAGGCCAACTCTGGCTGTTCTGGGTTGCTCCGCTGTTAGGCGCATTCCTCGCGGGCAAAAGCTATCGCCTCCTGACCGGTCGCTAGCGACAAAGGCCGGCCGGTCTTCGCATGGACTGGCCGGCTTTCCCTTAAGGCCTCCCCTTGGGCCCAACGGCGGAAATCAGCATTTCGATTTTTGACCCAAATGGCGGTCCATAGATAGCCGCGAGGAAGCTTGAGGGAATGGGGAATCGGCTGCAGTTCCTGATAGGGAATCCCGGGCCGTCGATGATGATCTGCATGCCGGGTCAGTCCCAGAAAAAGGAAATAACTCAGGCTGGAGTCGCAGCGCCAGGCTGTTCTCGATGAGTGCGCGGCGCTCAGGGTCAGTCCGTAGTGCTGAAAATAATTGACCGACTCCAACAGCCGAATAGCGACCCCGCTGATGTAGACCCACGCAAACAGCGCCAACCCCCCAAACAGCAGCCCATAACCCAGCATCAAGAGCCCCCCAAGGAGGACACCCAGCCACACCCGGTGGGGCTGAGCGCGAAGGGCCACCTGCCACTGACGATTTAAAGAGCGCCAGAAAAAGGCCTCATAAGTCTCACCAGGCTCTGCGGTGGAAGGATCCGCCTGACTCCCAAGGCGAGCGTGATGCCCTTGCCGATGGGCGATCGCGAAATGATCATAAAAGGTCAGCAGGAGCATCAATCGACCTAAAAAATGCTGCCATTTTGAGCGGCGGTGAATGAGTTCATGCGCCGGGGCGATCACCGAACAACAAAAGGTGGTCCCGCCGAGGATCCTCAAGACGACCAGATTCAAGCAACCGACAACATTCTCATAAAGTCCTCCCCAGTGCATCTCCAAAACCATCACCCCCATCGCCAAAAGATTCAATATCTGAAGCAGTGCGAGGAGATAGAGAAGGCTATCGAAGAACCACTGGGGAGCCTCAGAGGGAACCCATCGGGTTTCGCTTTTTGCCCAATAATCCCATGCGATCAAAGCCCAGACAGGCACCGTAAAGGCAACCGCCAACCAGGGAGGGTGGGGGCCTGTGAGGAGAAAGATAAGGAAGGTGATGGGTAACAGCAGTGACACACTGAAACCCATCCACCAGGGCAAAACGAACCTTTTAGGTTTCATATGGGTCGAAAGCGATTCAAGAATTACCAGTAAAATGAGCCGAGCCGCCACCAACGACGTTCATCTAGAGTCCTCACAATGACCGAGAAAGGCCACAAAAGTGCCCCAACCCTCTACTTGGGTCTCGGTGCCACCTACCACGATCCCGCTCTAGCGATCATCAATGAGCGCGGGGACGTGCTCTTTGCTGAGGCTCTAGAACGCCCCCTTCAGTACAAACGTGCACTCAACTGTGAGCCTGACAATCCTTTTGAACTTCCAAGAATTCTAAGTCAACTAGCGCCCAATACGACGCGTTTCATCGTCGCCACCAATTGGATGGCCCGAAGGCCCTGGTATGAACATCTGGCCAAAAACCTCTCCTGGCTCACCCCAAAAGGTATTCTTCGGTATCAGGGCCGTCAACT
>RFVA01000043.1 GCA_009922685.1 Gammaproteobacteria bacterium | reverse complement strand
GAAAAATTACTTTATGGAGCAGGTAAAGGTCTCAGATTTGTGTTCTTCGGATCTAGTGTTTTTGAGAGTGACGTTGCTGCCATATCCCTGGAACTCAGCGGAGCCAGACCAAAGCGCTCTTCCAAGGTGGCAAGAATGGACGTCGTATCGTATTGCGTGCTGTCCACCGCGGCATTGAAGGCCAGAAGCGGGGAAATGACGAGAGATGGCACACGCGTTCCAGGCCCCCATTCATCAAATACACCGGGCATGTTTTGGCCAGGCGGGGGGACATGGTCAAACTCACCCCCGTTCTCATCGTAGGTCACGATGATCATGGTATTCGCAGCACATGAACTGGACTCGACGGCCTCAACGAGTTCGGCCAGATGCTGATCTCCTATAAGATCATTGCCACCCCGGGAATGCGAGGTGTTTCCCCAAATGGGCTTCACGAAACTGACTGCTCTCAGCTTGCACTTATTCCGAGAGTTCGTTACGAGATTTCTAAATTCAACCTCATCACGGAGATGTCTCTTTCGGTTCGACATGCCAGATGGAGTCTTTCTGTCAAACTTTTTGAAGAAGTTCAGAGGGTTGTGATGAAAGGAATAATCATCATTCACGCAATAGGGAAAAACGGCCTTTGGATCTGTGTGGGTATCAGTACATTTTCTATCCGATGACTTTCCGTTAGTCCAACCGGGGGAGCGGTACTCTCCATTCGCATTGGACCAACCGCCACCATACCAAGCCCATGAAACGCCTTTGCTCGATAGTCGATCGGCAATAGTGGCATGAGTCTGTAATGGAACCTGCTTGTAGGCCTCCTCTCCCGGCTTAAAGGGCTGTTGCGCGGGCTGGCTGGTATTGACCACATAGTCTCCACAGAGCGTTCCTGGGTATGTGGTACCGCGGTTGCTTGCGGGGTTGCAGGATGCGGTTAGATTTGTATCCTGCACATTCGGCAGATCATGCGAGGGGGATTCATAGTACTCTGGATTGTATTTTCCGTTGTTTTTAGAACCCTTGCTACTCGGCATTCCGTTGATGTCAACAACCGAGTGAAGATCCTTCGTACTGCCGTCATTCACGGCATTGGGCCAGACTGGCGTTCTAGCCGCAACCAACCACTGGTGATTGAGGAAAGAGCCACCAAATGCTGCATGGAAGAAGTTATCCATGATGGCGTACCTTACTGTCGAATTTTGTCTGTGGAGGTATTGATATATCGGCAAGGTTCTCGTTTCCGTATAACTAGCCACGGACCCCCCCGTGTAATTGGCAATGACATACCGGTTCATCAGGCCGTAGTTCATTTGGAACTGTTCCTGATAAAACTGATGCGTTATCTTGTCCTCTTCGTAACAGAATTCCGGGCTGTCAGGGCACTTATCGGTTTTCTGATAATCGGCCAGATTGAAGGCGGCATTCTGGAATCCGCTGGTAAATCCATTGACCGTGTCTGTGCAGGTCTGGGAGACATTGAAGAGATCGCTATAGCCTGAGTACTGGGGCAGACACTGAAAATCGTTTCCACTTTGGTTGACCTGTTTTATGTAGGTTCCAATCCTTCCATTAACGCCTTCCCAGGAACCAAAGCGGTTGTCAAAACTGTGGTTCTCCATGTAGATCACAACGAAGTGCTTAACATCCTTGATGGAGGATGACGCAGGTGCAGCTTCTGCCGTGCCCGTGTGGAGGGACATTGTTGCTACTAACATTCCTACTGAAATTGCGGTGAGACGGGCACTCAATATCGGATAGCATTTAGTCATGATCTTAAGGCGAGTAATGATTGTCTTGGATAATGCCATTAGGTCCTTATCAGTTGATGATCATGTCATCTTCAGTCACGATGAACAACTCTGGCCATCAACGACAGTGGGCAACGGACGGCTTGCAGTTTACGCAATGTAGGTTTTGTAAGTAGCCGTCCGGTGACCCTGGGTTGTTGCTGTCGTCTGATCAGGGGATAAGCCCACCGGCAACCATGTAAGCCGCCGATCCCAAAGTCCAGGTGACGGCCTTTCCATCAATAGTGTCCTCTACCTTCAGACTCTGTGTCGGTGGGAACCACGTCCTGATCATTTCAGAAATCAACTGAGCGGTGTAGACCTTACTAAACTCATAAGAGTTCGTGGTGTTCACATCGTAAGGTTGCTTTGCAAAAACGCTCGCAGCCTGATCAATACTGGTCGACGAGATAGACGTACCCAGATTAAGGTCCACAGCAACCTGTTCATAAAGCCCAACACCTATGAACGAAGAAAGCGGGGGCATTTTTGCCTGAGGCGGAATGCTAACGGGCTTTGCGCGAATGATCTTTCGTGCAGACAGTTTTCCTTTGTAGTAATCCCCGGTTCCGACAGCCCCACTCGCAAGTTGAAACCCGACCTGGAAGGCATTTGGATCATCGGTGGCGTCTTCACGAGAGAAATTGCCTCCAAGCCCTGTGTAGCTCCTTGAAAACAGAGAATAGGATTTTCCGCCGAATGGAATGCTGATGAAATCGAGGGTCTGTAGCTTTCCGGGAGACTCGAAGGTCATCTGGTAGGAACCTCCGCCGACTTCCAATACACCAACGGTTTTTTGCCCTGAACTCAGATTTCCCTTCAGGTAATTGATCGTCATCCACTGGAACGCACCTTCGTAACGGCCCTGAATGGTTTTGATCGGTCCAACCACCACATTGGATAATTGCTTGTTTAGTTCACTCTGGACGGCGCCGTAACATTTGGTCTGGTCTAAGGGTGAAATAACCCTCATTCCTGCAGTGGCCTGGAGCGAAACCGTCACACTTGTCTGGGGTATGTTCTGCGTGGCCAAATAGTTGTTCAGCAAGGTGAATAGAGGCGCGATATAGGCATCACAATTTTTGAGATCGGTTGATATCCCCGGTGTTACCTTGTTCACTCCCGGCAATACCAGCTGTGTCAAGGTGGGAGCGGTTGGAACGGAGTTATCCACCTGATACAGGTAAAGTCGCGAACCTCCACTTCCAGCGTCGATGATCGCATAGTAAGGCGTTGACGCCTCCGACGCGATCGACCAGAAGGAAAAAAACGCCATGGCGAAAAAAAGAGGTGAACTTAGTTGACTTTTTGATCCCATTTGCACTCCTTTGATTTTTGTTGGTCGGTTTCAAGTACCAGCCGCAACACTTGGTTAGTGACATCCCTGCGTCGGCATTTGAGCCAACTGCAGCATTTCGTTATAGACCTGAAGCGGGGTCCGAAACCCATGAATTTTTCGAGGTCGATTGTTCATCTGCCAAGCAATCGCATTCAGGTCGTCTTGGGTGAACCCCGACAGGTCGGTCCCCTTCGGAAGATACTGACGGAGAAGCCCGTTGGTGTTCTCATTCGATCCTCGCTGCCAGGGACTGTGAGGGTCAGCAAAGAATACCGCAACGCCCGTCCTCTCTGAGAGCTGCTTATGCTCACTCATTTCCTTGCCCTGGTCGTAGGTCAAACTCTTGCGCATCGGTTCAGGTACGCCATTCAGGATACGACTGAAACCTTCAAGCGCCGCGGCGGCCGAGGCATTTTCCATCCAAACCAACATGACCAGTCGGCTCGATCTCTCCACCAGGGTACCCACCGCAGAGCGGTTGAACGCACCCTTGATCAGATCTCCCTCCCAGTGTCCCGGGATCAATCGGTCTTCAACCTCGGGCGGGCGCACATGAAGACTCACCATATCCTGAATTTGGCCCCGTCGATCCTCACCGCGTGCTCTCGGGCGCCGGATGCGTCGGGCTTGCCTCAGGCAACCCAGCAGCTCCGTTCTAAGCTCACCCTTGGGCATGACATACAGAGCGTTATAAATCGTTTCGTGCGACACCCGCTTCTCCGGTTCGACAGGATAACGATTACGGAGTGTGCCAGCGATTTGCTCCGGAGACCAACGATCACGGAGAAAATATTCAACAACGCCAAACAACACCGTGTGAGGACCCAGCTTGGGCCATCGTCGCCTCTGGTATCGTCTTTCCCGAGCACGCTCTCCGGCCGCCGCCCATGACCGTAGCCCGTTCTTCAGGCTTCAAATGGTTGTATGATTTTTCCATCCCAACATCCTACTCTCATAGGTGTTGCAGTTGATTCTAGAGCCCGCCCAGCCTTAACAGGTGCACGATCTTGAATTGACCATTTCATGACTTAGTGTTCTGATGAATCTGTTAACAAACTAAAAGCTGATATCAAATGGCTGCGCGGACAAATGATTTGATGGCGACCGGGTAGCCCTAGGACGCCAAAACAAGGCCGGATTAAAGCGGGACCTAAAAACCATGAGATTCTATCAATCATGAACATAGCAAATATTTTGACCAGAATTATTGGAGTTTTGGTCCTTGGGTTTTTTAGCAGTTCTGGCATTGCCGTGCCATTGGATGGGGTGTCGAACATGGTTAAGGTCTGGGCCACCGTCGCACCAGAAGAACCGCTTGATGGGGCCACAGTAAGCGTAAGGGATGCTAAAGGACGCCTTGTTGGGCGTGGCCGAACAAACGAAAACGGCAGGGAAAATATTCTTTTAACGACGGTCGATCCAAGCGCCTTTCCTCTCAAGATCATTACGACTGGCGGGAGTGCCAAGAACGTTAAATTCCATGGACACCTCACTGCACGCACATCACAGGTGGGCGCTGAATTCGCATCTGTAAAGATGGACTTGTTATCAAGCGCGGCATCACTCCTGACAAATGCCAATAGAACTTATCCTCAGGCTCTTTCAGAGGTACGACAATCCCTGGGGATTGGTATAGGCGCCCCGGATTATGTGCTTCAGGTAAAAAATATCCATGTCGATAAGGTTCGCCTGAATGAGAAGCGGAAACGGCTTGGAGGATTTGGCGCCGTAGTTAACGCCGTGGCTAAGGCGTCAAGAAATGGCCGCCGCTTTAAGAGTCTCGAACCCATTTCAGATAGCGACATCACCCAAAGCATCGCTCAGGGTGATGCAAGACAAGCAAGTCCACGTATATCAATCGCGGCGGTTGATGGGGGTATCAGACTAAAACCCCGCGCATCATCAGCAACCGATGTGTGCAGCGCACCGGTTGGAAATGGGGATGAATCCAAGTCTTCAGAAGAAATCATTACCGATATCGGTGTGGCCGCGATGTTCGCCTTAGGCAAATATGCAGGTGTTCCTAGCGCAGCTACAGAACCCGTGTTGGGGATGTTTTTAAATTTCCCTGATCCAACAGCAGAAACATTGCAGGCTATACAAGCGCAGCTAACATGCATTAGCACGCAGATTGCCTATCTGTCAGAGCAAGTGGCTTATCTTAGTGTTCAGGTTTCACTCAATGTGGCGCAGCAATGCAGCACCAAAATGGATACTGCTTGGGAGTCCTATAGAGACGCCATTGCGGGCGCCTCAACCTACCCGCTGAATAGTAGCAATGCCTCTTTCATTGATGTTTGGCTGCCAAACTGGAAGGCTGTTCATGATACCTGTGGATCTGCAATCAACACGGCATTATTTAGCTCCAATGGTGGACAGACCCCTGCTTGGCCGACGCTGGTAAAGATTTATCAAGATAAGCATGGGGGTTGGCTCAAGCAATCAGAGGTACAAGAGCTCCAAGAATTCCTTGCGTATTGGGGTGAAATAGAAAATCAGCAATTTACTCTCCGTAGCGAATATGACAACTATTATGGGTATTACCAGGACATCAGCAGTATCAGTGGCTTTAACACTGCTGACACCAACAAGTGCGTCTCTGGCACCAGCTCGGCTACCAGTAAGTTTTGTGTTTGGGCCAATAACATTAAATCCGCCTATCCTGGAGATTTATATAGCGATGAGCTTGGCGTGATGAGTAATGGACAAGGAATTATGCTTTACCCTTGGAACACCACTCCAAATCTGACTTATGAAATGATACAGGCGAGTATAGCTTCAAGGTATAATTATGGTGAGATTTACGGCACAGCTGCATTAGAGCAGCAGAATAGTCTTAAATTAAATACTAGCGAAGAGAACACCGCAAAAGAGACCTTTTCTAATCCTCGAGTCAAAAGGAAATACAGGACGCAATCTGAGTCCGCTACTGCATTCCTTAATTTTCAAGATGATGTAATACAGATCTATCTCAATAGAACTAATGAGGATCCAAATTCGCCATGGATAGGGAAAGATGCAAAAGATATTGCAGCCTCTGTTTATGAGTCATATAGCAATTACAATTCTTTTGGCCAAACCGATTGTTCTCCTTTCTGTTCTTTGCAGCCTGGATTGTTCCTTAATAATTTAGATTCACAAACGATTTATTGTTATCCAGACTATTGCAGCAATTCATCCACCAAAAGATCCTCGCTTATAAAAATAGGTGTTTTACTTGGGCGATCTTGGTGGCCGGGGTCATCAAAGGCGGCTACTTATACCCCTCCGCCACCTCCGACCTGAACATCGTTACAGCATGAACCCGCACCCGGTCCCACTCCAAAAAAGTTGCACACAAGCAGATTAGAAAGACACTAGATGAGAGATCTCAATCACTCCTCCTGAGTTTGGGCTAGACTGTGTGAGTGTCTTTCTCTATCCATTTCAACCACATTGCTGAAAATAAAAGGTCAGCCGCGCAGCGGCGAGACCGGGATGATTTTCATCCCCCCCATAAGGGCCAGGTCCGGGCGGCTCACCATCGGTGAGCTGCAAGGTTTCCCGAAAGCCCGTAGAGTCATCTGCGAGTCACGTGAAGCGGCCTTGTTGTCGCTAAACGGCTGGAGCGGGGACGGCTGGGGCGCCGAAGGCATTAACCGTTCTGCGCAATGCGGCCGTTCAGCGCTGGGAGCGCTGTAGGCTTAGCATTTCGTAGAACTCACTTACTTCCCGTAAAGGATGAGATCATGGTTCAGATAAAAATAATAACGAACGCCTTTGTGTTGGGTTTACTTTTACTCGCCAGTATCCCCATTTGCGCCACCGCATCCTCCTTGCCCAAGGCAACCTGGTTCCCTGCTGGCCTTGATGTCATTCGGGATCCCTTAAGCGGGCAGCTAGCCGTTCCCGAATTCTACGGTGCTGCCATGATATCCGGTTCTGCCAACACACCGGCTATATGGCAGGACGTTGGTCTTGGGTCAGCCGGCCGGGTTCCGGCTATGTCGGATCACAATCGATCGCTGCTTTATCCATTTCACCCAATGGACGGTATCTTGCTGTAGGCCAGGGCAATCCCACTAACTACGCTCATATTGGCGTTCCGGGAAACGGGGTTCAATTGGGCGAAATCCAAGGGGATGGCTCAATTCGATGGTTAGCCAATTCGGCTGACGCCGATAAAACTCTCACCTTGTCCGGTATATATATCCGTAGCTTGGATTGGCAAGGAGGAGGCTTGCTTGCAACTGTGTTCATTGGAGGGGATAAATCATTTGGATATTTTCTGGCCATGTCGCAGTCAGATTCAGGGGGGATTGGCAAAGCGAATATCTTGGGCTCCGCAATAGCAGAGAACTATATGACCGCTAGGTTCCTTGGGTGGTCATCCGAGCGACCTCTTCTGATCGCAGGGCACGCTAAAGAGCCCCCTGCAGGTGTGTATGCCAACGCTGTAGGACTTTACGCGAATGTGTCGGGTACCCCAGTACTGGTTCCGCTTTTGGGGAGCCTCTATGCTGATTATCTGGTTGAGCTTCAAAACAAAAACCTGCGTATTGGTCGGATCTCGGTCTACCCGCGATTTATTAACGGAGCAATCATTGCCTTTGTAGGGTCTTGGGTGAATGGAAAACTAAATCCTATCGGACAGATCGACCGGTTGGTAATTGACCCTGTCACCTTCGAATTGCTCGATTACGAAAGCGCGGCAGTAACCAATAAAATCGGATCCAACCAGGCCGCAAACGACAATTATTATGGCAATTTCTCTCTTTCGGCCGACCCCCTTGATCCTCAGGGACTCCGTGTATTCGCCGGCGGAAACACCTACGGCGGAATTAATGCATACACCTATGCCGGAGGGTTGGTCGCCGTTGGATTCGGCAACAATCCGTCAAGTTTAGATTACCTCTATGGACCGATTGGATCTTTTGGTGTGGCGGGCGATAGAGCCCCAGGCGCGCCCCACGCCGACTCCCGTCAGATCACTTACTATGACACGCCCAATGGGGTTGGGCTGATTCAGTCCGATGATGGCGGTGTCTGGCAGCTGCCATTAGAGGCTAAAGGCATCCGCTGGTGGTCGTCTCTATCGGCCCCAGGACTTAATACATTGGAAAATACAAGAGTTGACTGGAACGCTGCAACAAATTCGTTGGTCGCTGCCTATCAGGACAATGCCGCCTCTATTGGCCGTTTTACGAGCCCCTATCCTTACATGCAAAATGTGACAGGTGGAGATGGATCTCTTGCTTTTTTTGACGATGCCATCCCCACAGATGTCGGCCATTTCACGAGCGCCTATGTTTCACCACAAGAATATTTGAAGAGCGGTAATATTCAGCGCGTTGCTATTGATCCATATGGATTCTTCAAAAGCTACGACAGCATCGATATGTATGTGGATATTGATGGCCGACGGCTGCCATTGAACGAAGGGGATCTATTTAAGGCTCAGGATCTCACTGTGCCCTTTGGCGCCCCCGTCTCAGCCACCCCGGGTGCCTATCGGACGGGCGATATCGTCTTGGCGGGTACTTTCAATGTCTATGAAACGATAGCCGTGGATCGCCCGAGCCTCCCTGACAGCCTGGTCTTCAATACACTGTTTGATTGGAATGTAGACCCTACAGAGGTTCCCCAGAACCTTAATACCTACTGGGTCAATTCGATCGACAATCAGGGTTCGGCGCTCTATAAACATCTGCCCTTTGACAGCCTCTATATTGGACTGCAGTTGGCTGGGCCCAGTGGGAAAAATGTCACTTTTTCCGGGATCTATGGCCGTCAAGCAGGATCCAGCCAGAACATCGAGCCTATCTATTCCTCAGATTCTGAGGCCGGAACGATTATCGCAATCACACATCGCCCGAACCCGAACCAGAAAGACACCGTCTACTGGTTGCAGGGGGGTTTTCCTATCGTAGACTTTAATACAACCCTCGCTAAGGTGACTCCCAAACAAGTGCTTGGCATTCACCTACCTAATGGGCAAAACAGGACGCTAGCCCTAGAGGAACTCGGAATTGAGTTTAATCCCCTAAATCTTTACAAGGCGCAATCACTGGTCTACGTCCCAGCGGTCAATGGTCATGGTGAATATTTGGTCATCGCTAGCCAAGAGGGGGCTTGGATTGCATCATTGAACGCCAGTGGTTTACCGGAATCATTCAGCCTCATGAACTGGCAGGGGCTGCCCTCAGCCACTCCTCCCGGCAGCTATAACACCACCCTGAAATATGACCCTCAGGATGATGTTCTGGTCAGCGCGATGCTTGGGCAGGGAATCTGGCTTTACAGTTTTAGTGGCCAATTAGAGCCGCCGAAGGTCAGCGATCAAGCACTGATTCTGACCGACACGGTTCTTCGGCTGCAGGCTAAATCTGATCTTGATAGGCGCGGCAATCAGTTCAACACAGGGATATTCGTTCAGCTCAATGATCAACAGATGGACCCCAACAAGTCCTATGATGTGGAGTTGGTTTTTCATGAATTTTCGCAATGGCAGAACAATCTAGAGCTATTAATCCCACAAGCATCAACCGTGGGCAAAACCCCTGCCTCATTTAACTTGCTCGATTCATCCGGACAGGCTCGCTTCAACGCAACCCTTAAGAATGGTGAGCTGACCTTGCCGGTTCACTTCGAGCCCGGTGTCACCAAGATGGTGGTCACCGTGAATGCTAAGGAATTTCCAGAATTTGTGCCGACCTTTAGCCTTAATTTTAGCGCCTCACTGAGGAACGGGGCCGGTCAAGCCACCGGCCATTTGGTGTTCGACTCCGGAAATCCTAGCCTTTCAGTCTACATCCCCGGCGGGCGAAGCCTACTGGATCCCTACTCCCCAGAGTTTAATCCGCAGGATGGGAGTTTGTTGAGATTCAGATTCACGAGTGACAAGTGGGTCGCCGGCCCCATCCAACATATTCAAGGTCAAGACTATTCAGATAATGACGTCGTTTATGTGGGTACCCAGGGCAACAAGATCAAGTCTGGTAAAGGTGCCGATCTCCTCTATATCGATGGCAATACAACCGGGAACAATCAATTATATGGGGGGCCTGGCAAGAACCAGTTCCGCTTGGTCAGTACACCTGGGCATATTCCCAGCCAGGCGCAGTGGATCATGGACTTCAAGCCCGGCCTCGATACCATCGGCTTGGTCGGGGTGACCTACGAGGATCTCTCCTTCAAGAACAGTCCCCAGGGGGCAGAACTTTATGTGTTCGGAGAGAAGGTGGGGGTTTTCAGGAATATCGGCAAGCCTTTTTTTCGAGCTGATGTGAGGCCGATATTTCGTGGATCTGATCGATGGGTAAGCGGATGGTAACGGTTTCTCCGCGGATGCCTTGCTCGCAGACTGTTCGCAAAAGCGTATAGGCGCAAAGGTCCATTCGCCGGCAGGTTTCAGCGACCGTCATGACACGGGCGCGAAAGAGATCTCCGCGTTCGGATTGGCTGAAGAAGCTGGTTTTTCGCCAGATGACGTAGGGGCGAAGGGCTCTCTCTGCGGTGTTGTTCGTCAAGTCGAGACCGGGTGATTCCATAAATCGCCAGAGCATTGGCTCGACCTTCAGCAGTTCCTTGCAGACACGGCCAGTTTTCTTCCCGTCATGTCGGGCAGCTCCCTGCTGAAGCGAGGTCTTGAGGTTTTCTCGGGCAGCAAGTAATCGTCGCCGGTAGTGTTCGGATTGATAACCGCTCTTTCGCCATCGGTGTTCGAGCTGGATGATGATCCGAGCGAAGTGGACCAGCCATCGGCCCAACTCCCCGGCATCACCCTTGTAGCCGGCGATTCGTTCAAGATTGCGAATGATGTGAGCCCAGCAAAGTTGTCGCTGATCTGAAGAATGAGTGCCATAGGCGCCGTGGCGGTCTGAAACGAGAATGCCGGCGAAGAAGCCCAACAATTGTTCTGCCGCTTTCATGCCGCGAGAGGCATGCACCATATAGAAAGCGAGTTGCGGGGTGCAAAGCACCCAGAGCCAGAGGCGAGCCTTTCCGCGAAAATGGGTCGTTTCGTCGGCGTGAGCCACCGGGGCTTTGCGGACGGTGTCGCCAATATGATCGTAGAGGGGCTCTAGCCATTGGGCGACCGGCTCCTGAGATTCACTGATCGCACCGACACTGAACTGAAGATCCCATTGCATCTCAAGGAAGGTCTGGATATTCCGAGTGCTCATGCGAAATTGGCCACTCAAAAGTGCAATCCAGGCGATTAGCCCAGGACCCATCTGACCGGAAGGGGTCGCCTTCGGAAGCTTGGCGACAACGGATCGGTTGCAACACGGGCAGGTTCCACCGAAACGCTGGTGTTCTGTGACGCTATAGGTAATCTGGGGAAGGTCGAAAATCTGATGTCGATCCTTTGGGTCCACATCGATCACGATCTCTTTGTCGGAAGGTTTGCGGTGGTTTTCTCGCTTGGCCTTACCGGAGAGGCGATCCTGACTGGGAGGGGTAGAAGAATTGGTGGAGTTGACCTCAAGGCGTTCAACGGTCGCACGGAGATCCTGCACCAGGGTCCACAAACCGTCGATGATTTTGCACGCTTCGCGAAGCGAGTTGGGGTGCTTTGGACGTTCGAGAAACTTTTGTTTTCGGGCCATGAATCATTGTAAGCCCTGATTTTTTAGGCGATTTTCTGCTCTTGAGAGGCCGGCAGCGGTGAAAATAATTTCACCCTCGACCGGGTGCCATGAATCGCAGGAACGTGACTGTGGATGCGGAATAGCACAGGAGTGCCCCATGCATGCCGCGAGCCATTGAGGAAAGCCAAAATGGCCAATTTGAGCCCAAAACCCTGTCAAGTCTTTTTTTAAGCTTTGATGAAATTATTTTTCAGGCCTGATCTTTTTGAGGGTTCGGATATGGGAGCCCGCATCTTGGGTAACCTCAAGTTGCTTTGCGCGCTCCGTCAACGACGCGATGGTCTCGTGGAGAAGGCGAATAGCCTCTTCGGCCTCCTCGATAGATTGAGGTTCAGGTTTCTTGTCGAGCGCAGGGTAGAAAGAAGGTTTTTTCATGATGAGGATGATGATGCCCATCATGTATGAAGCTAGCAAGGGTGTGAACAGTTACGGACTGATACCCCAATTTGGAATGCAGTCGGACACTGTTGTAGAAGCCCACGATATAGTCCGCAACATCCTTTTCTGCCTCGGCCTGATTGGCATAGTCTCGAAGCCAGACCCTTTCCATTTCCAGGCTCAGAAAGAATCGTTCCATGACGCTGTTATCCCAGCAGTTGCCCTTCCGGCTCATGCTGGTCTGAAGCCCATATTGCTCCAGTAATTTCCTGTGCAGTTCACTGGCATACTGACTTCCTCGGTCTCTATGGACCAACAGCCCTGGGGTCACCTCCCTCTGACCGATAGCCACCTGAAGGGCCTGACAAACCAGTTCTGCTGGCATCGTTGGTGCCATAGCCCAACCGACGATCTTCCTTGAAAAGAGGTCCATCACCGCTGCCAGATACAACCATCCCGTGCGTGTCCGGATATAGGTCAGGTCAGCCACCCAAGCCAAATTTGGGGCTACCGGATCAAACTCACGATTCAGGAGATTCGGAGCCACAGGCAAGTCATGTCGACTATCTGTCGTGTGAACAAATTTGCGTCGCCAAACCGGACGCAGTCCCTTCTTGCGCATGATGTTTCGCACCCGGTGCCGGCCAACGGACACGCCCTGATGAACCAGCGCCGCCTTGATCCTCCGACTCCCGTAGCTGCGGCCTGAGGCGTGGAACGACGCCTCAATCTGGGTTGCTAACGGACAGATCCGATGTGGCTCCTGAAGCCTTTTTCTGGACGCGTAATAGCCTGAGCGACTCACATCCAGCAGCTCACAGATCGGTGCAATTCCACCGGCCTCCCTCTGTAACTGATCAACGCACCGATAGGTCATTTCAGTTCCCTGGCGAAGAAGGCCGAAGCTTTTTTTAACAGTTCATTGTCCAGCTTGAGCTGACGATTCTCTTGCTCTAACTGCCGAATTCTCTGCTGTTCAGGTGTCAGGGGTTTCCCTGTTCCAGGCAGGCCTTGCACCTCTGCCCTAAGTTGTTTCACCCACTGCCGAACTGACGATTCGGTCAAGTCCATGTCTTTGCAGACCTGACTTACGCTCAGGCCCTGATCAAGGACCATCCGGGCGACCTGAAGCTTGAATTCCGGTTTGAAGTCCCGTCTTGTTCGTGACATATCTTTCTCCTGATGATGGTGTATGTTCCACCTATCAGGCTGTCCGTTTCAATTAGACCACTACAGTCAGCTTCATCGGCTCAAGAACCCATGAAATAGTCAAGCCAAGATCGCGTCACTGTTGAGGCTTATTGATCTTCATCACTCTGGCTCCGCATCGGGTCCAGCATAAGGCTGGTAGGCGGTTGCCCCATAGCTTGAAGATTTCAGCAGCACCCCTGAGCCTAACCGCAGCGTTGTGGCCATCCAAGAGGTTCATCAACGTATCTAGCCCCTTCCATTCCAAATTAACGACATTGAGGTACTGGTCAACATTAACGACATTGAGATACTGGTCAACATAGGTAAGGATCCTCTGCGACGGTCAGGGCATATTGGGAGGCTGGTAGCTGCCGCCAGCGGCTTAATGTCTCAGGGCGGACTCCCAGCTGCTTCGCGACAGCGGTATAATTATCCTCATGATGTACGGTATTCAATTTTGGGGGCAGACGCTGGAAAATGAAGCTGGTTCCCATTACCCGTGCCTGAGGCTTCTGGGGAGGACCCTAAGACTCAAACGGGCATGATCGTTTAGTGATGGCCGAAGACACACACCCATGGTGGGCTTGCCCCCCGAATGGCTCCTGCTTTGGCCTGTCTCAATCCAAGATTACTTGAGCGTCACCGATGAGCAAAGCCGCCCTAAAACGGGCGTTATCAAAGTGAATGCCTACCTACGCTTACTCTCCTTAAATGCTGGCGTATGAAGCATTATGCGTTTCGCGACTAATTTTTTATCGAGGTTTGCACTACCCTAGCGGCCGGGTTTAAGGAGGACCCATCTCATATCTAAATGACTAGAACTTGGACATACGAAAGAAACCTCTCCCTCCCCGAATAAGGAGGGTTTCTTCCTTCCAAGGGCGTGGGCATATCTCGACATCCATGGCCTCACCCAAAACCAGTTCGCTCGAAACAAAATCACCATTCTTGCACCCACCGGGGGGAGTTGTGGGAGTTGTGGGAGTTGTGGGAGTTTTCTGGACAGTCTGAGAATGTGTCAACTTTTCGCCTCTTCCCAGGATACTCCGTCGTGCGCTTCCACCAGATCACCAGACGCCGTCATGCCGGAGGTCGGGAATAACTCTTCGAAGGCCGATATCATCACGGACTGCAGAATCCCCTTACCGGCCTTCACGTTATGTTCGGCACATTCGAGAATGATTTCGTCGTGAACGTGATGAATAACCCGACAATCCAGTCCTGATAAAGCCTCGGGGAGTTTTTCGAGCGCTTTTAACAACACTTCGGCGCCGCTTCCTTGTACCGGGGTGTTCAACGCATTGGTCAGTTTCCACCCTCCCGCCTCGTTACGCATGTTCCGGACCAACCCGGAAGTGGTGCGCACCGTCTGATCGTTGTAACCCCGGCTCCTGGTCCTCTGGTGCCACCGCCTGATTCCAGCATAGGTCTCAAAAAACTTGCGGTGGGAATTCTCGGCATCCTGCAATGTCATCTCGATCCCGTAGGTCGCCTTTGCATAAGCTTGAAGGCCAGGGGGTTGCATACCGTAAATAAGACCGAAATTAATCGCCTTGGCCGCTTGCCTCTGGTCTTTGGTCACCGCCTCAAGAGGAATTCCGCAAGTAATGCTGGCCGTTAGCCGGTGCAGGTCCACTCCGTTCCGGTAGGCATCCAGCATCGTCTGATCTTCCGCAATTAAAGCAGCGATCCGAAGCTCGATTTGCGAGTAGTCCGCCACTATCAGACGGTAACCTGCCCGTTCCGGTCGGAATAGTTGGCGAAAGGCGGCCAACCGAGGCGGGTTCTGTAAATTAGGTTTCGAGCACTTAAACCGACCCCCCACTGTACCGGCAATGCTGAAGTTGGCATGAATACGACCCGTGTCAGGGTGGATGTGATTTTTATACTTCTCCCCGTAAGTGGACAGAAGCTTTGAGTACTCTTTATAGGCCTGTAGTTCGGGAGGTGCGCCGGACCAACTAGACAAAGCGGCGGCATCAGTCTTTAGATTGCCGGTGTCGGTCCTGGGCCAGGTTTCCACAAAGTAAGCCGGTAGGGACTGCTTCAACCAATTGGCCAATTGAACCGACGAATTAGGATTCACCCCAGGCATTATGCGTTCCAGGGCCTCCTTGGCCTCTACCGCCTTATTCCCCCACTCAGTAATGAGCCGGCTGTGCCCCTCGCCATCGAATGGAACACCCTCGAGCATGTGGGAGGCCACGGTGGGCAGTGCTGCGATTTGTAGACGGTAGGGCTTGGTTTGTTTTGTCTCCTTCAGCGTTTTGTAAAGGGGATCCACCAGCCGAACCGCTAAGACAGCATCAAGGGCGGCGTAGTGGACTTGCTCGGGGATGAGTGGTCCTGGAGACATCCAATCGGATTGCCGCACGGCTTTGTCGATACTCAGACCAAGCACCCGTTTTGCGGTGTCTGCCAGCGAAAAATAACCTCCCTCGAGGTTGAGTCCGTAACAGGTTCGCGCCATCAACATCGAATCATGCAGCGGTGAAAGAGGTTGCAGTCCCAAACGATGAAGAAATCGCCACTCAAACACCGCGTTATATGCCACGAACATTTTACCGCCTCGCATCAAAGGCTCGAGTGTCGTGGCTTTGATGTGATGGAGATCGAAGACATAGGCAGTGGAATCGTCCGCCACTTGCAAACACCGGGTCAGATCCCGAATCGGATCGAGCCCCCCCGTCTCGATATCCAGGCCAAGCAGCGTAAGGGATGACCCTAACAGGTCGTCGACTGCGCTCTTTGCCGTCTCGTCGTCAGTTATGTAGCGCGTGCTGTAGCCCAGAGACTGCAGGATCGGCAATGCCGCATCGGGGACTGGGTCCGTTACTGGTGTCCTTAGAGGACTGGCATCGGCGGGTGTCGCATCGTTGGCACATTCCAAAGCAAGGATTTTTTCAGATGACAGCAGTGCAAGAACGATTTCTGCTTTGTGTGACCGTATGAACTGGCGCAGATCGTCGGTTAATTTCGATGCCGGACGAATAGCCAGATTGCCGTCAATCAGTTCCACGGTAAATCCGTCACGTTCTATTTCTCTTAGAAGGTTGGAGGTATTCATCAGATGATCTCCACATCAGCTGGAGAACCTTCTGACACTTTTCCCCGTTCAGAGAGAGAAGTCCCATAACTCCCATAAGCCCCAGCATCCAATTCAAAGGGCGTTGGGGACGTGATGGGAGTTTCATGATTCGGCTTTAAATTCGCCAGGACATACTTTGCAACGTCGGCTGTCCTTTCCTTGTAACGCTCTAGTCTTTTACCGCCAATCACTTTTCCTTCGTTGCGCTTCAGCCAGTAACCCAGCTTGGTGGCATCAATCTCGCCGTTCTTACCAGCGATTTCTGAGAGGATGGTGCGAAGCCGAGGTGTTGCATCGGCACGCCTGACGGCATCCCTTGCCGCTTTGGGTTCTTTCCCGAAGCACTCCTCCCAAATCAGCAGGAGTTCGCATAGTTTTTCTAAATTCGGATCGGTATGCGCGACAGCGAACATGCCGGTACAGGGATCGGGAAAGCCAAGCCATAACACGGTTTGCCTGATCCACTCCTCCCAGAGCCGAAATCCGTTCAGGGGTCGGCAGGGTATCCGCTGATTGGCTTGATGGTGAGCGCATATCAAAGTCAATGCCGCTGACACGTATTCGGCCCGATGGTCTCGTAAGTGGGTCAGCGGATCATGTTTGAACTCGCGACTCTCCGGGTTCTCCACCCTCGCATCCAGATTGCAGACCAATACCCGTCTAAGCATGTCCCCAACGGGCTGAATATTGTTGCCAGCGAACAGGAACAGGGATCGAGTGCTGGGAGTAATGACTTTCGACTGACCCAGTATGCGTCCAGCGACGTGTTCAGAGGTCAACGCAGAAACGAGAAACTTGACCGGGAGAATGTCGCTCTGTGCTTCATCGAAGCGAACCACGGCGGGGGATCGCAACAGAGTGGCTAGCAACGATTTTTCCATTTCATCGTCATTTGCCTTGAGCGTGGCGCTGGCTACGTTACCATCGGTTGCAAACAAGATCGTCAGGTCTTGGAGGTAGCTTTTGCCACTACCGGGCTGATGGGCATTGAACAAGAAGCCGGGTGCCACCGGTAACGAGGGTCTTGCTGCTGCCGTTAGAAAAGCAGCCAGTGCTGTCGCCTGGTCAGCTTCACTACCGAACGCGGCCTCCATTACTAAACCCAGGATTTTCTTTAGAGCGGATTCCACCTCGACTTTGCTGGGATTCTCGATGACATTGAACAATCGGGAATCGAATGCACCGAATGTATTGGTGCAGTGATCGAAACCCGACTGAGTGACCACGTGACCATCCGGACTTAAATAGGGTTGCCGTGCAATCGCATTGAGCGGCGGGAGATGGCGGTATTCCGGGGCGTCAAATAACCCGGCGCAGACCTTGGTCGGTGCGTCGATAGGTACCCAATCATCTGATCTGGCATCGTATCTCAACCAGGATGCATGTCCCGTCAGCAGAAACGGCAGGGCTTCTTTCCGAATATGCTTTGCCGCGGTCTCTCCCTCCGGAGGGGTCATTACCGAAACAATCGCTCCTCCCTGTTGAAAATAACGCCCCGTCTCCGCCATGACGCGCTCAGCATTGTTGACGGCGATGTGCAGGGTTCCACCTGTAATCCGGAAGGTCGGTTTATGTTTTGCCTCGTGATCGGTGATGCCCAACAGGGCCAGCAGTTCGTTGATGTTACGTTCTGTGCAATGACCGTGATGACACTTGAATCCGCCGCGAGGGAAGTTGTCGCTCGGCTCAAAATACACCGTCCCGCTGCCGTCCTGATCTGTGTGCTCCGAGACCCATGGGCATTGGATGTCGTGTTTGTTCGGATCTAGGGGCGTCTTGTACATTCCCCGTTGCTTGAGCAGGTTGATCACCGGATTGTCCGCGGATCTGGGCACAAAGGTCGCATCCGCTTCTACAGGACGGCTGGCAGCCTTTTTGCCTATGCGCTGAGTACCGTGTGCATCCAGCTCAAGATCGAACTGATGGGCGAGTTCCCGCCAATCATAGCGGCGATCCGGTTCCCAGATGCTGAGACGATGCCGCGGTGATGGGTTGCCATACTTGGGTTTGGTATTGGAACCCACCGGTAAACGAGCGTAGCGACAGACGTTTTGGCCACCACCATCCGTCAGTCGACCCGCCGTGGTCAGCGCCTTGAGGAAGGCTTCGGCGGTAGGGATATTCGATATCGGCTCGATGAAGGCATAGCCCGCCTGATAATTGCCGGGCGAGGTTTCTATCATCCAGGTCGGTGGCACCTTTAACTCGCCCGCTTTGGTCCCGATATCGTCCAGCATAATGCAGGGCAAGCAAGCGAAATTTGCCTTTTTGCGCGCCAAGCGCCCTTTCGCATCAGGCTTAATCAGTCCAATAGAGAAAAAGTTGTTCGAGGCGACAAGGGCGAGGTCATCACCCTCCCACGCCTTACCCGACCAGACACCTTTTTCGGGATCTTGTGAAAAGGTGCAGACCCAAGCCTGAACATTCTGATTCAGATGCGAACCAAGCAGGGCCGAAAGGAATGCTGTGTTAGTGATTGATGACAGATTCTGGTTATTGATCTCAGCTGCTAATAACATATTCATTAGCGTCCCTCCTTGACCAACTTCTGATCATTTTTCGGATGCCGAGAATTCGTGAGTCGAGTCTCAATCCAGTCATTGATTTCGGAAGCATCCCAACCTACTGCTCGGCTTCCTAAGGAAATGGGAGTCGGGAAGACCCCCCTGACCATGAAGGCGTAGATGCTGGATCGTGAGAGACCGGTGATTGCTTTAACTGCGGGTAAACGCAGAATCCGCCGCTGCGGAAGTGATGGGTAAGATTGATTGACCATGCTGAACCTCTTTGGTTTTTCATAGAACATGGTCTCGTCATTGTTTGTACAGAATCCTAGCCTGCAACTCCCCTACAAAAATTCTGTACATTTGGTATTAGGTGCCTCCGTCTGCGCAGCTTAAGTCCCGTTTCGATACAGGGAAGATATTCAGCGCAAAACCTTTGATACACGGAAATCTCTTGCTCCAGGTTTTTTATCCTGGCCATGGCTTCGCTCAACGCATCCTGACAGTCGCTTAACGAGTTGGGTAGGAGAGTTAGGGTCGCCTGAAACGAAGAAGATGGCCTTAAGTTGCAGTTCAGTGGATGGTCCACACCCACCGAAATATCGGCCAATCCCACGGACCAGTCGGCTTCTTGCCTAGCCCATTCTATGAAATCTCCAAATCTGATTTTTTTGTCCCGAACGACCAGCTTGTGCCGTTCGATCGCGTAGTCGATCCTTCCTCGTACCTTGTTTTTGTAGGCCCTCTCGTTCTCCCATTCAGGCTTACAACGGGATGCCAGCAGCGCCGTGGCTTGCCCAATGCTAATACCAACATCCAAAGCGGGTGGCTCTGCGGGTGGTTGCGTCTTTTTCCTCGGGCGGTAATTCGTTTGAGTCTTCATGGTTACGATTTAATCTCTTCCAAGTTGAAATGTGAGCAAAGGCACCCAAAGCAAACTGCCACTAAAACAGCCACTAAATAGACATTCAAAAAAAAGCCCTACTCGATCTCTCGCGTAAGGCTTTGTTTTATATGGTGGGCCCCCTCGGGCTCGAACCGAGGACCAAGGGATT
>RFVA01000042.1 GCA_009922685.1 Gammaproteobacteria bacterium | reverse complement strand
CAAATCACCGGTGATTTGGCGTCCTCGGCGCTTGAGATGCTGAACGTCGATCGTCATGGCTTTGATCAACTAGATCGGAAGCTACTCTCGGCCATGATCGAGCGATTTGATGGGGGGCCGGTCGGGCTTGATAATCTTGCTGCGGCCATTGGCGAGGAGCGTGGGACCATTGAAGATGTGCTTGAACCCTTCCTGATTCAGCAGGGGTTCATGATGCGGACGCCACGCGGTCGAGTGGCGACCCGATCGGCCTATCTGCATCTAGGCTTGCCGGCGCCTCGTCAAGAGATCGAGGCGTTCCCTGAATGAGTGTCCCCGATGGGCCGATCAATCAAGGATGCCCTCTCTTTGATTGGCCGGTGAGGGTTTACTACGAGGATACGGATGCGGGTGGCGTGGTTTACCATTCGAATTACATCAGCTTCATGGAACGGGCGAGAACGGAATTCCTCAGGCGCCACGATATCCTTTTGAGTGAGATGGAGCGGGATCATCGGGTTTTGTTTGCGGTGACCGCCTTGTCCGTCCATTTTAGGCGTCCTGCACGCCTTGATGATGCCCTCGACGTGTCTGTAGCGATCCTTAAATTCGGTGCGGCCAGCATTGTTTTCCGTCAAACGATCCGCTGCCATGAGCGGCTTTTGGTTGAGGCGGAGGTCAGGGTCGCGGCACTCTCTGCGGATAGTTTTAGGCCCATCGCGGTGCCATCGATCATAGAGGCGAAGCTGAAAGCCTATCTCCCCCCGAAGACGGCTTCCGATTGACCACCGTTTTTTAAATCACAAGTCATTCCAACGATGTCTTCAGAGCTATCCATTCTTAAGCTGATACTCGATGCGAGCCCTGTGGTCAAAGTCGTCATGGCGATTCTCGTCTTGGCCTCACTGACCTCTTGGAGCTTTATTTTTTCCAAATACCGGGACATCAAACAAGCCCAAGAAACGACGGACGAATTTGAGGAGCGATTCTGGTCTGGCGTGGATCTGTTGGACCTCTATCGTCAGTTGTCTCGAGAGGAGTACGACACGGAGGGTCTTGAAAATATTTTCATGGCCGGATTTAAGGAATTTGCCCGGCTTCGCCAGCAATCCAATATTGGGCCCGATGCGGTGATGGAGGGGACCCAAAGGATTATGAGGGTCTCTTTGAATCGTGAATTGGAGCGCTTGGACGAGCGTTTGCCCTTCCTCGCCACGGTCGGATCGACGAGTCCTTATGTCGGTCTTTTTGGGACAGTCTGGGGCATTATGAGCTCCTTCCAATCGCTTGGAACGGCCAAGCAAGCGACCCTCGCTATGGTTGCTCCAGGCATCTCCGAAGCACTGGTTGCAACGGCTATGGGCTTATTTGCAGCGATTCCAGCGGTCATGGCCTACAACCGATACGCCACCGAGATTGGTCGGTTGACCGGTCGCTATGAGGCTTTTGCCGATGAGTTCCTGAGTGTCCTCCATCGGAAGGCCCATACCCAATGAATGGAGTGAGCGTTTCGGGTCGAAATGGGCGGCGTCGACCTATGGCCGAAATTAATGTCATCCCCTACATCGATGTGTGTCTGGTGTTGCTGATCATTTTCATGGTCACCGCACCAATGCTTCAATCCGGTGTCGAGGTGGATCTTCCAAAGGCCGAGGCAAAGACGATCGAGACGAAGGACTCGATGCCGATTATTCTCTCCATCAAGGCTGATGGCCGCCTTTTTGTGGACCTTGATAATACCGGGGATGTGGCGGTGTCCGATTTAGACCTACCCGAAAAATTAGTATCGGCGAGGCAGCGAGATGCGGAAGTTCCGATTCTCATTCGTGGTGATGAGAAAGTCGATTATGGTCGCGTGGTGGCTGTCATGGCGGCGATTAAACAGGCGGGAATCCCAAGCGTCGGGCTCATGACGCGTCCTCCGGATCCATGACGGGTCGACCGATGATGCGCCGTCCTGGCGCGGTGCTGTTGTCAGTAGTCCTCCATGGCTTCCTTCTTCTTTGGCTGCTCCTAGGGCCAGATTCTTCGAAGACTAAAGAGCCTCCTCCCCAGCCTGACATTATTGAGGCGGTGATGTTGGATGATCCTCAAGTCATGAGGCCACCTGCCGAAGAGGCTCCCCAAAGCATCGAGGTCGCCCCTGGACCCTCAGCAATAAAGACGCCTAAGGCACTCGCGCCACCGCCGAAGCCGCCCGCGAAACCTTTGAAAAAGAAAGCGCTTCAAGGGCCTCCCCTTGAGCAAAAGGAGGCTGACCTTAAAGCCGAAAGGAGGTCTAAGGCGGAGGCATCGATGGCCGCTCAGAAGGAAAAGACGCTGCGTGAGGCGCGAGCGCGGCTTCAGGCGGAAACCCAGCAAAAAGCCGCGCTCGCGGCCCAGGAGAAGAAGGCGGAAGCCGAGCGTCATGAGGAGGCTGCAGGGAGAAAAGCCGCCGAGGACGCCAAGCTCAAAAGTCAGCTTGCTCAGGAAAAGAAGCAAAAAGCGCAGAAAGAGGCGCTGATCAAGGAGGCTAAGGAGAAAGCAGCCGCAAAGAGTGCCCAAGAGGACGCCCAAAAGGCCGAGCTGCTCCTAAAACAAAAAGCGGCTGAAGCAAAGGAGCAGCAGCGAAAAGCGGAGGCTGAGGCCAAGCGAAAGTCCGAGGAGCTTCAAAAGCAGAAGGCCGAGGAGGCGCAGCGGAAGGAGGCTCTTCAAGCCTCTATGGCTCAGGAGGAGGCGCATCGGCGTGAACAGGCTAAGGCGGTTGAGGCTCAGGCTGAAAAAGCAGCCCAGATTTTCGTGAATCGGTATTTCAGGCCTCGAGTCGAGCAGGCCTGGTTGAAGCCCGTCTCCGCAGTCTCTGGAATGTCCTGTAAAATTCAGGTGCGACTCCAATCGGATGGGCGCGTATCGACCGTTGAAGCCCATTGTGCCGGCGGTGATGCCGCTTTTGAGCGCTCGGCGGAAGCGGCGGTTCGAAAAGCAGCCCCCTTTCCAATGCCCCATGATGAACAGGTAGCCGCCCAGCTATTGGGTCAAATGGTGACCTTTCGCTTTAGTCCAGAGTGAACTGAGGACCCTTCATGAAGATCAGACTTCTTCTCCGCCTTTGCTGGTTCCTGGGTGGACTATTTCTGCTGGGGCTTTCCCCTGTCAGTGCGGAGCTCATGGTCGATATCACCCAAGGGGGTGATGGCGCCATGCCCATTGCTGTCCTTCCTTTCAGTGCATCGGGGGTATCTTCAGGGAGCCTCAGCCAGGTGATCGCTTCGGATCTTGAAGGTTCAGGAAAGTTTACCGTGATGCCTGCTTCGCGTTTTCCCGAACACCCGGTGATGCCAACGCCCCCCGATTTTCCTTTATGGCAACAACAGGGCCAGGAACATGTGGTCATCGGTCGGGTCCTCCAAGGGTCTCAAGGCGATACACTTCAGGCTGAATTTGTTCTCTATGATGTCATTCAGGGCCGTGAAGTCCTCTCGGAGCGAGTGCCCTTCAAAGTCAATGAGATGCGCCATGTGGGACACCGGATTGCTGATCTTATTTACAAAGCGTTGACCGGTGAGCGGGGTGTTTTCAATACCCGTGTTGCCTATGTCTCGGCTTCGGGTTACGGAGACGATCGGGAATACCGGCTGTTAGTCGCCGATAGTGATGGTGAGGATCCGCGTGTGGTCATGACATCACCCGAGCCGATCATGTCGCCGACGTGGTCGCCGGATGGCAAGAAGATTGCGTATGTCTCCTTTGAAGATCATGCAGCGGCCATATTTGTACAGAATCTCGGCAGTGGTGAACGCCAGAAAGTCTCATCCCACAGCGGTATCAACGGGGCGCCCTCGTGGTCCCCCGATGGATCCCAATTGGCGATGACCCTCTCTAAGGATGGCAGCCCCGATATTTATATTCTCCAAGTCATCTCGGGGTCTTTGCGCCGTGTGACACAGGATGACTCGATTGAAACCGAGGCCAACTGGTCCCCCGATGGACATTCGTTGGTATTGACCTCGGATCGTGGTGGCAAGCCACAGCTCTATGTGGTCTCGGCGCAGGGCGGCGAGCCTCGGCGGTTGACCTATCAAGGCTCTTACAACGCGCGGGGTGTCTTCTCACCCGATGGTCGCAAGATCGCCATGGTGCATGGGGGCGATGGTGGTTACCGAATTGGATTGATGGATGCGGAGGGTGGCGATATTAAACTCCTGACGGCCGGTCGCCTGGATGAGTCTCCGGCGTTTGCGCCTAATGGACAGTTCATCCTGTATAGCCGAAAAGACGGAGGCCATGACCAATTGGCCATGGTCTCCATTGACGGGAAAGTCAAACAGAATCTAAAGATCAAGGGCGGTGATGTTCGCGGCGCATCTTGGTCGCCCTGAACTGACTTCTCAAGAGGGAATGATGATGCAGATGTTCAAAAGTGTTCTCAGTGTCTTGATGATGCTCCTCGTCCTTGGTTGCAGTTCCAAGGGGGGTGTCAATGAAGAGGGGGAGGGGGGGGAGCCGCTGGCCCCGGAAGCCCCGCATCCCAACGCGTGATCTATTTCGAGTACGACAGTGATGATGTCCTTCCCGAGTATCAATCGGTCGTTACCGGTAATGCCGAGTATTTATCGAGCCATCCAGAGGCCACCGCGGTTCTTCAGGGGCATGCCGATGAGCGAGGCTCATCCGAATACAATATTGCCCTTGGAGAGCGTCGTGCCATGTCGGTTGCAAGGAGCATGCGTCTTCAGGGGGTTGGTGATCGCCAACTTCAGATCGTCAGTTATGGTGAAGAAAAACCCGCCACCTCTGGACATGATGAATCCACCTGGCAACGGAATCGTCGAGTCGAAATTACTTACCAAGGCCGCTGATCCGAGGATCCTTTATGACACGCGTTCACCGTCTTTGTTGGCTTCCCTTCTTCCTAGCCAGTCCGGTTTTCGCCGAACCGCTGGATGAGGGATCGTTACAGGATGAGGCCGGTTATGCCGTCTCAACGCTTGATTCCCGTGTGGCCCGACTTGAAAAACGGCTTCAAGGACAGCCCCTGACGGAACTGTCACGGGACATGGATCGTCTTCGAGATGACGTTAGAAAGCTCCGAGGAACCGCCGAAGAACTCAAGAATGCGCTGGATCGACTGGCTCGTCTCGAGGGGGAGCATTATTCAGCGCTTGAGCGTCGACAGAATGATCTTGAGGCGCGCTTATCAGGCGCGCCACCCGCGGGATCTGGAGCACCGCCCCTGGCGGGCCCTGGCGCCCCTTCGATCTCTTCCCCAGGGACGTCTGTGCCGAACCTTGAAACGGTGACGCCCACACCAGCGCCGGTGAGTGCGGTTGATCAGGCTTTATCGATGCCGCCGGTGGCCAGTGGGCCGGCGATGGATCCCAAGGTGCGTCAAAAGGCTTATGAGCATGCCTTTGAGACCCTCAAGGCGGGGAAGTACTCAGAGGCTGTTGCTGAATTTCAAGCCTTCGTGACCCAGTATCCAAAGGGTGATTTTAGCGATAACGCCCAATACTGGTTGGGTGAGGCGCACTATGTTAATCGGGCTTTTGCCGCTGCCCGTGAAGCCTTTAAGAAAATGATTAATGAGTTTCCTCAAAGCACTAAGCTGGCCGATGCCAAACTGAAACTGGGTTTTATCGAGTATGAAAATCAGCAGTTTGCTAAGGCTCGTGAGCTTTTGGGTGAGGTAGTTAAGCAATATCCCGATACCAGTGCGGCCAAAATGGCTGAAAAGCGGCTGGAGCGGATGCAGCAGGAAAAACACTGAGTGCCCCATTCCCTTCGTATCACGGAAATCTTTCATTCTCTTCAAGGAGAGTCACGGACCGTTGGTTTGCCGACGGTGTTTGTTCGACTGACAGGTTGTCCGCTTCGTTGTCGGTGGTGCGACACCGCCTATGCCTTCAAAGGGGGGGAGCGGATGACCTTAGAGGAGATTCTGGATAAGGTCGCAAGCTACAACACGCCGAGGGTTTGTGTCACCGGGGGCGAGCCTTTGGCGCAGTCTGATTGTTTGATTTTGCTGAAACGGCTGATTGAAAGAGGCTATGAGGTCTCGCTTGAAACCTCGGGTTCGATGGATGTCTCCGAGGTCGATGCCGCTGTCATTAAAGTGATCGATCTGAAGCCGCCTGGCTCTTTGGAGGCAGAGGCCAACCGCTATGAGAACCTTGACGCTCTGATGCCAGCCGATCAGGTGAAATTCGTGATTGCTGATGAAATTGACTACGAATGGGCGAAGAAAAAACTCTTCGAGTACGCACTTCAGGAGCGCTGCGAAGTCCTCTTTTCCCCTGTCGCTGGGGAAATGAATCCCCAGTGGTTGGCAGAAGCGATTTTGAGGGATGGCCTTGATGTCAGGTTTCAAGTCCAGTTGCACAAACTTCTTTGGGGAGATCAGAAAGGCGTATGACGAAACGGGCGGTCGTTTTATTATCGGGTGGACTTGATTCCGCGACAGTGTTGGCCATCGCCAAGGGGATGGGTTTTGACTGCTATGCCTTGAGCTTTGATTACGGTCAGCGTCATGATGCAGAGCTTCGGGCTGCAGAAAAAATTGCCGACACCTTAGGCGTCGTGGATCACAAACGGGTTCATTTGGGGCTTGATGCCATTGGTGGTTCCGCCCTAACCGATAGACGTATCGCAGTCCCCGATCAGCTGCAGCAGGGAGTGATTCCTGTGACCTATGTCCCGGCACGTAACACTGTTTTCCTGGCCTTAGCGCTGGGTTGGGCGGAAGTTCTTAACGCGACCGATATTTTTATCGGGGTCAACGCGGTGGATTACTCGGGGTACCCTGATTGCCGGCCTGCCTTTATCGAGGCCTTTGAAAATCTCGCCAATCTGGCGACAAAGGCGGGTGTCGAGGGGGCGCGCTTCAAGATTCACGGACCCCTGATGGATTGTTCCAAGAGGGACATCATCCGTTTGGGTCTTGAACTGGACGTTGATTATGGCTTGACGGTTTCGTGTTATGCCGCCGATAGCGAAGGTCTTGCCTGTCGGGTTTGTGATGCCTGCAGGCTCAGGCGTCAGGGCTTCGAGGAGGCCGGCGTTGTAGATCCGACTCGTTACCAAGCCTAAGGCGCTGCTTCTAGCGGTGAGGATCGGCGGGTCGTTGGATATGAACCAGTGTCCATACCAAGAGGGGGGCTAGCAGGTAACTGCCAGTGACGGCTTGCAAGAGCGTTTTATCGATATCGAGACCCTGAGGAGGGTTCAGAGCGATCCAGTAGGTGATCCCCAGTTGGAATCCGACGATCCCAAACCAGAAGAGGGGTGCAAACAACCCGCTGCCTTTAAGGGGGGGCGCTTTGAAGGGTGTTGATTCCTGTCGTCCCCACCATCGATCAAGCCATCCGTTGGCGGCCAGGGTCGCTAAGGCGACGATGAACCACCCACAATAATTAGCGAAGGTCACCCCAAAATGAATGCCGGGTTTGGGGTAGTGAGCGCCAAGAAGGAGCGAGGCTAGGGTATAGCGCTGTTTAAAATTAGCGGCTCTTTGAATGTCGAGTCCGCGGCGCTTTAAAGGTGCCAAGAGAAATTGGCCAAACGAGAAACTTACGTAACTCAGGAAGGAGAATGAAATGGTGTCGAAAAAAGGGACTCCCGCAATGACGAGATCGTTTTGAAGCGCCTCATAGTGATACGCATAGTCCCCGAATGGGATGCCGTGATGAATGCTGCCCCATTCCGCCAAAAGGGCGATTAAATAACTGCTGATCACCCATAGTAAGGTCCGAGCCCTTCCTTGCTCGATGATCGAGAGCGCTAGAAAGAAGATCATAAAAAGCGTCACGTAGGGGCGGTGGATCAGGGACCAGAAGAGGGCTTCCATGAGTGGCTTCAGTCAAGGATTTTGAAGTTAAAACGCGGTCTATCATTTTGGCGGTCAACCCTCGTGGCGTAAAGCACCGTTTTGCCCCCCCGGGTGTACAGCGATGGATGAGGGGAGTATCTTTGCTGTGTTTTCTCACCCTTCCAGTGCGTTCCCTCAGGGGGTTTCCGGAGGGCTTTATTTCCATTTCACCAGGAGATCCTCATGTCTAGTGACCCACAAGAAGGTTTGGTGGCGTCAGTCACCCGTTTTTTCAAACAGGCATTGTCGACGATCAGTGGCAAGGCTGAACCTGTGATCGAAGAGGTTCGGGAGGCGGCTCATACTGCGCAAGAGTCTGCCGGGGTGGCTGTCGATGAGATCAAGGCCAGCATGAGCGAGGTCACCGAAAAAGTCGCCGAGTCTTATGAAAAAGTCGTTAAGGACATAGAGGAGGCGGTTCCTGAGGTCCTTGATAAAGCCCAGGAAACCATGAATGAGGCGCTCGAACAGGTTGATGCGACCTTTGATGAGGCCCGTTCAGTGGTTGGTGAGGCGGTTGATCAGGCCATCTCACAGGCTGAATTAAAGGTAGAGAGCGCCAAAGAAGAGCTCCAGCAGTTGGAATCTAAAGCGGCTGAACACCTTGAGACGATCAAGGAGAAAGCCGGTGAAGCGGTTGAGAGCGTTGAGGCGGCGCTCAAGGAAACGCTTTCAGGCAGCGACGATCACAAAACCTCCTGAAGGTTCTCCCCTAAAGCGGCGGTCTAGCGACCGCCGTTGCCCCAGACCCGATAAAACCCATCCCGATTTGGCATCTGAATGGCCCTCAATGTGGTGGCGTTCATTTCGCTGGTTTCGGTTACGATACCGTTGAGATAGAGAAGATAGGCGGTCAAGGCGTAGACTTGATCGTTCGAAAGGCTCAAAGGAGCGTTGAGTGGCATCGCTCTTCGAATATAGTCAAAAATCGTTGTGGCATAAGGCCAATAATTTCCAACGGTTTGATCCGGCCTTGCTCCACTGAGGGGTGAGCGGCCCACCAGTTCTTCTGCATCCCCCCCTGACCCTTTGACGCCATGACAGCCTTGGCAAAGGGCTTCAAAGTGCGTTTTGCCGTCAACGGCGGTGCCCTTTCCAGGTGGAAGCCCCGTGCCATCTGGAAATACGCTGATATCAAGAGGAAGAATGCTTTCTTGGGTGATGCTAACACCCAGTTTGGGGCCTTCAGGGGCCGCCTTAAGAGGCGTCCAAAGGGGCATCAACAAGCCGATGAACAGTGAGCCTCTCCATATCAGTCGAAGACCTGATCGAGAAGGGCTCGAAAGGCTAGGCATAGACATGACGGAGGCTTCCATCAGAGTCCACGGCAAAGGCCACAATGGCGTTGTAGTGAAAATACCCGCGTTGTCCTCGCTCAGCGATCAGAGTGCTTCGCTCTGGTTGCTGGTAGCCGGTGTCGTCAATGGCCCGACTTTTCAGAATCAGCGGGGATCCATCCCAGCGCCAGGGTAGCCGAAAGCGGGTGAAGCATTTTGATAATAGAGGCTCTTGAAGCGCTGCAGGCGCCCAGCTTCGACCGCCATCGGCTGAAATATCGACCCTTCTGATGGTTCCCCGACCGCTCCAGGCAAGGCCGCTGATTTGGTAGAGTCCTGGACCTTTGAGACGAAATCCTGGGGAGGGCTGGGTAATGACCGACTTGGCCTCCATGATGAAGGTGAACTGGCGGGCTTTTCCGGAAGGTTCAAGCTCGGTGTACTTGGCCGTTTCATTGCGCGACATTAAGGGTTCCCTGACCGCTTGGAGGCGTTGTAGCCATTTGACATTCAAGACCGCTTCAAAGCCTGGCAGGATCAGACGCATGGGATAGCCCTGCTCGGGGCGAATGCGTTCGCCATTCTGATAAAGCGCCAAGAGCGTATCATCGAGCGCCTTTTCGATGGGGATGCTGACATTCATTGCGCCCGCATCAGCGCCTTCGGCCACCAGCCAGCGAGCCTCAGGCTGAAGCCCGGCTTCATCTAGGAGGGTGGAGAGCGGGATGCCGGTCCATTCGCTTGAGGAGACGAGACCATGAAAATAGCCGACTGGGGTCTGGATGGGTTCGTCATGCCAACCGGCATTACTGTTGCCGCCACATTCGACGAAGCATTGCCTCGACACCATGGGGTATCGAAAGAGCTGCTCCAGTGACCATTGTATGGGTTTTGAGAAGAGCCCATGAAGTGTGAGTCGATGTTGTTCTGGATCGATGGCGGGTACGCCATTGTGATGGCGCTCAAAATGAAGGCCATTGGGAGTGATGGTGCCCTCAAGCCGATGCAGGGGGGTCCAGGAGATGCCATGTCCAGGGGCTTTAGCGTTGGCTGATATCCAGCGGATCGCTTCTTTTTCGTAAGGGGAGGGTTCCCCATAATTGGTGAGGGGACCCCCAGGAGTCTTCATCCATCTGGGGAAATCGGCCGCGTCGGCATCAACGGCTAAAAGGCCAAGCCCCGCGCCGCCGAGCATCATACCTTGTCGAAGAAACATCCGGCGATCAAGAAGGCCGCCGCCCGCGACAGGCACAAGATCATCGGATGGACGTGTCGGAGTGGGGCTCATAGTGGCATCCTTTTTCCCAAATGATATCTCAGACGCTTCCAGAGATTCTAGGGCCGTTCGCGCCTTTTATTTCTCGTATTGCCGGGCTCTAAAAAAGGCCGCAGAATGAAGCCATGGTCAATGGATCGCTTGGGTAAGGACCCTTGTTGAAGCCCTCTTCTGGGCGCTGGGATATTTTCCTTTTTCTTGGGGTCTCAAAAAAAGAGCGTTTGAACCGGATATGCTGATTTCAAGGATCGATAAATGATTCCATTTCGAGATACCGTTCCCCTGGAACATACCCCTTGGGTGACGTGGAGCCTGATCCTTCTTAACGTCCTGATTTTTCTCAATGGTCAGGCTTTGGATCCTGATGATCTTCGGTCTTTCCAATATCTCCATGGCCTGATTGGCGCGCGCTATCTCTACCCGGATTGGGCTGCTGCAGCCGGCTTTCCGCCAGACTACACACCGTTTCTGACCAGCATCTTTCTCCACGGAGGATGGCTGCATCTGATCTTCAATATGTGGCTTCTGTGGATTTTTGGTGACAACATCGAAGATCGGATGGGCGGTGTTCGGTTTCTGGCCTTTTATCTTCTTTGTGGTTTGGTTGCAGGGATGACCCACATGTATGCCAATCCCCTGTCGATTACGCCAACCATCGGTGCTTCAGGCGCCATTGCAGGCGTCATGGGTGCTTATTTCTTTCTCTTTCCCTACGCAAGGATCGTTATCTGGGTTCTCTTTCTTCCCCTGTTTGTCGAGGTTCCGGCTATTGCCTTTCTTGGGATCTGGGTCATTGTCCAGATGTATAAAGTCACCACAGGCCTTGGCCCTGCTACGGCATACAACGATGTGGCCTGGTTTGGGCATCTTGGGGGATTTATCGCCGGCATGTTTCTCTACCGACCTTTCCTCCTCAAAGATCGACATCGCCTAGGGTCAAAATACCGGTTTTGATTGATATCGTTAGGCCCCCATAGCGCCTCTACTATGGCCCCCATGAGAGGGCTTTAAGGGATGGTCTTCACCCGAAGTGCACGGATTTAAGGAGGGTTTGGATGCCCTTAGTCGAGGAAGGGCTTTGGCGTTATCGAGGGGCTAAAAGAGGGCCTGATTACAGTCTCTTGTTTTTAGCGCCATGAGCTTTGAAATCAATCCCCAAGATTAAACGATCTGGATGTCGAGGAGCAGTTGATAGCCATCTTGACGATGAGCTTTGATACAAGGTGTCCCTGAGGTGTGGGGTTGAATTTTTAGGCGAAGGCGGCTCATCTTGCCGATCAACAGGGTTTTACCTTCCTTCGTCGCGGGGAGATCGAAGTACTTTAAAAGTAATGTCGTCTCGAGGGTTTGGTGTGGGGCTAAATGCAGCCGCTTGATGAGGCCGGCCTCTCTCATGGACAGGCGAATAACATCAGCCCGAGGAGATTCTAGGGCGCTTTCTTTTAGCGATAAGCGCCATGAAGGGCTGGTGTTGAGTGGTTCTGTTGGTTGTATTCGTCGGGCCATAGACCGGATAACGGCCAATATTTCTTGTGGGCGTTGTGGCTTGGTCAGATAGATATCGGCCCCAGACTCATACCCTTGCAGTTTATCTAAGCCCCGAGCGCGCCCCGTAAGCATGATGATGCGCGTCTCAGGAAAGGTCTTATTGAGTCGGTATGCAATGCTGAGTCCATCTTCTCCTGGAAGATTGAGATCGAGAAGAACAAGATCAAATGCGCCATCAAGCATCAAGTGATTGAGTGAGTCTCCAGAATCAACGACATGGGTCTCAAAGCCCTCTAGTTTCAGTAAGGCGCCCAGTTCTTCCCGATGAGGGGCATAATCATCGACGATGGCGACTCGAATTTTTCTGGGCTTGTTCATGGTCAGAATCTATCAAGCCGCGACCGACAAACATCGCAAAAGATCGCATCCCCGTTTCGCGATCATCCGAGGGCGTCTGGAATCCAAACTGAAAAGCTGATCGTCTGATCCATGACTTCACAGTGGATCTCGCCGGCCATTACTTCAGTAAACTGTTTACAGAGCCAGAGTCCTACCCCAGCGCCACTCACGCAGGAGGCTTCGGGGGACCTGTAATACTTGGTAAATAATTGAGAAGGGTCTGGTGATCCCAAGGCGCCGATTTGATTAATGCAGCGAAACCTCACGCCCACTTTTCCTCTGAAGCGCTCTGGCATGACGGTAAGGTTTACCGGGGCTTCTGTTGACCCATATTTCAAGGCGTTATCTACTAGATTGCTGAGGATCCGCCGAGTCAGGACAGGGTCGTTTTTGATTGTTTTATCAATAGCACAGCTTAGGTTGATCCTTTCAGGTGATGAGGCGCTCTCCACGATATTCGTCAATAATGGTTTGATTGGGAAGCATTTTGATATGGCATTGATCCTCAAGCTTTCGACGGCATCGACTTCGAGCAATTTATCCACAATGTTCGAGATATCCTCAATGCCTCGAGAAAGATTCCGCATCCTATCGGCTGAACTTTCGGAGGCGGCCATGAGTGATAACGAATAGGCCGCCGTCTCAAGGGTGGCCAGTGGGCTTCTGATCTCATGGGCCAGCATCGCCATGAAACTGGTCTGGGCTTGATGATGTTGGCGCTCGATCTTGTTAGCCTCCTTAAGGCGTTCGATGAGGAGGAGCCCGAGGGTGCAGGTGATAACGAAAAGCGGGCCGCCGACGAGCCAGTTTTCTATCAGCTCGGGGTTCAGACCGATCAGCATAGTGAGGGTTGTCGCTATGGCCAACAGGCCGATACGGAGGCCATAGCGATATCCGAGATAAATAATCATCGGGGCATAGGGAAAGAACGGGTGCTTCAAGGCCAAGTGAGACCCAGCCCTGAAGGAGTCCTGCATCCATTGCTGAAGCCCATAGCAGAGGCATATAGCCAAAAGACTTATAATCGCGGGAAGGGCATTTCGCATCAGCGGGAATCTCCTGAGGGAGCAGAAGGCAAGAGGCTTTTTTCAGGCTAAATTTGCCTGTCGCGCAAAACGCTGAAGACACACCCAGAAAGTCGAGGCTCGTAAGACAAGGTTCAATGCGTCAAGGCCCAGGAATCGTTCCTGGCTAAAATCATAAGCGTTACATGCTGTCACCCTCTGATGTGATGGCATTCACACCTCTTTTCAAGTCGTTACCCTTTTTGCAGATCTCAAACGGTCAGACGATCGCAAGCGATCTCTCATGTAAATTGGAGATCAAAGGACCAGCCTGCAAGGGGTTTGCGTTGCTCGGGGGAGGAGACAGATCGATAGCCATCTGCAAGCCGGTAACGGACATTAGCAAATCGACGATGTCTAAATATCGCAAAACATCGAACCTTTGCCTCACTTTATGATGAAAAACAATGGCTTGTGCTCTTAGGTCGGGGCATTACTTTTGGATCTTAGGGCATCCAATCCTTTTGATATTGATCAGATCCTAGGCATCTTCGCGATCAGATGTCACTGTGGGTGGGTTTAGGTTTGGGCCTTTTTCTTAAGACGGCGAGGGCTCATGGCCTCGTCTTTTAGATTCGTCCGGGCTCCAATAGCCCAGATACGAATCACGTCGAAGGCTGTTGTCAGGCATCCCTGATGGCACAAAGGAGACCTTGCTAGTTGGCACTGAGGGCTCGGCGACAACGACCATGATGGTTTCGACGGTGACTTCGGTTCCCGTTTTTATAGGGGGGTAAATCCTCCGCCACCCCTTCCACAATCCTTTGCCAGTAGGAACCCACTTCTCAAACAAAACGAAAGAGAACGTAATGCATGATGGTCTTGTGTCAAGTGTGGCAAGTAACACAGGTGTTGGCATACTGATCATTAGATCGCCCAAGCTCATGGCCTTCTGAATTAAAAATTCGATGGTTGATGAGATCTAACTTGGCTGGTTTCCTGCAGGCGACGGCACTCCCGCTATGGCTGACTTTTTTATGGCCCTTTAGTGATGCGCCGGAAGAGGAGGCCCAATCCAAACACAAATGCGGCAAAAGCCATGGCGCGGATCAATAGCGCGTTTAGAATATCTCCCACAAAACTACCGAGCTTCTTCTGGTCTTCCGAATGAATGAGCGACGCCAATTGATTGAGCTCTTCTCCGATATGAGCAATCTCGTGCAGAAGCACAATCTTAGGTTCCATATCCGAAGGAGGCGCGCGATCCATGACTTCCGCAAGTTCACGGTATTGCTTTAACGTCTCATTGATGACGGCACCTGATGCCGGATACTGGACTTCTATTTGCCGGACTGTCTCCAGTGCATCACGAACATCCTGCGTCAGGGTATGGCTCTTATCGAGGACCGGAGAAATCTTGTCGATGCCATTGAAAATCGCTTCCCTCTCTCTTGAAATGACATCGGGCATCCGCGCCAGCGTTTTCTGAGCTTCAGTCATAGAGACTTTGAACCCTGTAATATCCTTTAAGAGCCCGTCAACCTGCTCGGGAGAAACCTCTTCATGAAGGACGAACCGGGCTTGAGCCATCAAAAGCGGCGGCATGCGTTGGATGAGGTAAGTAGCCCGCCGCGCCATCAGACGAATCTCCTCGCCTTCCCGAACCGCCGCATCCAAGGGGGCGAGCAAACCCACCGACTCATCCTGAAGTCCCTTTGCCCTCTGCCCGGCCCCTCGCTCGGTTGCAACATCATCGAATTTGACGTTGGAGACATAGCGCTGATTGGGGTTCGCTTTCCGCCAGAGACGGATAGCCTCTCTCAATCGCTGGAGCTGATCCTTAGAAAGCACATCTCCCGCGATCTCCCAAATCTGGGATTCAAGCTGCTGCTGGGTTTTAATCAGGTTGTCGGCTTGATCACCGAGGACTTCACGGGCCCAGCCCTTCTCTAGTGACTCTCTTTGCAAGGTGGCAAAGACCACCATATCCAGAAGATCGGATCCAGGCTCCCCTCCTGCTGCAATCCCGATCACGGTGAGACCGGGGAAAATAAAGGTCGCAAGGCCCATCTCCCTTGCCGCCTTGGACTGGATAGCGTGCTGATAGATATCGGTGGCCTCGGCCGCCTTGGCAAGGTACCGATCGGCAAAGCCCATCAGTCGAGCTTCAAGCTCCAGAGCCGTGGGCCGCTTTTTTGCCGATTCCGACGTGGATTCCGTCTGGCCCCTGTAGGCCTGAATCGAGACCGTCTCGGAACCTGGTCGCTGTGATGCAGTGCAACCCACCAGAAAAAGGTCAGCCAACAAAAGCCCGGTCAAGAAGGCGCGAGAACGGCCGGACTTTCGCCACACGCTCACGGATTCGGCACCACAAAGGCTTGAACACTGCCACCGCACGCTTGGTAACAGGCCCGATAGCCTTCTTCGCAGTAGTAATTATTGGGTGCGTAACAGGCCGGGGGCATCATGCAACTGTTACTGGCGTTTTGGTTTTGCGCATTATTACGGCATTGGTTGTAGTTTTGCATTGCCCAATTGTGATTATTGATGCACTGCTGATAAAAGTTTTGATTGCTACTCCAGCACATCTGCTGACTATTCGCACACTGGCTGATACAGACCATACCCTCGGGCGAGGCGGGCGGTGTGAAGACATAGTTAATCGCTGGACCACAGCCGGTAAGCGGAAATTCGGCCAGAAAAATGACCATCCATCGCAGGGTGGAAATGAGTTGTCGCTTCACCAAGGCCTCAACCCGTTGTGGGGATGAAATGAATATCCCGTTGTGGAAAAGGAATCACGATCGCCTCATCATGGAATCGGTCATTGATGCTCTGACGAAGAGCACTGGCAATCATCACCGTGTCCTCATAACGTTCTACCCAGGCATAAAGCACAAAATCGAGAGAGGACTCACCAAAGTTGGAGAAGACTGCAAAGGGAGCGGGATCCTCGAGAATATCCTCGCTCGATGCTGCAACCTCCATCAAAATCTCCAGCACCTTCGGGATCGAACTGCCATAGGCAGCACTGATGGTAATCTCCATGCGACGTCGGCGATCACTGAGCGTCCAGTTGATGACTTCCTTCGCGATCAGATCCCCATTCGGCATCAAGACTTCCGCACCCATCGGCGTTCGGATGGTGCTGGAGCGAATACCAATACGCGTGACTGTGCCCCTCAAGCTCCCTATCTCGATGATGTCCCCAACGTGAATTGGTCGTTCAAATAGTAGGATCAGACCAGAGATGAAGTTGTTGAAGATGTTTTGGAGGCCAAATCCGACGCCGACTCCGACAGCGCCCGCCAGGATAGAAATCTGGGTCAAGTCGATTCCAAGGGACGTCATCGCCAAGACAAACCCCAAAACTCCGATGGCGTACTGCGATAGGGTGGTGATCGCAAAGGGAACACCCGCTGAAAGACGGAATCTTGGAAGAATTTCACGATCAAGAATGAATCGGCTCATTCTGAGCGACAGAAGGGTGACCGCGGCCACACCCAGGGCAGTCAAGAGCGCTTTAAAGGGAATGTCGATTCGCCCCACATGCAGTTCTGTTCCCCAGACGCCCTCCAACACTGATTTCGCCGACGCATCGAGCCTGAATGCATTCAGCGAACCCCAGATCACCATCAGCACGGCAAGGGTGAGGAGTACCCGATGGGCGCCATAAAGAAGGAGGCGAGGATCCGAAGACGCGGTTCGAAGCAGCTTACCGGCGGGTGAACGAATTAAGCCCGCAACATAAAGAAAAGACACATCCATCGCAACGGTATAGACCAGAAGAAAACCCAAGGAGGCAATCACACCGTCTACGACTTCCTTGGCTAAGCCCGTTCGGCCAATCATGTTCGCTGATATCCCAATCAACAAGAGCGCAGCAAGCCCCAGCACGAGAGACGAGACCAGCGGTTTAGGAAACCTCAATGACCAGACTTTGCGTCTTTTAAAAAGGTCGAACAGAAGGGCTGATGCCACAAGGGCCGCCTGAAGGTTCAAAAACCAGCGATCGACCCAGGGCATGGGTTCAAGAATTGTCCTGAATGGAAAGGGAATCAGCGCAAACGCCAATGCATAGATCGTCAGCAGCCGGAAGGGTCCGACCAGACTATGAGCCAATAGTGTCACCGGCGCCATAATCAGAAGCCAAACCCCATCGTAAAAGGCAATCGGGCCCTTGGGGCCCAGATTGAAGCCGAGCAGCACGGTTAAAAGAACCAACCAGATACGCTTGCCCGAGATCTCTATGGCACCACGCGCGATACTGGAAAAGGGAACCTCCTCCGAAAGCAATCTGGCGCCCTCTTGGCCGAGAAACCAGCTCAATGCGCCCAAGGCTGCGGCAATAAAAACGAGTTCAAGAGAATGGACTAAAAGATGTTGGCGGATGGCGTGGGTCCAAGTCCTCAAAGCCTTTGCCGCATTCTGAAATCGGGTCTCATTAGGTCCTGAGAGTGCCCAAAGTGGCTCGCGATCCTCCTCTAAAAGTTCGCGTCCGATGGCTTGTCTCCGGGATGCTATTTCGGCAGAAAGATGATCTAAAACCGAACGTGATTCGATAGCCTTTGTGAGCGCAATTAAAACGCTATTTCTGAGGGGATCGATCCGCTGCGCCACCTCTGAAAGCGAATGCGCTGCATCCGTAATGAGAGTAAGGACTTCCTCAGGAACTAACCGGGGTTTGGCAAGGCCCTCCACCATCCTCCACCGAGCCAGTTCGGCTTCGATCTCAAGGCTATCAGCATCAAACTTTCGAGTGGCTGCCTGATACTTCTCAATGAATTGATCGAGTTGAAGGGAGTGCGATGAGAGCTCCGCATCCATATCCATTAATTGCGCAAGATCCGCTTCACTGAAGCGCTGTGCTACCGGAGCTGGAGTGACTTTAGGCGTGATCGATTCTTGCAGGTGGGATATTTCTCGATCCGCAAGGAGTAATTGGGCCTCCAAAAGATGGGTGCTGACCCGCCTGAGAACTTCCTGCGTGTTTCGGGATAGGGTAGGAAGATCAGCCAATACCACGGGCGATGATGTGGCTCCCGAGGAAGCGACGGGGATGGGGGCCTCCACCGCCATTGCGATAGGCCCCAGAAAGAGCAGCATTAGGAAGGCGACCAAGTGCCGTCCCTCCGACCTCCGCGAATGATCGACCATGAGTTGCTCTGCCTTCATCGCAACGGATTGATCTGACGCTGAGTCTGGGTAGGCGTGTTGACGAAACGACTTTTGTTCTGGACCATGCCACTTGAAAAGCCAGTCACCATAACCTTCAGCATTTTGACGACTTCCTGTCGTTGGATGTCCGGCGACGTATTTGGAGGTAGAAAGAGGAGATCCGTATAACTTCCACCCGACAGTCGATAGTCGCCATTGGGAAGGCGCGAACACAGCCCCAAAGAGAGGTAGATCGCCTCCCCGTTAAAGCGATCGGAGATATGCCTATCAACCAGAACATGAATGCCAAAGTCCTTCATTGGAAAGGCCTCTGTGAAGGCCGGACTGATTCCTGAAGAAAGGGCCTGCTGGATATCGCTATCGGTTACGGCCGTGTTGGTTCGGGTTGTCCTCGCATCCCAGGTGGCGGCCAATGTGAGCCCCGTGAATCCCCACAGAAGCATCAGAAGCATCATTTTTTTCATTTCTGGCACTCCTTGCATTTGCTAAGACTTTTGAAACGGCGCGAAGACCCTCCCCCTCGGAGGCATCTGAGACAGATTTACTCCCGCGAGCCTGATTTTAGATGAAATTTAGGCTCTTCATCTTTAACGCCTCAGAACTCGACTCATCGATACGCCAAGACAATCCATTCCGTCTCACTCGGTTTTTAAGTGATCATGAATTTGGCGCATTTAGCCTCAGGGCTCCGCATTCGTATCATGTTCCTGATAGATCGAGAATCGGCGAAATATAGTGCGCTCAACTACAGCAAATTCATTATGATCAATGAAGCCTCTCATCGCCTTGGGATTCTCTTCCTTGGGGGGATCGTCATGGCGATCCTCTCAACGGTGACTTTTGGCCTTGAGGGTCAGGTGGTCGGCGTCATTGATGGCGATACCATCGAGCTTCTGGATCCCTATATGAAGCTTCATAAAATCCGTTTGTATTGTATCGATGCGCCCGAAAAGTCGATGCCTTTTGGTCAGCGGGCAAAGCAAAAACTGTCTGAGCTGATTTATAGCAAAGACCTTTCTATCAACGTGACTGACACTGACCGATATGGTCGAGAAATCGGTGATCTCATTCTTAATGGCCGATCAATCAACCTTGAGATGGTCCGTTCAGGTTTTGCTTGGGAATACCCAAAATATTGCCGCGATTCGGCCTATTGGTCTGCCCAGAACAAAGCCGCTGCTGCCCGTTTGGGTCTTTGGGCCGATCGTGACCCGATACCTCCGTGGGAATATCGAAAACGAAAGTAGACTGGGCTGCGATCAGTACAGAAAGTCGTAGAAATGTCCCGACTCATCCCGACACATGCCCTGCCCTTGATTCACAAAAGGAATAGTCGATGCGTCCCTTTTGAAATTTAGGCGGGACCCCTTGTCCCCGATGAGAATTGCCGCTAGTGAGGCCGTTCTGGCCATTCTGCTCACCCGGCTGTTCTGGCTGCAAGCGCCGCCGACTCTTTGAAGGTTTCGGCCTTATGCACACCGTCCAACATCTCGTCCTCCTACCCGGTCGTTCACCAGCTCTAAGTTGTTGACCCATAGGGGATGGCGACGAAAATGTGGATTGATTGAAACTTTTTATAGGTTTTTAGTGTCCACACTTTTCGTTTAATTTTTTGGGGCAAAGCCAAAGAACTTCATTCATCAACACACGGTTGTGCATGGAGCGTTAAACGCCCCCTGATTTATTAACTGATCTCTTCTTGAAATTTATCTACACGGTGCCCCATGCGAAATATCATCATTGCTTCCCTCGTCTTGTTAGCTGGATCACAGATCGCTTACGCAAAACCAAGAAACCTTACCTTCATCTCTCAGCTGACAAGGAGTCAAACACTGGACCTAGGTAAAACAGGTCCGGATATGGGCGACATCACTGTCAACATGGGGGACGTTTTAGATCCTAAAACGGGCGTGAAAGTTGGCTCCTATGTTAACCGCCATATTATGGTTGACGTCGATCAAGCAGGGGGAACAGACACTCGCGACATATCGATCCAATACACCCTGCCGGGTGGAACGATTTCCATGACCCAAATCATGACTTATTCATCTACAACGAAATTGCCCATGACCCAAGGTGATCGCGCAATCATTGGCGGTACGGGAATCTTCGCGGGCGTGAAAGGAAGTCAGACGTTCACCCCTGTAAGTGGACAACCAGGACGGTTTACAATCAAGTTCAACTTTAGATAACGGCTGAGGGGGTTCACCGCATCAAGGCGGCCGCCGGTGGAGCAGACGATTTGTGCCGTGGCCATCGACAAAAAGAACTGGCTCTTCGCAGGATCAGAGCGCGCCGGTAAACGAGCGGCGGTCATTCAGTCGTTGAT
>RFVA01000041.1 GCA_009922685.1 Gammaproteobacteria bacterium | reverse complement strand
TTGACGCCGTAGATCACGGTCTGGCAGTGCTCTTCAAGAATGATGCTGAGGAGGCGAAAGGCGTTTCGAGGGGTCAGCTGACGGACGATGAAGTTCGCTTTGCTTTCACCCTCGTCCTCAAAGATTTCGGCGAGATGAATAGGGGGGCTGCCGGGCTTTCGGCCAACGTTCATCCGTTTCTCAATCAGACGGATCATGTTGTCCGGCGACCAGTTGATGGATGAAATCGTTTTAATGCGATCGCTGCGGTAGTACTTCTTGAGGTCATGAAGCTCATACGGCAGGAACAGGATAATCCCGAGATGGTCGATCTGGAACAGCTGATCGTCAAGGATCGGGGTGACCAGTTCGCGCATTTTTTCAGGGTCCCCTTTGATGCTGGTCGGCTCATCGACCCGATCCACCAGAAGATAGACGCCCGCCAAGCCGAAATAACGGACCAGCTCCATAAAGCTTTTGAACAGCGTAAAGCGGTTCTCGGTATTTCTTGGGATGCCATGGAACTCAAAGAGACCGATGCCGATTTCTTGAATGGTCTTGACCATCCCCTCGAGAGAGACCGGGACGCCCCGGATTTGACGATAAATTTCGCCAGCGATGAACTTGGCCTGTTTTTTCAGGAAGAAAGGAAGCTTCCGCTCGTAGCCGGTGATCTCAATCACCCGGCGAAGGGTAGCGATTTTGCTGGAGAGATCGTTCGGCGTGTAATAAAGCGCCGTTAACAGCAAAAACTTTTCGGCAATCTCGCGGTTATCCTTCAGAAGATCCTCGCGCGGCGTGTTAACAATCGTGCGATAGAGCTCCTCGATGCCAAGCTTTAGGATGTAATCGAGATGATCATCGAGGGTCATTTTAGGTTCGCGCGCCAAGGGGATCTCTTTCCTCCCCTTGAGAAAACGCGTCAGGGCCGATTTGTCAGAGGCATATTCGAGAGGAAGGGTCCTCGGCCTAGCGACTTCGGCGAGGAGCTCATTGAACTCCACATAGGAAATGATGAGAACCTGATCCCGATAATCATTGAGGTAGCGCTCGGTATCGATGCGCATCGATGATTTGCCGGCACCCCTGATCGCAAAAATCACATAGGGGGTGGGCTTGTCGATATGGAGTAGAACGGACCGAAGGGAGGTGTTCTCCACCATGGACGTCTGAAGATAAGGATCCCTGTCGGCGTCGAAGATGACAAAGGGATTGTGTTCAAACTGCCAGACCTGCAGCCACTCTTTGATTTCCATGAGGCTCTCGATGGTTTTTTTCGGGGCTTTCTGGGGTGCCTCTATTATTTGATCGTATTCCCGATGGTCTAAAAGAAACAACGGGAAGGATTCTCCGCGATGGCTTTATTGGGCCAATTTCGCCCGCGAACTATATCATATAGAACCATTTCAAAGCGCTCAAAACACCCGGAATCAAGCGTGAAGCAAAAAGGAATTTTTGCCGGCCCCTGTGGTCCACTGAGTAACCCTTTTGGAGGGTGGTTTTTGCTTGAGCTTGTCTGTGCCCACGTTGACCGCTAACCTTTCTCGATTTTAAACCTTGAAGCAGTCCTAGAACGCATGAGTAACGCCGAACTTACCCCGGAACCGCCGAAGGTCAATCAAGGCCCCGAATTGCCCGAGGACATTCAGCCCAGCTGGAAGCCGCTGATCTATTTTGGGGGTGGCCTTTCGCTTTTGGTGGTGCTCTGGGAGGTCTTTCTGGAGCTTGGGATCCACATTTTCGAGTTCCTGTTCGAGGTGCTTGAAAAAATCTGGCTGATTCTCGTTGAGGCACCTGAGGAACTCCTCGAGGATCAATTGGCCAGCTGGCTCAAGAACCATTTTCCCCATGAAGCGGATCGCTATTCCGAGGTAGCGACAGCCCTTGGGCTGACGCCGCTTAAGATTTTCCTCATCTTCATTCTTGGCAGGATGGCCTTCAGATTTTTGAAGACCAAGGCCTGGCCGAAGGTTCGGGTCTGGACCTTGATCCGCATCACCGAAGTTCGTCTGGCTTTTGATGAACTGACTTGGCCTTATCGGATTCTTGGGGGACTGGTCCTTTTAGGGGTCCTCATCGTCCTCATCTGAATCACGCCAAGTCCTTTCGCCCTATTTTTATCGACACTCTTAAGGAATCCTACAGTGAGTCAATTTGACAAGGTTAGCGTCATCAAGAAAAGCAATGTTTACTTTGATGGAAAATGCATCAGCCACACGGTGCTGTTTGAGGATGGTAGCCGAAAGACCATCGGCGTCATCTTTCCCTCCCTATTAACTTTCAATACCGCGTCACCCGAGGTGATGGAGATCCTCGGGGGTCATTGTAGGGTTCGCCTCGAAGGCGAAACTGATTGGCAGGACTATATGGCGGGTGACTCGTTTGAAGTGCCCGGTCATAGCCGTTTTGAGATTGAAACGCTGGATCTTCTTGATTACGTTTGTCACTTCACGGCCTGAGCTTCATCTTTTTTTTGTTTTTTTCTTGGTCGTGGCTTCAGCCTTTGTTTGAGGCTTTTTTCCGGGATGGGTCTTGGTTTTTGCTTGAGGTGACGCCTTGATGGGCGGTTGGCTGTGGGGTTTGAGGGTGGACTTTAGAGCCTGTTCTAAGTGCTCCTTGGAGCCCGCCTGAACCTGAGGGGCGGCCGCTTCAAGCCGGCGATCCTGCTGCTCCCGCCATCGATTGAGGCGGGTCAGTGCGGCATTGAGGTCGGCGGGTGAGAGGGCGCTGGCCAGTTCGCTGCGGAGGGCTTCCCCCCCGGGGTGGCCGAGATCGGCGGCCACAGAAGCCCAAAGGTAAGCCTCGTCCGGACGCTTTTCAACCCCATCACCATTGCTGTAGAGGTCTGCAAGGATGCGGGCGGCGCCCGCATCGCCCTGGTCCGCGGCTTTCAGAAACCATTCCGCGGCCTTTCGGTGGTCGCTCGGCACCCCGAGGCCATAAAAATAGAGGATAGCCAGCTTGCTTTCCCCTAAGGGGTTTCCCTGAAGCGCGGCCTTCTCAAACCAGTCAAAGGCCCTCGCATCACTCTGCGCGACCCCGAGCCCCTTGAGATAAAGGTTTCCAAGGTTGACCTGTGCGTTCGAATTACCGGTTGCTGCGGGTCCTTTAAACTCTTTGTAGGCCTCTTCCCAGCGCTGCTCCGAGGCGGCCTGAAGCCCTTTTGAAAGATCCGCGCGACTGTCTAAAGGCTCTACCAGAAGGAGGAGCGTGAGCCAGAAGAGAAAAGGAGGGTGTGCCTTCATAAAGGGGGATGTCGCATGGTGAGGACCATTTTACCGCTGTGAAGTCCCTGACTGAATGAGGACAAGGCTTCATTGGCTTGGTCTAAGGGGTGCGTGCTGTCGATCATGGGCCTTAAGGTGCCATGAACGACCAAGGGCCACAGGGAGGCCTGGATGGCCTCAGAAAGGGCGTCCTTTTCTTGAGGTGATTGGTCCCTGAGGGTAGAGCCGGTGATGGTCAGACGCTTTTGAAGAATGGGCAAAAGATCCATATGGCTTTGAGCGCCGCCTTGAAGGCCAATGATCACCAGCCGACCCTTTGGCTTCAAAAGGTCAAGGTGTGCTTTAAGGTAGCTGGCGCCGATGATATCGAGAATCAGATCAACCCCTCGACCTTCTGTCAGGGCTAAGACTTGATCCCTCAAGGGCTGGTTTCGATACTGGATGGCACTCGCGCCGAGACTTTCGGCGACCTTTGCTTTTGACTCTGTCCCCACGGTTGCAAGGACTCTTGCCCCGAGAGCCCTCGCGATCTGGAGTGCCAAGTGACCGATTCCACTGGTGCCGCCATGAATGAGGACGGTTTCACCCCTCGCGAGCCGTCCTCTTTCAATGAGGTTAGACCGGAGGGTGAATAAGGCTTCTGGAAGGCTGGCTGCTTCGATGAAGCTTAAGTGATCTGGAATCAGGAAACAGCGGCTTGCCCTGGCCTTGGCGATCTCGGCGTAGGCGCCCCCTTCGACGAGAGCACACACGCGATCACCCGGCTTTAAGTTCGCGGTATCCCCCGAAGCGGCCATGACGGTTCCCGAGAGCTCGAGACCTGGGAGCTCTGAAGCGCCTGGAGGGGGCGGATAAATGCCCCGGCATTGCATCAAATCGGCGCGATTGATTCCAGCGGCAGCCACCCGGATGAGGACGTCTCCAGGCGTTAGCGCGGGCGGTGTCTGTTCTATCGGCACTAAGCGAAACGAACGCCCAGGTGCTTCAATGGCCATCGCTTTCAAAGACGTCGCCTCAGCGTTCGTTGACGCGCGGGTGGAGAACGCTGTTGCGGGGAGGCTGGGTCTGATCCGGTTGTGGGTGATCGAGGGTGAAGTGGAGGCCTCGGCTCTCCTTTCGGAGGAGGGCGCAACGAATGATTAATTCAGCGACGATCACCAGATTACGAAGCTCTAAGAGGTCATTGGTGACCCTAAAATTACCGTAATAGTCGGCAATTTCCTGCTTCAGAAGCTCCGCTCGCCGCAGTGCTCTTTGAAGCCGCTTGTCGGTCCGGACGATGCCCACGTAATCCCACATGAAGCGACGAATTTCATCCCAGTTATGGGCGACAACGACCGATTCATCCGAATCGGTCACTTTCGTTTCATCCCACTCGGGAAGTTCTGGCGGAATCGGTCGCTGGTCGAGGGTCTGCAGAATATGTTCTGCCGCCCGCTTTGCAAAGACCAGGCATTCAAGGAGTGAGTTGCTGGCCATCCGGTTAGCGCCATGGAGACCGGTCGAGGCCGCTTCGCCAATGGCAAGCAGTCCAGGGACATCGGTACAGGCATGAAGGTCCGTCCTAATGCCGCCGCAGGTATAGTGGGCTGCAGGGACCACCGGAATCGGTGCTCGGGTGATATCGATACCGAGCTCCAGGCAACGGGCATAAATGTTCGGGAAATGTTGCTTGATGAAGGCCGCTGGACGGTGAGAGATATCAAGAAAAACGCAATCTGCCCCCAGCCGTTTCATCTCATGATCGATGGCGCGAGCCACAATATCTCGGGGAGCGAGCTCTCCCCTCGGGTCGAATCGTGTCATAAAGGAGGTTCCATCCGGCAGCAGGAGACGGCCTCCTTCGCCTCTGATCGCTTCTGAGATTAGAAAGGAGCGGGCATGAGGATGGTAGAGACAGGTCGGGTGAAACTGGATGAACTCAAGGTTGGCGACACTGGCGCCAGCCCGCCAGGCCATGGCGATACCATCACCCGTCGCGATATCGGGATTACTGGTGTAAAGATAGACCTTGCTGGCCCCGCCTGAGGCGATGACAACAAACCGGGCCCTCATCGTCACTACCTGATGGGATGTGCCATCGAGCACATAGGCCCCGAGGACGCCGCGCTCCAAGAGGCCGAGTTTGGGTCCTGTAATCAGGTCGATGGCATTGTGGTACTCAAAAAGATGGATGTTGGGATGCTGTCGGGCATGCTGTTCCAGAGACGTCTCAATGGCGCGACCTGTGGCATCGGCGGCATGAACGACCCGCCGGTGGGTATGACCGCCTTCGCGCGTCAGGTGCAGTTGATGATCGCCACGCCCCGATTCCACTTCGGTGAAAGGGACCCCCTGATCTAACAGCCAATCGATACAGGCTTTGCCTTGCGAGACAACGAGCCTGACGGTATCGGGATCGCAAAGCCCAGCGCCAGCATCAAGGGTATCTTGGATGTGGGATTCGATCGAGTCCTCGGCGTCAAGGACGGCCGAAATTCCCCCCTGAGCATAGAGGGTGTTGGATTCCAGGAGGGCGGTCTTTGAAATCACCGCTACTTGGACCCGATCAGCGAGTCGAAGCGCGAGGCTGAGGCCTGCGGCGCCGCTACCGATCACCAGAACATCAAAGCAGGTCGGCATCGCCCATTTCAACCTTTTGATAGCAAGAAGGGAATCATTCTTTTCATTGACGGGTTACAGCGGAGCGGTTTTCCAAAAGCTCACAGCTGAGACTTAATCCTACGACCAAAAGGACCAGATCACCATAAAAATGAGCATCAATGGCTTTTTTGAATCAAAGGGCTAAGGTCTTCGCATTTTGAGGATCGTTACTGACGATCGGTGAGGGTGCTGTTGCGAGAGGAGGGTGACATCTTATGGCGAGGAAATGTAACCTATGACAACCTCATGCGGAGCCTTATGCTGGGGGTCTCTGTCCTCCTTTGGATATCCTTTTTGCTCTTAAATTTGAGGAGGTTTTTTTTGTGCGAGGCGTGGCTGAATTTTGTCTACAAAATGAAGTCCTAAAGGGGCTTTATGGGTCTTATGGATAGCCAAGAGATTAAGATCCCCATGAGCCTTCGGTGAAAAGAGTTATTAAGGTGCACCTTTGCTTCAGAGGATGTGGATCTTTAAGAGCGAGGGATAGGGTGGGCGCAACGATGCCATCAGAGTGAATCAGGCGTGATCCCCTGATGATTTCTTCGGATGAAATGAAAAGATTGTGGACATAAAATCGATCAGACGTTAGCCAACGCGGTTTCCCAAAATAATTACAACAACGAGCCCCCATGCTGACCATGACGACATTGAGTCTATCGCTCAAGGACTTATCCCCTTCCCAGTGGGGGAGACTGAGATTCCTTGGAATGCTTTCGCTGCTGGGTCTCTTAGGTCTTCTCTGCCCGGCTGGCGACCTACTCGCCCATGAACGTTGGATTTTGACCCCAGAACAAATTGAGGAATGGGGAGCCAAGCCGACGCCCAGTCTTTGGAGCCAATGGTCGTTTCTGAATGGCGCCATGATCATGGGGTTCGTGATCTTCACGATTGGCTGGATTCGCTTAGGATTTACCGGCGCCAGGGAGTTGTTTCCTGATCTCCAGGCCCGATTGGGCTCTTATGGGGACTTGGTGGCCCCAGCCTTGAGGTTCTGCCTTGCTTGGGTGCTCATTTCCTCGGCCTTTGGACTTGAGCCCCGCTATGGTGTCGAGCGTTTAGCTTCCCCGACGCTGTTTGCGCCTGATTTGGAATTGGCCTCCATTCCTTTGGGTGTGATGGCACTGAGATGGTTTGAATTGGTTGTCGGGCTTGGTTTTTTGTTCGGGATCTATGTTCGTATCTGTGCCATCGGTCTCTTATTGCTGACCCTCATCGGGACGATTCTGTTCCAGTCATCCATTTATGCTTATGGAGGAGCGCTCGTCGGTGTCGGGCTGTATCTTCTGTTTCAAGGGCCTGGGAGCTACTTTTTACCCCTACCCAGTCACCCCGCTTTTATCGATATCCAGTCGGCTTTAGCCAAGATTCCGAGGCAGCGCGCACAGGCCTTGATGAGGGTGCTGACGGGCGTCAATATTTTCTACTTGGCCGTCGTTTTCAAGGTCTTCCAGCCTAATCTTGCGATTGCCATTCTCACGATTCATGAGATTCATCTCTTGGGGATGTCGCCGGAAACCACGACCCTTTTGATGACCCTTGTGGAATTCACTTCTGGAATATTGATTATTGCGGGCATCTTACTGCGACCACTGTCGCTCTTTTTTCTCTTTTCCTTTTTGTTATTTGCCGCTCTACTCCCCGAGAGCTGGATGGCGCATGCGCTCTTTTACGGCGTTATGCTTTCTTTTTTATTCAACGGTGCGGGACATTTCTCCATGCCAGAAGCTAACGATAAAACAGCCAACATTGTGATCGTGGGTGGCACCGTGGCCGCTATTCACGCCGCCATGAAAATAGAACGACTCATTGGTCAATACACGCATGTCAACTTGACCTTGATTCACGATCAACCCAACGTCTTGTTCTATCCTCTGCTGCCTGAAGTGATTGGTGGCACGATGCAGCCGGGCAATGCCGTGAACCCCATTCGGCGAATTGTTCCTAATACCAAAGTGATCTTGGGAGATGTCCTTGACATCAAAACGACGGAGAAGGTTGTCAACGTCAACAGCCAGGACGAGAGGCTACTGTCGATTCCCTATGATCAACTCATTCTCGCTTTATTCCTTGTTCCCAATCTCAACCGCTACCCAGGATTGATGGCCCATGCGTGTCCCATCAACTCGGTAGGCGATGCCTTATACATTCGAAAACAAATTATGGATCGGGTTGAAGCGGCGGAGCTTGAGACGAGCCCTCAAAAGCGTGATCGTCTGTTGACCTTTGCCGTCATCGGTTCTGGGCAAAGAGCTTGTGCCTCTGCAGAAGAAATCACCCAGATGCTTGAAACCGCGAAGCCCTCTTACAGCGTGTTACGGGATCATGGCTGGAATGTGCATTTATATGAGGACATCAAGGTGCCCTTCAGCGATTTCGAGGCGGAGATTAAAGGCCGCCGTGATCGGAGATTGATCGATGCGGGTGTTCAGTTGTTTCCGGATCTCGAAGTCAGTGCGATTACTCAAGATAATGTGGTCTTTACCAACGGAGCCAGGCAGCCGGTTGGTTTGGTCGTCAACAGCTGTTTTATGATGCCGAAAATCTTAATTGATGGCGGCTTATTGAGTTGGCCGCCTGAGACGAGCTCCGACCTGAGGCTCGAGGGCTGGGACAATATCTGGGCGGCCGTCGCTCCTCTTGAACAGAGACAAGGGGAGGGGCAAAGACCGCGCTACTTGACCACCTCAGATTGGATGGACCTTGGGAAAGCGGTTGGCCAAAATGCGTGGGCCTTGTCCCAGGGCTATGAATCTCAATCCTTTGCATTCAAAAAACGCCTGGTTCTCGCGTTCAATATGGGGCGGCACTCCCTAGCCAAAACCTATGGCTGGGTTCTGAGTGGCTTACCGGCCTGGTTCTTATCCCGGATGACCAACCTTGCGACGATGCCGGGCCTTGAGCGCAATCTTCGCATTTTGATTGATTGGACCCTCGATGTGCCCTTTAGGGCGGACATTGCTGTCTTAGCCCCGGAGGTGACGACCAAGCTCCAGAAGCAGCACTATGAAGTGGGCGATGAGGTGATCCGGCAGGGTGAGCAGGGTGATACCGCCTATATTATTCAATCAGGGCAGGTAGCGATCATTAAAGGCGGTAAAAAAATTGGCGAATTGGGGGCGGGCGATTTCTTTGGTGAGATGGCCTTGGTGACGAACGCTAAAAGAAATGCGACCGTTCGTTGTCTGACGCCCTGTGAAATAACCGTCCTCGGCAAAGAGGATTTCCAGGCGCTTTCAGCAGGATCGAGTCTGATGGCGCAGGCGATTAAGCGGCAAATAGAAGAGCGTATCGCCCCCAAAAAAGTAAAAACACCCCCCAAGGAGTCTCCCCTAAAATCTTCCTGAGGGGAGATATCCTCACTCACACATCTCACGTGACCTGCTTGGGTCTTTAGTGGACTTTGGAGGCCTCAAACAGGGCCCGTTCACTCGTCTAGAGGGCCTGCCTTCAAGGGGTCTTGCAATTTAGAGGATTAAGGTCAAACATGGGGATGCAGATAAAAAAAGTAGTCGCTCTTGAAGTGGTCTACATAACATCGGCAGGGAGGTCTCCTGTCAATATGAGGAGAGGGTTGGAATGAAACGTATCATGTACATCAGTACCACGACTCGCAAATTAAGTGATGAGGAGGTCGAGGAAATAGGAAGAAAGTCGCGGGTTAATAACGCAAAAGTGGCCGTGACCGGGGTCCTCTTGTCGGCCAACGAATTCTTTTTTCAGATTCTTGAGGGTAATGAAGAGGACGTGATCAGCGTGATGGACCGCATCAAGCAAGATCCAAGACACGAGGGTCTTCTCATTCTCAAGGCTGAGAATGGGGTGACAAAGCGTCTTTTTGGTGACTGGTCGATGAATACGGTTCGTTTGGATGGCATGAGTGACATGCTGATGCAGGCGATAAGAATCATGCTGGAGAATATTACGGATTCTCACCGGATTATCGAGCGCTATACCCAGCCTGCCGTGCTCCAGTTTATGACTGAGGGGGTGAATCCTCTGACCGTTCCCGTCATGAAGACAGAGCAAGTCATCCTGTTTGGCGATATTGTTGCCTTTTCATATCTTTCTGGCCTTTATCCTGTCGAAGAGGTGGCTGCACTGGTGAATCTCTATCTTGATATTGCATCGAAAAATATCGCGAAAAATGGTGGGCAGGTGACCAAATATGTGGGTGATTGTGTGGTTGCTCATTTTCCACCTAATCGTGCCGATGATGCGGTAAGGGCGTGTGTTGAAACACTCAGAAGTATCCAAGAGCTCCGAGAATCAGCAGGCGACTGTAGGCTGCAGAAATTCCTTTATTGTGGTTTTGGGATCAGTAAAGGGCTCGTGATCGAAGGTAATATTGGTTCATCCATCAAGATGGATTACACGGTACTGGGCGATATTGTCAACCTTGCCGCCCGATTAGAAAGCCTGACCCGTGAAATTGGAAAAGGCATTGCGTTGACCGGGGCCGTCCGAGAGGCTTGCGAGGAAAGCTGGAATTTTATTCGTGCCGGGGAATTCACCTTGAAAGGTCAAAGCGTTCCGCAGCCCGTCTATTCGATCGCCGATCCAGCTGTTGATGATATGAAGAGTTATGAAGACATATTAAAAGCAGTTGCTACAGATTGTTGTGAGATTAATCACTGACCGTTTGGCGATACGAGGATTTTTAAAGAGAGATCCAGGCATAAGGATCAGCCAAGAGCATCATGGGTGTTGCTGAGCGGAACGGAGTGCTTGAAGCCCTTGATCCATGACGACAGACGCTGCTTGATGAGACTTGTGAGCTTCTGTTGATATCGAGTTCCTTGATCATGAGTCAGAAGTGCGCCAGAAAGATAGGGCCCCGAGGGGTGACATTTATTCCTGGATGGTGATCTCCCAGGATTTTTGGGGTTTGAAATCTTCAAGGAGATGGGATGATCTAACGCCGAGAAAAAGATCGCTGCTGTCATCATCAACAAAGCAGCTCCATTGAGAATCGGGCCGATGGTGCTCCCGAGGGGCTGATGAGATGATTCAAAAACCTAATACATCGAAGGATATGACCAAAGTCGAAGCCGTAGTCGAAAGATTCGAAGCCACTTTTTGGGGCGCCAGAGGGACACTTCCAGTGTCTGGTGAGGGCGCCTTGAAATATGGTGGCAATACCTCCTGTGTCGCTGTTGATATTGGCGCTGATCGTCATTTCATTTTTGATGCAGGGACCGGACTTAAGAAGTATTCCAAATATCTCATGAAGAAGGCGGGTGGGAAATTCGATGGATACATTTTCATCTCTCATCCACACTGGGATCACCTCAACTGCTTGCCTTTCTTTACGCCGATCTATATTCCAGGTAATCGTATTACTTTGATGGGCCCCCCGCAGGACAATCGGTCATTTCGTGACCTCTTGGACGGCCAAATGGATGGTACCTACTTCCCCATTACGGTTGATGCCTTTGGGTCGGATGTTCAATATGGGGACATGCTTGAAGGCCAACACTATTTCGAGGGCGTTTCCGTAAGAGCGTTCCATCTGAAGCATCCTGGGTATTGTCTGGGCTACCGTATCGATCATGCCGGTGCATCGCTCGCCTATATCACCGATAATGAATTAGGTAATATCGATATCGATGATGATTTTATTGAGAGGCTTGCTGAGTTTCTTAAGGACGTAGACTTTCTTATTCATGATGCAACCTATTTCGATCATGAGTACAGCCATAAGGTGAGCTGGGGTCATTCGAGTGTGGCGCAGGTGGTCGCTCTAGCGCATAAGGCACGGGCCAAAAAGCTATTCTTATTTCATCATGACCCTGATCATAGCGATCATGATCTTGACATAAAGCTTGCTGAGGCCTTCGATGTGATGGCGCAATTAGGGGCTACTTTGGACTGTTTTATCGCCTGTGAAGGCGATACCTGGGATGTGGTTCAGGGTCATCGTATCCCCTGATCCTTGAATTCACTTTAATCTTGGGGGTCTCACCGCTTTTGGTCGGTGAGGGTGCTCGGTGAGCGCTTTGATGTTTTTCGTATTGTTGTCAGCCCCTTCTTAAGCTGCCGTCCTGACCATTCTTTCAAATGGCCTTAAGAAAATATCTAGCACCGGAAACTCATTAATAAACGTGAGGTGAGTAGCATTAGGTGAATTCGTCGGTCTTTCAAAATAATAAAAACAGCGGTAGTTCTTTCCGACGTCTTCAAACGCAAGGCACTGATTTTCCTCGAACTGTGTGACGACGAAGGTCGATTGGGTTCGACGACCATGGTCTGTTCTGGTTTGATGCATTTGGCTGCCGACCTTCAGTGGCCCTTCAGCATCCCTCTTGAGTTCAATGACTTCGGGTGACCAGCGTGGGTAGTTATCAAAGAAATCATGCCCACAAAAGAGAACACGCTCTCTATGCCCGCCTCGATCAGACTGTTTGATCTTCCCATCAATGGCTTTGACACGCCAAACACCACGTTTTACATCCTCCCCGTTAAAAGGGTTCGTGGGATCAGCCGTTTATAGGGCTTTCTCCCACGATTCTTGTGACCCTCTTTTTTGATAAAGGGAAGTGCTTAAAGATTTTCTTCTTTGAGGCTTTGAAGCGGAACCCCGTGATATTTTCCGGTCAGTGTTTTCAAGAAAGCCACAATGTCAGCCACTTCGCTTTGGCTGAGCGCTTTGCCGACCTGAACGGTGGCCATGGTTTTGACGGCTTCCTCCAATGTGGCGGCTGATCCATCATGAAAGTAAGGCTGCGTGACTTCTACATTGCGAAGGTTGGGCACTTTAAAGACATGTCGATCGGCTTCGTTGTGGGTCACATTAAAGCGGCCATTGTCCACTTCAGTCAGCGGGGATCCTCTTTTGGCGAAATAATCTTGACTGGTTCCAAGCTTCTCATAAGACATTCCCCCCAGTGTCGGTCCGAAGTGACATGATGCGCAGTCCATCTTAAAGAGGTAATAGCCATTTCTCTCTTCGGGCGACAGAACCTTACTGTTGCCTCTTAGGTACTCGTCGAACTTTGATCCTCCTGTGATGAGAGACTCCTCATACGTGGCAATCGCTTGGGTGACGGTGGGTAGGGTGATGCCCTGATCGGGATAAAGCGCTGAAAAATCCTTTTGGTAGTTCTCATCGAGTTTCAATGCTTCAAGGACATGGTTCCAATCCGCGCCCATTTCGCCGGGATTAGCCACTGGGCCTGCGGCCTGTTCCGCCAAGTTGTTGGCGCGGCCATCCCAAAACTGAGCGAGGTTATAAGAGGCATTGAATACGGTGGGAGAATTGATCGGTCCTTGCTGCCCTCGAATGCCGGTCGAGACGCGCGCCTGATCGGTTCCCCCCTTCGTCAAATCATGGCAGGAAGCACAGTTCATGGTTTGATCGCCCGAGAGTCTCCGATCAAAAAAGAGGCGCTTTCCGAGAAGGACTTTATTCTGGTTCAAGGAGACCGTGAGCGGGAGGGGCTGGATCGGTTCCCCTTTAAGGGTCGGTGCGGTATCGTGGCTCCAAGCGTGATGTTCTCTTTCTTCGGCAATCCAAGACAGCATCACCGCTTTTTCTTTCTGGTCGAGTCGGCCTGTCCAATGCATCGATAGATAAAGGTTGGGTGGCATCGAGTCGTTTCGAAGGACGCCCTCAAGTCGAGCAAGCATTAAGGGGGTGAACTTGGTTTCCCCGCTGTACATCGACTTGGTTATTTCGAGTCTCGCTGAGGCGGTTTTGATGTCCTTTTCCATCAGCTTATCAGCGATCGGCAACTTGGCATAAAAGGGGAAGCGAGTCATCCCGGGGGAATGGCAATCCACGCATTTGTGCTGGAGAATGTTGGAGGCTGCCTTGAAGCTTGGGGAGGTCCCTTCAGAAAACGGAATGGGATCGTTTTTACTGGTTAGCCCCAACATGTTGGAGAGCGGCATCAATAAAACGAAGCCAATCAACGCCATCCCTATCTGTTTTTTATGTTTCATCATGCCGCACCATATTTTGTTGGCCAAGAACGTTGATTGGGTAGATCTTAGAATCAATCGCTTACCGCGTTGACTGATTCGATCAGTAGAACGACGTCCACATGTCGATGGAGTCACAGTTTTTGCCTTTAAAATTCTGCCACTTGGAGTTGAGAGAGGGGCTTTAAGTTCCCTCTGAGTCCATCCTCTAAGGCGGCTTTTCAGTTGCTTTTCAGCGGGGGGATAAAGCCTTGAGTACTTTGGCCTCCCCTCTGAGGCTTCAGGGGGTTACCTGCGATCAAACATGCGCTGATGAAGCCGCTTAAAACCTTATCTTTTTGAAATCCTAGCCAAGCAGGGCGATCGCGCACTACAATGATAGGCTTTACTTCAAAGGTCCTTTGGAAGGGCCGCTGGGGTGTGATAAAGATCGAGCCGGTGGCGCCCAATGATGATGACGTCGAGATGGGAGAAGAACTAGATGAGGAGCTGGTCCGGCGGGTCCAGCGGGGCGATAAGAAGGCATTTGATGCGCTTGTCATCAAATATCAATACAAGATCGCCCAGCTAATCAATCGCTACATCAAGGATCACCATGAGGCTATGGACGTCGCTCAAGAGACGTTCATCAAGGCTTATAGAGCCTTGCCTGGCTTTCGCGGGGAGAGTGCCTTTTATACTTGGCTCTACCGGATCGCGATCAATACGGCCAAGAATCATCTCTCCATGAGAAGCCGCCGACCCTCCGATGATGAAATAGAAATCGAAGATGCGGAACAATTTGAGACCGGGACACGTCTTAGGTCATACGAGACTCCAGAAGGTCTGTTATTGACCGATGAAATTGCGCAGGCCATTCAGGATGCGTTAGATCATCTTCCCGATGAATTGAGATCGGCAATTACCCTTCGCGAGTTCGAGGGCCTGAGCTACGATGAGATTGCTCAGGTAATGGCTTGTCCTGTGGGCACCGTGAGATCCCGAATCTTTAGGGCACGGGAAGCCATAGACAAGCGACTTGAACCCTTGCTACGTTAGGACTAATGACTATGAACGAAGATCAATCTGAAAAATTAAGCGCGTTTCTCGATGAAGAGCTCGATCTCAATGGGGCTCTCAACACCTTGGGTTCGCTCCGTGAGGACCGTGATATGGCCCATAAGCTCCATCGATATGGTGTGGTTAGCCAGTACCTTAAGGCGGGTGGCACGTTGGTTCCGGATCAAGGTTTTGTGGGCCGGATCAGCCAATCGCTCGAGAGTGAGCCCGTGGTGTTGGCACCGAGGGTGATCCGCCATCAGATCCGTGAAAAGGCGGCCACCTTCGCGCTCGCGGCCTCCATTGCCATGCTGGCCGTTCTGGTTGGTCGTTCGGTCAATGTCTATTCGCCGATGAAGGCCTCTGAAATGCTCGCCAGCGTGGATCTTGATACGCCGGTGGTCAAAGCCTCCATGGAGCCTGACTTCAGGGACTATCTGACCATGCACAACGAGTCCACTTACCTGTCCGGTGCCCAGGGCATGTTGCCCTCCGTGAGGCTGGTCAGTAACGCTGCGCATCGCTGATATTGGAGCCCCCCCTGACGTGATGGCGATTCAAGGCAAGTTGAGATGGGATGCGTTTTTTTTGGCTCTAGGCCTTGGATGGACGGCCGGCGTCTATGCTGATGAGACGCAACGCCCTGAAATAATGGGGATTGAATGGCTTAAGTCCATGCGACAAGCCGCCAGCAATCGCAGCTATCAGGGGGTGGTCTCGTATGTGAAGGACCAACAGATGGATAGCTTCAAGCTCTATCATCGTGTCCTTGATGGCCAAGAACGTGAACGGCTCATCTCGATGAATAGCCCAATTAGGGAAGTGGTGCGCACGGGAGGCACCGTATCGAGATATTCCGCTGACAGCCAGCAAGTGGTCGTGGAGACCAAACCTTCCGGCCAGTCCGTTTTGGTGAGTCTTCCAGAAGATCCTGCAACCCTTGAACGCTACTACCGGATCAATCTTCGCGGTCAGGAATATATTGCGGGTGCTTTGACCCAGGTGGTGGCGCTCGAGCCTCGGGATGAATATCGCTACAGTCGCCTGATCTGGATCGATACCGACACCCGTTTACCGCTCAAGCTTGATGTCCTCAATGAAGACGGCCAGTCGGTTGAGCAGATGGTGTTCACGACCATCAACACCAAAGATGCCATTGATCCGAGTGATCTTGAACCGACGTCGGGTGCCCGTTCCGCGATCACCCAGATTTCTCATCGGGAAAGTCAGCCGGTCAAAGGCTTGAAGTGGTCGATCAAGGACGTGCCCTCAGGTTTTCAGATTGTCTCCTATTCAACCCTTAAGAGGCCACCATCGTCCTTACCGGTGGAACACATCCTTTTGAGTGATGGTTTCTCTGCGGTCTCGATCTACATTGAACAAGGCGAGGGGCTAAAGGCCTCTGGGGCCCGCAAGATGGGGGCGATTAATGTCGACTCGGTCCAATTGGATCGGCATTTGGTCACCGTCATGGGGGAGGTTCCCTTAAAGACCGTCTCGATGATTGTTCACGGTGTTAGAGAAAAGTAACCCGTTGCCAAAAGTCGCCTACGATTCGAAGGCCCCATCGGCCTTCGCTCCTTGTGAAGGCGGTGTTGAGTCCCTATATCCCTGCTCAGTGGTTGTTGTACCGTCTAATAGACCCTGTCACGCATCCGAACGATAGCGAGGTTCGTGATGCGCTCGGGTTGCCCTTGATTTTTTCTCTTCGGAGTTCCTGATGCGTCACGCTCATAGTTTGAATGTTTTTTTGATGGCACTCATGATGGTGCTGTCCCCGGTTCTTCATGCCCAACTACCCGATTTCACGGGCCTCGTTGAACAGAACAATGCCGCGGTAGTTAATATCAGTACCACCCAGAAAGTCGCCGCCAGTGACCAGGGGTCGCCGTTACCTCCTGGGATGGAGCTCCCTGATGGGGTGCCGCTTGATGACCTCTTAAAGCGCTACTTTGGTGAAGGTGCCCCTGGAATGCCTCCAATGCCGGGCGCCCCTCAAGCCCCGCCTGGCGGGCCTGAAGGTGGGGATCCTGGTGAATCAAAGTCGCTGGGTTCAGGCTTCATTCTTTCTCAAGATGGCTATGTCATTACCAATCACCACGTGATTCGAGACGCCGATGAAGTCGTGGTTCGACTACAAGATCGGCGTGAACTGGTCGCAAAGATTGTCGGCTCGGATAAGCGCAGTGACATCGCACTTCTGAAACTGGATGCCAAAGACCTCCCCGTCGTCAAGCTCGGCTCTTCCGATGCCCTTAAGGTGGGTGAATGGGTCCTTGCCATTGGTTCTCCCTTTGGTTTTGATCATTCCGTCACCGCAGGCATTGTCAGTGCCAAGGGACGGAGTCTCCCTAGCGATAATTACGTCCCGTTCATTCAGACTGATGTAGCCATTAATCCTGGGAATTCGGGTGGGCCTTTATTCAATCTCCAGGGCGAGGTCGTGGGCGTCAATTCCCAGATCTATAGTCGGACCGGTGGCTTTATGGGTTTGTCCTTTGCGATTCCGGTCGATGTCGCTATGCAGGTGGTCGAGCAATTGAAATCGCAGGGGAAGGTCTCCAGGGGCTGGCTGGGCATTCAGATTCAGGATGTCACTCACGAACTCGCGGAATCCTTTGGGATGAAAAAACCGCAGGGTGCGCTGGTGGCCAAGATTCTGCCGAACAGCCCGGCGCTTGAAGCGGGCATCCAGATCGGCGACATCATCGAGGCGTTTAACGGCAAAGACATTGCGACATCCTCAGGTCTGCCACCGATGGTCGGGGCGACTAAGATTGGTGAAACCGCTAAGCTTACGGTATTGCGCCAGGGTAAGAGTATCGAGGTGCCCGTCAAAATTGGCATGCTGCCGGATGAAGAACCCAAGGTTGCCGCAGCGGAGGAGACCAGTAAGGGGGATGAGTTGGCACGGCTCAATGTCGCTGCGAGCAACCCCACCGATGCGCAACGCCAGCAGCTCCAGCTTCCTAAAACGGGTGGCGTGCTGATTCTGGGCGTCAAGCCAGGTCCGGCCGCTGAAGCGGGTATCCAGCCAGGGGACGTGATCCTGAGGGTTCAGGATCAAACACTCAAGGATCTGAAGCACCTTCAAGAATTGGTCAAAGGACTTCCTAAAGGAAAGACGGTGGCTCTTTTGGTTCAGCGTCGTGGAGGATCTCAGTTCCTCGCGCTTAAACTCAAGGATTGAGTCTCGTGACCGATCAAAAAGACATCCGTAATTTCTCCATCATCGCGCACATCGATCATGGCAAGTCCACGCTCGCCGATCGCTTCATCCAGACGTGTGGTGGGCTGACCGAGCGAGAGATGTCGGCCCAGGTTCTCGACTCGATGGATATCGAGCGGGAGCGGGGTATTACCATCAAAGCGCAGAGTGTCACGCTCCACTATCAAGCCAAGGATGGTAAGACCTATCAGCTTAATCTGATTGATACCCCAGGGCATGTCGACTTCTCCTACGAGGTGTCACGCTCGTTGGCGGCCTGTGAGGGGGCTTTGCTGGTGGTCGATGCGGCTCAGGGCGTTGAGGCTCAGAGCGTTGCCAATTGCTATACCGCCATTGAGCAAGGACTCGAAGTCATTCCGGTTTTGAACAAGATAGATCTTCCCTCGGCAGAACCTGAAAGGGTTTGTGCCGAAATTGAAGAGATTATCGGCGTGCCTGCGGATGAGGCGCTTAGAATCAGTGCCAAGACGGGCCTTGGCGTTGATGATCTTCTGGAGCAGTTAGTGGCAAAGGTGCCGCCACCAAAAGGGGATCCAAACGCCCCCTTACAAGCCTTAATTATTGATTCCTGGTTCGATAATTATCTTGGTGTGGTCTCTTTGGTCCGAGTCGTTAATGGGTCCATTCAGCGGAAACAGAAGGTTGTTCTGATGTCGACAGGCAAAAGCCATCTCGTCGATAAGCTGGGTGTCTTTACCCCCAAGTCCCTGAATCAAGAGGTTCTTAACACTGGCGAAGTGGGCTTTGTGATCGCCGGCATCAAGGACATTTTTGGCGCGCCGGTGGGGGACACGATCACCGCAACGGATCATCCTTGTGAGACGCCTTTGCCGGGTTTTCAGCAGGTTCAGCCTCGGGTTTTTGCAGGCCTTTTCCCCGTTGAATCGGATGACTATGAGAATTTGAGAGAGGCGCTCAACAAGCTGCACCTCAATGATGCGGCCCTTCAGTATGAACCTGAAACCTCGCAGGCCCTGGGGTTTGGATTCCGCTGCGGGTTTCTTGGGATGCTCCATATGGAAATCATCCAAGAGCGGCTGGAGCGAGAATATGATCTTGATCTCATTACCACGGCACCGACGGTGGTCTATGAGATTCTGAAATCCGATGGATCCACCATCGAGATTGATAATCCCTCGAAGCTGCCGCCTCCAAATGAAGTGGCTGAAATTCGTGAGCCGATTATCGAGGCGAACATTCTGGTGCCGCAGGATTATCTCGGTAACGTGATGACCCTTTGTATCGAGAAGCGCGGGGTGCAGAAGCGGATGCAATTCATGGGGGGGCAAGTCTCGGTCAGTTTCGAATTACCCTTGAGCGAAGTTGTGCTGGATTTCTTTGACCGACTGAAGTCGGTCAGCCGGGGATTTGCCTCCTTTGATTATGAGTTCTTAAGGTTCCAGGAAGCGCCATTGCTGAAACTCGATATCCTGATCAATGGCGAACGGGTTGATGCTCTCTCGCTGATTGTGCATCGCGATATCAGTCAGTCAAGGGGTCGGGATCTGGTCGAAAAGATGAGAGATCTAATCCCGCGTCAAATGTATGAGGTGGCTATTCAGGCTGCGATTGGCGCTAAGATCATTGCCCGTTCATCGGTGAAAGCGATGCGCAAAAACGTTCTGGCCAAGTGTTATGGCGGTGACATCAGCCGCAAACGCAAGCTGCTTGAAAAGCAGAAAGCCGGTAAGAAGAGGATGAAGCAGGTCGGGAAGATCGATATTCCCCAAGAAGCATTCCTCGCCGTATTGAGAGTCAACAAGGATTCCTGATGGATTACGATTTTTCTTTTTTCTTGGTGGTGGCCACCGGAGTCACTGGTTTTATTTCGGGTCTTTATGCCTTGATGACGCGGAACAGGCCCAGGCCATCCGAGGCCGAATTGCCGGTGATCGTCGAGTACGCTCGGTCTTTTTTTCCGGTGGTCCTGATCGTCTTACTGCTTCGCTCCTTTCTCTTTGAGCCTTTCAGGATCCCCTCAGGTTCGATGATGCCGACACTCTTAGTGGGTGATTTTATCTTGGTCAACAAGTTCACCTACGGCGTTCGCCTCCCGGTGCTCAATACGAAAATCATCGAAAATGGATCGCCCAAGCGGGGGGATATCGTGGTGTTCCGATTCCCAAAGGATCCAACCGTTGATTACATCAAGCGGGTCATTGGTCTTCCTGGGGACCGCATCGGGTATTTCAACAAGCAGGTCTATGTGAATGGGACCCCCATGAAGAAGGTTAGCCTTGGGCGCTACATCGGAGGCAGCCAGGGTGAATCGATGGACGGTGAGGGGCTTTTTAATGAGGAACTTGAGACAGTTCATCACGATATTCTGGTCCGAGATGCGGATCCTTCCGCGAGAGAAGGGGAGTTTGTGGTGCCGGAAGGTCAGTATTTTGTGATGGGCGACAACCGTGACAACAGCAATGACAGTCGTTTCTGGGGGGCGGTTCCAGAACAGAACCTGGTTGGGCGGGCCTTCTTTATCTGGATGAGCTGGGATGCTCAGAAACCGGGCATTGCCTTTAGCCGTATCGGCACGGTGCTTGAGTGAACTTCCCACTCAAAGGGGTTGTGAGCGCTTGATCCAAGACCCCGACAAACTGGCCCGGAAACTCGGCCTCAAGTTCAAGCAAGCGGGTTTGATTCGGCAGGCGCTGACGCATCGGAGCGCCCATGCTGAGAACAATGAACGCCTTGAGTTTTTGGGGGACTCGGTGTTGGGGTTCGTGATTGCAGAGCGCCTTTACCAGAAGTTTTCAGAGGCCGATGAGGGGGTGCTGAGCCGCCTCCGGGCGACGTTGGTCAACCAGACCTCGCTCGCGGCGATTGCCCGTCAGCTGGAACTGGGGGATTATCTGATTCTGGGATCGGGTGAACTAAAGAGCGGTGGCTATCGGCGCGACTCCATCTTGTCAGATGCCCTGGAGGCACTCTTCGGTGCCCTCTTGATTGATCAGGGGATGGATGCCACAAGACTTTGGATTTTGGCGCTTTTTAACGACCAGATTGAGAGCTTGTCGATGAGGGACTGGAAGAAGGATCCCAAGACACGACTGCAAGAATCGATGCAGGCTCGTGGTCTTGAATTGCCCCTCTATACTCTAAAATCAGTCGTCGGGCAGCCTCATGACCAAAGCTTCGTGGTGGAGTGCAAGGTGTCGCTGACCGAGGAATCCTGTGAGGGGCGGGGATCTTCAAGAAAGCGCGCCGAGCAAGAATCGGCTGAAAAAATGCTCGGTAAACTGGTCGAACAGTTTGGTCTCAAAGCCTGAGGGCGTCCCTCCTTAAGGGGTAAGTAACTGTTGCTTGTAATCTCTGAAAACCTTTGCTAATGCTAATCTGTGATTATGGAAAAGCGATTAACAAAGATTGGTGAAGCCGCGGCCC
>RFVA01000005.1 GCA_009922685.1 Gammaproteobacteria bacterium | reverse complement strand
GCATCGGCTGCACAGGCGGCTAGTGCAATGGGGTTGGCTACCAGCGTAATCTCCGGGGTCGTGATATTGGCGAGATTCTCGTTATTCCAGGTCGGATCCAGTTCGGAAAGATACATAGGACCTCCCGAATTCACCCCACTGCAGGGCGTATCGCCAAAGGGATCCAGCAGAGCCCGAAGCGGGAAAGGGAGATCGTGGAAATTGAAGAAGGCGGTATCGCCATTATCGTGTTCCGATCGTCCGACTGAGCCTTGGAGAGCTCCCGCGCTGGAAGCCATTTCCACGCCCCCGAGGGAGGGCGAACAGTAGGGGGTGGTCACTACCTCAATAAGTCGATTCGGATGCCAAGATCCCACCGTCACTCCGAGTTCAAAATCGGAACAGGAACAGACGCTTTGGCTGGTGACATTAGGAGGCATGGGCCCATCGCCCATCGCAACCCCTGCGATTCGTATCGGGAAAAGACAACTGAAACAGAAGTTGGAGACCATATCTCCTGAGAGAAGTCCCGCGTCGGGGCAGATCCCAACGGCGGCACCATTCATGGTGTGAATCAAAAGCGCCATTGAGAGAACGATGGGCTGAAGTAACTTTTTCATCCTGGTTGCTCCATTCCGATTTCATGAATTCGTAATCGGTGATCTTCCGCCTCAATCACGGAAGGGCTGGACTTGAGCTTGAAGCGTTTTCGGATCTCAGGGGTCAGGAGAAACACCCTCGACCCCAATACTTTCTGAAGATTCTCGAAGGTTTGCCATCCACCGAGTCGATCCATCTCGGTTGCGATCAGTGTGGTGCGCCTTGAAGGATCCTTTTGAAAAAGGTCCCTTACTTTTCCGATCTGCCGTTCGCTTTGGGGATTGAAAACGATCAAGCGTTGATGGAAGGGGAGGGATTCCAGGGGATTGACCTTCTGTCCCTGAAACACGATCACGTGGCCCGCGGCATCCCGAAGGTCCCTTGGGGCTGTAACGGAGGGATCCACCCAGAAAGTGTGATCCACCTTCGCTTCAGGCAGTGACTCGAACGACGTCTTCTGCCAAAAGGAATCCCGGACCTCTTGCTTGTAACTCGCCCAGTCAAAGGTCCTGAAACGTTGCTTGAGTGTTTCGATCAGATCGGGTTCTGAGATCGCCACGGTGTCTCCCCGAACGCCAAAGTCAATCGATGCGGGATTCCTTGCATGTTGATCCTCGAGCCAATCAACGTGTGTGATCCCTCTCACGATGGCGACCTGATGGTTTCTCTCCTCGATCACGATGGCTGGGACCCGGTCGATGCCGTTTCGAGTGAAGGCCTCAGGATCGATGGTGAGGGATGGCATCTCAGGTTGGCTTGTGCCTTCAACGAGCGATCTGAAACTACCGACAAAGGTCTTGAGTGATTTTCCTTCGGGAAGCCCTCGAAAGACGAGAACTCGGTTCCTATGCCCCTTGGTTTCTTCAATCGCCGCCCTGAAGGCTTCGATCCCCAGGGCTTCTGAAATAAAGAGACGAGTCATGGGGCCATCTGGCACCGATGATCCCTTTTCATGAAAACCGAGCGCCTTGGGCGTCGGCGGCCGGATATCCCGAACATCCGCCTTTCGGACCATGGCCTTCTGCAGCCAATCTGGAATCGACTGCTGGCGACTTTGCTCCAGAATGGAGCGTGATTTTTCCAGCCAGGCGTCTTCTGCAAAAGCGCAGGATGTGAAGAGGATTCCTGTCATGATCAGGAACGACCGGGAAAGCCCGGACCGTTCGGGTGTCAGTGATCCCCTCTTAGAAAGAAAGGACATACGCTTTCCCCACGACCTGCTGCTGATAGACGACTCCCCAGTAGCGGGAGTCAAATGATTTGGGTTGATCTCCCATCGCCCAATAGGTCAAAGGCTGCACTCTGAAGGGACGGTGATCAATGACCTGGGTCACCCCCGGATGGTTTGTCAGAGGAAAACCTTCTCCGATCTTCTGACCATTCACGGTCAGGATCTCCCCACGCTGTCCCACCTCGTCGCCCTCCACCCCCTTTACCCGTTTGATGAAGGTCGTTTCTGGTTGAAAGAAGGGAGCCATTCGGCTATCGGAGTGAAAGGCGATCAGGTCCTCTTTCTGGAAGGTACGGTCCCAGTGATCGATCAGAAAGAGGCGATGCTCTCCCTTGAGACACAGATCCTTTTGATCATCGATTCCGATCGAATACCTGGAAGTGAGGACGTGCCCTCCCGAAACCACGCCCCATAGAAGAGGGATGGCAAAAAGGATCCGCCATGCACGTTGTGCAGCGTCAGTTTGATCCAGGACTTTAACGGACATAGACCTCCTCGGGCGCACTGATCACCCAGCCTCCATCAATCACCAGAAAGCCTTCCTGGGCTAATTTCTTAGCCGTCGTTTCCAATCGTTGCATCAACAGATGACGAGAACCCTCATCGCTCTCGACCGGGAGAGCCCTCAAGGCTCCGGAGCGGTCAAGGACCGCGATGGGGGTAACCATCGAAAGCCGCTCGTCATAGACCGATACGGACCAAAGGGCGATGAGTCCTGCAAGGCTTCCTAAAAAGCTCCAGACCCTTAAAAACCAAATCCAGTTAAAGTGCTGATGGTCCATGGTGTGGGCTCCTTTGGTGTTGAAGATGGTGAATGGCCTGGGTCAGGGTCCGTCCTTCCTGTCGTAGCCTTTTCAAGGCATGGACCTCATCCGGTTTGGTTGAGAAGAGGAGCCGCTTGAATGGATCCACAATCAGTCGTCCAATCCCTGAGCCTCTTTCGGTCAGAAGAAAAAGCTCTGAATAGACCCCGGGGACCGTGTGCACGGTCTTGAGGAGGGTGTAGCCCCCTTCAGGCAGTGGTAGTCTCTTTTCGGATTTGAGGGCTTCGACGGCTTCGGCCTTTTGCCCCAAAAGAATCATGTGCGCCGAGTTCTCGACAATGGCCCGGCCGGTCGGGGTCCTGTAAAGATCATTGACCGACTGGGTGATGGTGATAGCGGACCCCCCGTACTTTCTGAAACGCCGGTAGCCGTGTTCCATGAACGTCGCGGCATCGCCGAGGGTCAGAAGATCCCAGGACTCATCAATAATGACGATCTTGGGACGGTCTCTTTCCCCAAGGTACATGGCCTGCTGGATCTGATAGATCAATTGCAGAAGCACCACCTGCTGGAGGTGCTTTCGGCCCTTGAGTTCCTCAAGTTCCAGTACCGTCAGATCGCCTCTAAAGCGGACTGTGTTCCGGCCATGGAAGAAGCGGCCATATTCCCCCCGCTGGGTGAAGGGAAAAAGCTGCTCCCCAAGATCAATGATCCTTTGATCGGATTCTGCTTTAAGCTTTTGAGCCACCTCATCGACCGTCATAGCCTTGCCTTTTTCCTCCCAGACATCCCGAAGAATCCGTTTGAGGGAGGCGCTCTGGAAATCGGAGAGCTTTTCGGTGGGAGCCGCCATGCTGGTCACCAAACCCGCAATCACATCGGCTTCTTCCTCCCAGTTTTGAATCAGATCAAAGGGATTGATGCAGAGATTGGATTCGGGGTTGAACGCCATGAACTCTCCCTCAAGGCTCTCGGCAAGATTCATGTAGGAGCGGCCTACATCAATTACCCAGACCCGGGCGCCTTCTGCGAGCGAGCTCACAATCAGTTCATTGGTCAAAAAGGATTTCCCCGAGCCTGATTGCGCTGCAATACAGGCGTTGTAGTTGCTCCCCGAATCAAACAGGGAAAACGACATCAGTTGCCCCGTCCGACTGACAAGGTTCAGGGTCGGTGTGCCGGTCCCCGGCCAATCAGCAAAGATCGGGAGTAGAGGGATCACCTTGGCGGGAGGATTCAGGAGAAAAAGGGCGGGGGTCGACTGGATCCCCAATCGAGCTGCCTGCCCCTGATCGATGGTGAAATCCTGATAGAGATCACCGGGCATGGCCATTCCATCGAGAGACACGGCAAAGACCTTGAATCCATAGCGCTCCTCAAGAATTCGAAGGAGGGGAGCCTGAAGGTGGCAGTAACTGCAGTCCGAACGAAAAAAGAACAGGATCCCCGTCGACTGTGCAATGAGTGACAGCGATTCGTCACTGGTTCGAGTGGCCAGTCGATTGGCTTCCTGCGCTCCAAAGGTTGCGATCGGTCGTCGAGTGTTCTCATCAAGCTCAGGATCTGAAAGGACCACCTCGTGAGCGACATCGGTAAATCGATGGGCTTTATCCATCATCACCCGTTGAAGATAGAAATAGGCCGCTATGTTTTCAGGAGAGGGGTCATCGATCGCCTTGTCGCGATAGATGCCGAGATGTTTCCGTAGCCAGGAGACCGAGAGGGGAGCGGGAGGCGCTTCTTTGGTTGGCGGTGGCGATGCAATGACCTTTTGTCGGGCCTCAAGATTTGTCTTTTTTTTAATGGGCTCTGGCTCGACCTCCCTCCAGAACCAGCCGCGCTCTTTATCGATAAAGAAGGGAGCAGCGTGAGCCTCGCCTTCGAGGTGACAAGATCCCAATGTTGTTAGTGCAATCCCGAGAAAGTGGTGCATGCGTTTTTTCATGAACGCATTGTTAGGCCCTCTGGGTCACTGTTGTGGTTGTAGAAATGCTCGATTCGTTGATTTCCAAGAACAAGATGTAATCGCTCTTCCGCAGAAAATGATGGAGCGGGGTTTGCCCGATTCATCAAGAGGTTATGTGTGGAAGGTGATGTTCTAAAGCTGTCTCCCATTCAGCCACGCCTGATTCGATTTAGAGATGCGCCCTTCTACCTCGGAATGGATCGAAATCGCTTCAATGCAGAAGTTCGGCCCCTCGTTACAGAGATCCCCATTGGTGAACAGGGGATTGCATTCGACAGACTTGACCTTGATCGTTGGGCGGACGAATATAAGTCCCGCAACGGAAGGTCAGGACGCATTGGAGGTAATACACGATGCGAAAAACACCTGGACTTCGATTCGATGGTGGTCAATGGATCATCGACAAGCGCGTCAAGGGTCTTGGACGAGTTTTCGAAAGAACTGGCTTCGATAAAAGCGAACTTGAAGAGGCAGAGAAACGATTCCATACGCTGATCAAAGAGGCTTTTGATAAAGCCTCCAGGATTGAGGCGGGGGTCATGACCTTCCGAGATGCTGCAACAAGGCATCTAAGGGAGGCAACCAAGAGGAGTATCGGGCGTGATGTTTATGCGCTCGAACATTTGGTGCCGGTTATAGGGCACCTGACTCTGCCTGAGATTCATCAGGGAACGCTTCAGTCCTATATCCAAAAACGACGTAAGTCGGGGGTCAAGAGTGCCACCGTTGCGCGAGAGCTGGCAGTCTTGAGACGAATTCTGACACTGGCTTCCAGAGTCTGGAGAACATTGGACAATCGTCCCTATCTCATGACGCCACCCTTGTTGACGCTCCCGGATTGGGAGGATAGTGCTATTCCCTATCCCCTGAGTTGGGACGAGCAGGCGGCCTTGCTCAAGGAGTTGCCGTCGTATCTTGCTCGAATGGCTTTGTTGGCCATCATACAGGGCTGAGAGAACAGAGCGTCTGTTGGCTGCGCTGGGATTGGGAAGTGGCCCTCCCGGAGCTTGGTACCTCGGTGTTTGTAATCCCAGGTCGTCCCCGTCCCTATCTGGATGGGCGCTGGCCGGGTGAAAAAAACAAGGAGGATCAGCTAGTCGTTCTCAACAAGATCTCGCGTTCGGTGGTAGATGAGTGTCGTGGTAATGGGTCGCCCTATGTGTTCACCTTCAGAGAACACCGGGTTCAAAAGATTCATACCACGGCATGGAAGAGTGCCTGGCGAAGGGCCGGGTTACCGGAAGGTCGCGAATACTGCCGCGGACCTCACAACCTGAAGCATACCTTTGGGCGAAGGTTGAGGTCGGTGGATGTACCCCTTGAGACACGGAAGGTGCTCTTGCACCATACGACGGGGGACATCACGCTGCATTATTCCCCTGCCGGGATTCAGGAGTTGATCGACGCTGTCGAGAAACTTTGTGACATGAAGCCGCTGACAATGTTGCGAATCACTGCACTTTCCCGAGGGGGAAAAACCAATGTTACGCAAAAAGTTACGCAGCAAAAAAAGGCGGGTTCTGTAAGTCCTTGAATTTGAATGGTGGGTCGTGTGAGACTCGAACTCACGACCACTGCATTAAAAGTGCAATGCTCTACCGACTGAGCTAACGACCCTCCGAGCGAGGCATTATAATGCTTAAGCCTTAGTGTGAGCAAGGAAACGACATGCAAGGGCATTCTTTTTAGTCGGCTTTTGGAGGATCAAGATGTTGCGTTTGGGATCTCTCTCTGCTCGTCTCGTCCTGATCTTTATGGCCCTGACTCTGACGGGCTGCGTTTGGTTGCGACTTCTTCAAATTAAGAATCAGCTGGCTGATTTCGACGAGAATTTTCGGATTGAGGTTGCCGACAAGCACTTTATTCTGCACTTAGTCGATCCTGTCTTGCTCAGCGCTGACTTTATCTATCTCAGCAAGCTTAACCCTAGCCGGATTGAGAAGTTACCTCAGGGCGATGAACGTTGGGTGTTGGATTTTCATCTTGATCCAGCAAAAACACCGGAACAAAAAACAAAGACCCTGTCGTTCATCATGACCTATACCCCGGCCCATAAGTTGGCCGCATTTGATTTCTCCCCGCTCTTTGTAGAGATGGCCCCAGTTGCGTTCCTTGAGGCCTCGATACGCTCCCTAAAGGGCCGATTCGCTGGCCTTAAATTATCCATCGACTACCGAAAACTTAGCAGCCCATAGTGTTTTCCTGGAGGGCACTTCAGGCCATCTGGATCAGCCGATGCCATGTATATTGATCCAAGGTTTTGAATCGCGTGAATCCGGCCTCCGATGCTAGGATTTCGATGGTCTTCAGAGTGTCTGGAGTATCGAATTCCCTGACGTGGGTGATCGCGTAATCCATTTCTTCCTTCGTCAGAGTCCTCCATTCGGTAGCCATTTTTCCGCAGTAGGCATCAAGGTAGTTGGGTAAGTGTTGCCCCTCATCTCTGAAGACATCCACCAGAATGAATTCCCCTTCAGGTGTTAGCCGCTTTTTAACGGCTATCAAAAACCGCCTTTTTTCGGTCGGCGACAGATGATGGAGAGCAAACCCTGAAAAAATCACATCGAAGGTTCGAGGATCCTCTTGCTCAAGGAAGTGAAGCATGTCGTCGACTTGAAACTCAACCTTCAGTTGGAGATTCTGAAGATGTTCGGCCGCAAGCTTGAGTGCGACGACAGAAAGATCGACGCCGACATAATGGGCTACGTTTCGCCGGAGGAGTAATGGATGAAGATTTTCAGCATCGCCGCAGCCAAGATCAAGGAGGCTAAAGGGGGCAGGGTCTCTTTCTTTTAGAAGTCGGTCGACGCTCTGGTAGATTTCTTGATGAAACATGAAGTTACCTTGGACGATCTTCTTGTACACCGTCCAAGTGTCTACAAAGAATTGATGAGACAGCGTTTGGGCTTCAGCGGTCATCGTTATCCTTCTTTGTCGAGTCGGATGACTTTTCCGGTTTTTGCTGATTCGAGCGCGGCCACAATGGTCCGGCAGTTGGTGCGGGCATCAGTCATTGAAAGGAGGGGTGGGGCTCCTTCGAGGACGGCCTCAGAGAAGCCTTCAATTTCAAGTTCAAAGTGATTGGAAGGTTTCAGGCGCTCTTCACCGCGTCGTCCGTCTTCGGTCCACCAGAGGATTTCAGGGATATCCCCTGGTAATTGCCAGACCGTCGGACATTTGATGCTGCCCTTGGTGCCCGTGATCTCATATTCCGAGCGGCGGGTACAGGCGAAACTGAAGTCAAAGTGGGCGCGCCGTCCACCACCAAAATCGAGGATGCCGCTGGTGCCGATATCGGCCCCACTCTCAATGAATTCAGACATCGCGGTCACGGCAATGGGCGGGGTATCGAACCACATCCTCGCGGCATGAATGGCATAGCATCCAATGTCCCACATCGCACCACCCCCTCTAGAGACGGGTTCTTCAAGGCGATACATTCGAGCGGGCCGCATCATGAAGGAGAAACTGCTTCGAACCGAATGAATCTCCCCGATGAGGCCCGAAGCGATCAACTCCTTTACTCGTGCGTGTTGGGGATGGAAACGGTACATGAAGCCCTCCATCACGGTGACGCCCTTCCGCTTTGCCGCCTCAGTGATGGCGTCGATATCAGAGACGGTGAGCGCCATGGGTTTTTCCAAGAGAACATGTTTCCCCTGCTCGATCGCCCTAAGCGCCCATGCCGCATGCTCTTGATTAGCCATCGGAAGATAGAGCGCCTCGATTTCTGGGTCCTCGATCAGGGCTTCCAATGTGGGATGAATGCGGACCCCCTGCGCTCCAGATCCATATTTTTCGAGGGTCTCTTGGGCGGCCCCTTGGCGGCGACTCGCGATACCCACTAAAGCGGCGTTTGGTGCCCCAAGGATGGCGGGCATCAGGCGTTCATTGATTCTGGCGGCGCCGAGAATACCCCATTGAAGGGTGGCCTTATGGTTCATAATGTTGATCTCAGAGTGGAGCGATGACGACCTCCTAAGATACCGGAGGCCTTCGGTCTCGGAAAGGGATCTCTTTCATAGCTTTTTTTAGTCTTCTAAAGCCGCTCAAACGTCGCTGTCTTGAAGGAAAGCTTTGAGCCAAATCGATTGAGCCTCCTTGGCTGTAATCACCGCGATGTGATCACGGATTGGGATCTCAACCCTTTGAAGGAAGAAGGCTTTTGATCCATCAAAGACGCTGCGATGTTCTTTTTCGAGTGTCATTGATGAAAAGAGCGTGGTCTCTACAGGGCTTTCGAGGACTTCAAGGTATTGGATGGCGTGGCGACGCATGGCCTTCCGGCGGGCAGCATCACCTTTGGCTTGCGGCCTACTTGAGTGGCCCCTCTGGAGACTTTGCCAGAGATGAATCGCCTCAAACATTCGCCTTTTTACCCCATGGTTGAAATAGGTCCAAGGAGAATGGTGAACAGGAGGTGGGTCAACCAAGATGGCACGATTGATGACGGTCCCTTTAGCGGCTAATTGCCGGGCGGATTCATGCGCGGCTAGAGCACCAAATGAAAAGCCGCCCATGATCACTCTGGACTTCGCCTTGAAGGGATCCAATCGCTCTAGATGATGAGCGCAAATCTCCGAAAGACAGGGCCAGTGGCCATCAAATTGGGGAAGGCTCAGATCGCAATCGATGTAAAGGATTCGGTAACGATCACCGACATGATCAACAATCGCTTGCAGCCCCCCATACCCGAACCAGATCAAAGTTTCTGGGGCATCCCGCGATCCAAGTTCTTCGAAACCTCGATGTGAGGCCCCCCTTTCAAGTTGTTGTCGTAACTTAAAGAGGGGGATATCGCTCATCAAGAGGCCGGATCCTACTGAGGTTCCGTACCGATCCCTCAGATGGTTCATCAGGTCGTAAATGTCAATGGAATCGAGCCCAAGGTCACGAAGGCTTCTCGATTTAGATGCTTCCAAGAGGTCGGTGGATATCCAAAGCAGGAATCGAGCGATGCGATCGAGTCGATCTTCGCCGGGTATTCGCGTCATTCGTTGACTGGTTTCGGTGAGCGCGGCGTAATCGATTTTGCCGTGACGATTCCTTGGGAATACCGATAGACCATGAAGCTCCCCCGGCAACAGAGGACTCTGGCAAAAATGATCCTCACACCGACTTGAAAGATCGTCCATGATGGCTTCATCAGGGTGGCTGATTTCAACCCAAGCGATCAGATGGCCTTTGTTTTTATCGACGGTGACGAGGGATGCCGTCACGGTTTTCTGTTGCTTTAGGAACCCAATGAGGGGCCGGATATCCAGCCACTGACCGTGATGCTTGATCAGGTGGCCTGCGCGCCCTATAAGGATCAGTTGACCTTCATCGTTGAGGTAGCCGATATCCTCGGTGATGACGGCGCCACTATCCCCTTGAGGATCTAAAAAGGGGGTCAATGTTGGCGGGGTGTTCGATGACTCTAAGTAGCCCTCTGCTAGAAATGGTGATGCGATCACAACCCGGCCTGGAGTTCCTTTGGGGAGGGGCTGATGCGCTTCATCCACAATGGTGATGTTTTTTCCTTGGAGCACGCTGCCTTTAAAGTCGAGGGGGCTTTCTCCAAGAGGCCCTAATTGATTGGCGGCGACACCAAATTCAGTTCCCCCATAGGCATTGAGGACAATGGCCTCATGGCTTGCAATGGACCTCATCGCTTCCCAAGTGCTGTTCGATGAGGGTTCACCGGTGAGGCTGATGCGGTCATAGCCAGCATCAAGGGTGTGGATGGGTCTAAACCCCATAAATTGTGAGGGTGCCCCATAGATCAGAGATCCCTTTTGGGGGGGTAAGCCGTCGAGAAGAGGGAAGCGTTGGGTGCAGCCTGATAGAAGACACCCCAGAAGGTGCTTGGTGGAGGCTCCGAACATGGGGGAGACCAGCATGTCACAGATGGCCCCTGCTTCAAGTTTCAGGACGTTGGAGTAGCTTTTGGCCTCAAACAAAGCCTGTCGCCAACCGCGAACCACAGCTTTTGGTTTATTCGTGGTCCCAGAGGTGAAAAAAATCGATTGCCATTGATCTCGGTGCTCAAGGGCCGGATTTGGTGTGCTCAAGGGATGGTCTTTGGCTTCCAGTCTTGCCAGTGACTTAAAGGCGGCTGGAAGGGTGCCAAGGCTAAAGACCGCGTGACTTCGTTCTGCCATGAGGCGTCCAAGCTCTAGATCCTCATCGATGGTGGCGGTTCGATATGGTAAGACAACGCCACCGAGGTGCCAGACTGCAAGGAACGCTGTGAGGAAAAAAGCGTCATCGACCGCGATGGCGATATGATGGTTTTGGATGGGTGTCTCCCCAAGGTTCCACGCCGAAGCCAGCCTTTGGGACGCCTCCTCAAGCTCCAGAAAGGTCAGATTGCCTTGCCTTGACATCAGAGCAAGCCGATGGCCATGACGATGAGTTGTTGTCTGCCAGGTTTCTTGCCAAGTGGTTGTCAAGGGATCGCGCCGAGAAGATTAACAGCCACCACGCCGCCCATGCCTTGGCTGATTTGAAGGGCCGAGATGGGGCATGGCTTTGCGTAAGGGGGTTTGAGGGGATAATCCAAGGACGTATCCGTGATCTTAGGCCAGGGGAGCGTTTCTCCGCGCCGAAGCCCCTCGGTCAGCAGGGCCGCCTCGATCAAGCCTGAAGCGCTCAGCGAATGCCCGGTGAATTGTTTGATGGCACTGATCCAGGGGAGGTTGTTGCCGAAGACGGTGTTGAGGGCCTTGGCTTCTAGAGCATCATATTTAAGGGTTCCTGTCGCGTGAAGGGATATCCAATCCGGCCCAGTTCCTTCTAGGGACAGTTGCTTCATAGATGCGATCAGCCCAACCAGCGTCCTTGCTTCAGGTGCCGGTGCGAGGAGGTGATGCGCCTCATTGCGCGTATCACCCCCGATCCATGAAGCCAAGGCGACACCATCCCTTGCCATTAAATGATCTTCAGATTCCAAAATCAGGCAGGCCGCTCCCTCGATAGGGGTCATGCCGCTTCGATCATGAGACAAGGGTCCCGCCTGAGGGTTACGGCTCAGGCTGCCATTGCGTTTCATGGCATGGCGTATTTGGGTGCCTGGCATTTGATCAGCCGCCACAACGACAACCGCATCTAATCGCCCCGATTGAATCAGAGCACCGCCAAGGGCCAGGGCCTGTCCGCCGGTGGCGGAGGCGGCGTTAATCGATAGATTCATGCCCCCCAGGCCAAAGCGAACCGCGAGCGTTGATCCGACTGCATTTCCCCGCCAGCGGGTGAGGGCAAAGGCTGAAGAGCGTCCTCTTGCTGAGGATTCAAGCTCTGCTTCAAAGGCGCAAAGGCCTCCGAGAGAGGAGCCACTGACACAGCCAAACTGAGGGTCATGATGGGTCGGGCGTCCCCCACGAATTTGATTGGGGATCAGGGGGATCTGGGCCTCTTTGAATGCGACATGGGTTGCAGCGAGGGCGAGCCGTTGATGACGGCTTAGAATCAGCCGATCGGAGGGCTTGGTTTCGGCTAGATCATCCAGAGCCTGATTGGAAATCACTGGGCCCTCGGGAGGCCCCCCCACGGACGACATGCCATGGGACCATAAGGTCTCGAGCTGGTCGTGGGAACCAAGCACCATGCCGCGCCCGGTGATGAAGACTTTTCTCATGCCGGAAGTACACTGCTGTTCAATAAAATTCGGCCTTATCATGACACGATCGGATCGTCGTGATTCTCGGCCGTCGCTGATCATGTTAAATAACACGGAGGCTTATCTTACGGTGTTCACCCTGCTGAACAACGTTGTTTTTTGTCTAGCCGGTTTTTTCCTTTAACCTTGCGGAGTAAAACCCCACCACCCTGATCGATCTTTAGGAGAAAAAAGATGAAAATTGGAATTGCCTCTGACCACGCTGGCTTTGAATACAAAGAAGCGCTCCGTCAATGGCTCTCAACGCTTGGGCATGAGATGACCGACTATGGCTGCTTTAGTGATGAGCGCACCGATTACCCTACTTGGATCCGTCCTTGCGCCGAAGCGGTTGTTCGTGGGGATGTTGAGAGGGGCATCGTCCTGGGTGGCAGTGGCAACGGCGAAGCAATTGTAGCCAATCGTGTCAAGGGCTGTCGTTGTGGATATACCTTCAATGAGGAGACGGCCTTTCTAACCCGCTCCCACAACGATGCCAACTGTATCGCTATCGGCCAACGGATTGTCACGCTTGAAATGGCCAAAAAGATCGTTGAGACCTTCCTTGAGACGCCCTTCGAAGGAGGGCGACATGTTCCAAGGATTATGGCGATCGACGACTGATTGGGTTACGGGACTACCCAAAAGCGCTGAAGCGATAGCCCAGTAGGCGGGACGGTTGTCTTGAGGATCCGCCTCCCGCTCAATTTTTTTGCGAGCACCGAGGGGTTAGTTAGCCCCTCGGCACCCTTCATGCGCAGACATTCGAGACATCAAAAGGATGGATTAGAGGGCGGCAAGGACGGCCTCGACGTTCGACACCTCAAATTTTCCGGAGGCTTCAACGCCGAGATACTGGACCACCCCATCTTGAATGATCATGGCAAACCGCTGTGAGCGCGTTCCCATGCCATTGGCGTGAAGGTCCCGGTCAAGGCCTAAGGCGGTGACATACTCGGCAGATCCATCGGCGAACATGCGGACCTTGCCGGCAGCACCCTGTTCGCGGCCCCAGGCGGCCATCACGAAATGGTCATTGACGGAAATACACCAGATCTCATCGACGCCTTTGGCCTTCAGCTTAGCCGCCTCCTCGATATACCCTGGGAGGTGTTTCAAAGAGCAGGTCGGCGTAAAGGCGCCTGGAACGCCAAACATGACGATCTTGCGGCCTTTGGCGGCAGCCAAAACTTCGATCTTTTCAGGATTTATCGGGCAGCCATTGTCGGGATCGAATGTGCTGCATTCCATTACGTGGCCGGCGGGTATGGTTTCGCCAATCTGGATCGTCATAAGATTTCCTCCGAGGGGTTGTGTGGCCGCGTGAGTTTGCCGAATCTCTTCCCAAAGGCCAAGAGGAACTTTTTTTGATCAATCCTCGCGGCGAAATTCTCCTTCAAGGACATCAGGCTCTTTAGACCTCGCTTTAGAGTTCACCACAACATTCGGGCGTTCCAAGAGGAACCGGGCGAGCCGCTGTCTGATCGGCGGCCATAAAATCAGGAGACCGAGGGCATCGGTGAGAAGCCCCGGGATCACGAGGAGAATCCCTCCAAGAACCGCGATGCCGCTAGCGGCAACCTCTTGGGCCGGGACTTCGCCGCGCTGCAGCGCCTGTTGGGTGTTCATCAGCGCCCTCATGCCGGTCTTTTTGATCAGGCTGACGCCCCCTAGCGCCACCAGCAGCAGGTAGACGACTGTATTGATAAAACCGATGCTGGCAACAAGCCTTGCGAGGAGGGCGACCTCGACAAAGGGGAGAAGAGCCAGAAGGGTCAATATGCCGCGGCTCATGGTCAATGTGTTCTCCTAGGTTTAGAATCGGCCCACTTTATAAAGGAGCGGTCAGGTTCATGTCATCAAGCGCGGTGGTCGTTCTTTCAAGTTGTCCGGATGTCGATACAGCCCGTCGGTTGGCCCGAGGGGTCATCGAGAGTGGTATGGCGGCCTGTGTCAGCATTGTTCCAGGGGTAGAATCGATCTATCGCTGGAAGGGGCAACTTGAATCGCAAGAGGAGCATCTTCTCTTGATCAAGACGGTTCTTGCAAGCTTAGAGTCGCTGACGGCATGGCTTGAAGAGCATCATCCTTATGAATTGCCTGAAATTATTGCCCTTCCCATGACCGGGGGTTCGGAGCGCTATCTTCAGTGGTTAAGATCCGATTTGGACAGTATGGTGGTGTCTTAATGTTACCGATACGTTCCCTTTCCTCCTTATTTTTCCTTGCCCTTGGGTTCCTCGGGCTGATAACGAGCCCTAAGGTTCTGTCACTGTCCGCCAGCGATCTCCTTCCTGCGGAGGAAGCTTTCAGGCTTTCTCATCACGAGGAGCCCTCAACCGTGGTGTTTCGATGGGATATTGCCGATGGCTACCATCTCTATCGGAAACATTTGAAGTTTGCTTCGCTGACCCCTGGGGTTGAGGTGGGGACCCCAGATTATCCTCAAGGCCATCTTGAGCATGATGACAATATGGGGGATATGGAGGTTTACCGGGGCCACCTCGAGGTTCGGGTTCCCTTGAGTCAAAGGGGCAGCGTCCCAAAGGCTGTTCAATTAGAGGTCACGGCCCAGGGTTGTGCCGATGCGGGTGTTTGTTATCGGCCGCATCGGGAGCAGATTGCTTTTGCGTGGCCTGAGAACCCAGTGGTTTTGGCCGCCGCCGAAAACGGGGCTCAGGATCTTTTGAAGTCCTTGGGGCTTCGCCCAACAGGAGGTAATCAGGAATTGCTGCCACCGGATCAGGCCTTTCGGTTTGAGGCAGAGGTGCTGTCGGTGGATCGACTCAGGGTCACTTTTAGGGTGGCCAGGGGTTACTATCTCTATCGGCAAAAATTTGGGTTTTCCATCCAAGGCCCCGCCGATATCGTGCTTGGGACGTTTGAGCCGCCTCGGGGGGAACCTAAAGAGGACCCTGAATTTGGTTCCGTGGAAGTCTTTCATGAGGACGTCACGTTTGAATTGCCTCTCTTAAATCCAGGACGCCTTGAAAGCGCCTTGAGTCTCACAGCTTCCTTCCAGGGCTGCGCAGATCGGGGCGTTTGCTATCCGCCGATGACCAAGACGATCCCCCTGAAGCTAGCAGGCGTAAGCGTCCAACCCCCCGTCTCCGAAGCAGCGATGTCGGCCCCCCTCGGGGAGTGTGAGGTGGGTCCTGCGACCGGGTTTGTCGAAACCGAAGGCCTTTCGGAGCAGTGTTCGGTGGTTGATACCTTGAAAAAGGATTCACTCTGGTTAACGATCGGAAGCTTCCTCGGGATGGGGCTTTTATTAGCGTTTACGCCCTGTATCTTTCCGATGATTCCTATTCTCTCGGGCCTGATCGTTGGCCATGGCCACAAGATCACCACGGGTCGAGCATTCATGTTGTCCTTGAGTTATGTGCTTGCCTCAGCGCTCGCATATACGGCGTTTGGAGTTCTTGCAGGCCTTTTTGGCAAAAACCTTCAGGCCCTTTTCCAGGATCCAAAGATCATCGTGGCCTTTAGTGTGGTCTTTGTGGCGTTAGCCTTGTCCATGTTTGACCTATTCACGTTTCAACTGCCAGGGTTTCTTCAATCAAGATTGAGCCACTGGAGTGATCGGCAGAAGCCAGGAACCCTTCTGGGGGCTGCGGTCATGGGTGGACTTTCAGCACTGATTGTTGGCCCCTGTGTGGCGGCCCCCTTGGCCGGCACCCTCATTTATATCGGCCAAACCGGTGATGCCTTCCTGGGTGGGGTTGCGCTTTTTTCCCTAGGACTTGGCATGGGGCTCCCACTTCTTGTGATTGGCGCCTCGGCCGGTCGTTTGCTGCCTCGCGCCGGCAACTGGATGAATACCGTGAGGGCCGGTTTTGGGGTTGGGCTTTTGGCGATTGCTGTTTGGCTTTTGGATCGGATCTTGCCGCCGGCGGTCACGATGGTGCTGTGGTCCTTATTGCTGATTGTCCCGTCGATCTACATGGGCGCGATCGATGCTTTACCGGCCAATGCGTCAGGCTGGCACCGGCTTTTTAAGGGGCTTGGGATGGCCATGCTCGCCTACGGCATTCTTTTATTAATCGGAGTCGCCGCCAACCAGACCGATCCACTGCAACCCCTTCGGGGTCTTAAGGACGCCCCATTATCTAAAGCCGCCAAGGTCGATCAACCCGAGGGGCTTTCATTCAAGCGGGTGACATCGCTCCCGGAACTCAATGCAGCCCTGAAGGCCGCTTCTCAGCGAGGACAGTCAGTGATGCTGGATTTCTATGCGGACTGGTGTGTCTCCTGTAAGGAAATGGAACGTTATACCTTTCATGACCCCAGTGTCATCAATGCTCTTGACCCCTTTTTACTCCTCAAGGCGGATGTCACCGACAACAGTGATGACAATCAGGCTTTGATGAAATACTTCAATCTGATCGGCCCCCCAGCGACTTTATTCTTTGGTCCCGATGGCGAGGAGCAACGGAATTTGAGGGTCATTGGCTTTATGGAAGCCAATGACTTTGTCGGCCAAATCCAGAAAGTTCGCCACTGATGCGTTTCTGGCTGATATTGATTCTCGCCGGTGCTCTTTCGCTATGGGCGGGGGTCTCCACCCGGCAATGGCTTTCGGGTTCACTCGCCGTTCCGATCAAGGAACCTTTATTGGTTGATCTTGAGGGAAAGGCGCACACCTTGTCCGAATGGAAGGGACGTGTCGTGGTGGTTAACTTCTGGGCAACCTGGTGTCCCCCATGCCGTGAGGAAATGCCGGATTTTGCAGCGCTCCAAAGCGAATTTGAGCGGCAGGGCTTATCTTTCATCGGCATTGCTATTGATGATCCTTTGGTGGTCAAAGCGTATCTCGCTGAACATCCCGTCAATTACCCTATTCTGGTGGGTGGTAGCGATGTACCGGCTTTTGCGGATCGTCTCGGTAACGAGATCTCGGCGCTCCCCTTTTCAATTGTTCTTGATCGAAAAGGTCAGCAGAGACATGCCCACATTGGGCGTTTTCATCATCAGCAGATTTTGGATCAGGTCCAGCCACTGTTGACGCCTGAATGAAGGGGGGAAGACATCGTCATTTTTTGCAATGAAATCGTTATTTCATGGACAAAATCTCTTATTTTCTGCAAAATAACGAGGTTTTATGCGACTTTTGGAATGCTAACGACCCTTCATGGCCAAACTTCTTGTCCTTAATGGTCCGAACCTTAATCTGCTCGGTCTTCGTGAGCCTTCAATCTATGGCCGCGAGAGTCTTTCTGAGATTGAAACCCGCCTCGTGGAATCGGCTCGGCAGCGAGGCCATGATCTTGAATGCTTCCAAAGTAATGCGGAGTCTTCCTTGATTGATCGCATCCATCTTGCCTATCGGGAGAGCGTGGATGTCATTCTGATGAACCCTGGTGCTTTGACGCATACCAGTATCGCGCTCCGTGATGCCTTTCTCTCGACGAAAATCCCCTTCATCGAGATTCATTTATCGAATGTGCACGCCCGCGAGGACTTCCGTCACCGTTCATATCTCTCCGATATAGCCCTCGGGGTTATTTTGGGGCTCGGTCCGATCGGTTATTCGCTCGCGCTTGAGGCCGCTCTCAACACCATCCATTTACAGCAAGGTCAATAACACATGGATATTCGAAAAATAAAAAAATTGATCGATATGATCGGCGAGTCTGATGTGGCCGAAATCGAGATCCACGAGGGCGAGGAGTCGGTTAGGATTAGTCGTCAGAGTACGATCGCTCCCCAACCCATCGCCTATGCCCAGGCCCCGATCGCACCAACCCCTGTCGCGGCTCCTGTCGTTGACGCCAAGAAAGGTGAGGCGGATCCTTTAACGGGCCATATCGTCCGTTCGCCAATGGTCGGAACCTTTTATCGCTCGTCGACACCGGGTGCAAAGGTCTTTGTTGAATTGGGTCAGCGGGTTGAGGCCGGCGAGACGCTTTGCATCATCGAGGCCATGAAGATTCTGAATCAGATTGAGGCCGATGTGTCCGGGAAAATTACTAAGATTCTGGTCGATAACTCCCAGCCCGTTGAATACAACCAGCCCTTGTTTGTGATCGAGTAAGTCGACACCCCGCAAGGCCTCCCTCAGCCTGGACCATTGAAATCACATCATGATCGGTAAAATTTTGATCGCCAATCGGGGCGAAATCGCCTTAAGGATTCTGCGCGCCTGCCGAGAACTCGGTATCAAGGCGGTGGCTGTGCATTCTGAGGCCGACCGCGACCTAAAACACGTCCGCCTGGCGGATGAGTCGGTTTGTATCGGTCCTGCCTCCTCCAAAGAGAGTTACCTTAATGTTCCGGCGATTATCAGTGCCGCTGAAGTCACTGATTCCGAGGCCATCCATCCAGGGTATGGCTTCCTGTCTGAAAACGCTGACTTCGCCGAGAAAGTCATTCAGAGCGGCTTTATTTTCATTGGCCCTCGCCCTGAAACCATCCGCGTGATGGGGGATAAAGTGGCTGCCATTGCGGCCATGAAAAGCGCCGGTATTCCTTGTATCCCAGGTTCTGATGGCCCCCTTGGGGATGATCCTGAGGAAAATATGGCGATTGCCCGCCGTATTGGCTTTCCGATCATCATCAAAGCCGCCGGCGGCGGCGGTGGTCGTGGCATGCGGGTGGTCCACAGCGAAGCCCACCTCATGGCCGCCATTACGCTGACTAAGGGTGAAGCTGGGGCCGCCTTTGGTAATGATATGGTCTACATGGAAAAGTTTCTTGAAGACCCAAGGCACGTCGAATTTCAGGTGATTGCCGATAGCCATGGCCACTGCGTCCATCTGGGTGAACGAGATTGCTCCATGCAGCGTCGCCACCAAAAGGTGGTGGAAGAAGCACCGGCCCCTGGAATCAGCGAAGAAAAACGTCAGGAGATGGGCGCGCGATGCGTCAAGGCGTGCCTTGAGATCGGTTACCTTGGGGCCGGAACCTTCGAGTTCCTCTACCAGGACGGTGAGTTTTATTTCATCGAAATGAATACTCGGGTTCAAGTCGAGCACCCTGTGACTGAAATGGTGACGGGCTTTGATATCGTGAAGGAACAGCTGTTGGTGGCTTCCGGTGAAAAGTTGTCCTTTGTTCAATCGGATGTCCGCCTTCGTGGTCATGCCGTTGAGTGCCGGATCAATGCGGAGGATGCCCGGACCTTTATTCCAAGTCCTGGGCTCATTGAGCAGTTTCATATGCCAGGTGGCCCAGGGGTTCGTGTTGAGACCCATATCTATAATGGTTATCGGGTCCCCCCCTATTACGACTCCATGATTGGCAAGCTGATCGCTCATGGTGAAGATCGTCAGAGCGCGCTCGCCAGGATGCGAACGGCGCTGAACGAAATGGTCATTGGGGGCATTAACTGTAATATCCCGCTGTTACTGGACATTATCAATGATCCGGGCTTTGAAGCGGGTGGTCAGAACATCCACTACCTCGAGAAAAAGCTCGGCCTCAAGCATTGAGATGTGGCGCCAACTGGTCGCAACGGTAGACATTGTCCACGCTGAAGCGGTCAGCGATTGGTTCATGGCGGAGGGGGCCTTGTCGGTTAGTCTTGAAGACGCTGCCGATCAGCCCCTGTTTGAGCCGCCGCCAGGGGAAACACCGCTTTGGAATGTGACGCGGGTCATCGGTCTTTTTGATTCTGCGACCGACGATCGTCTCATCGCCCTCAAAGCGCGTGCTTTTTTTGGTGAACAACTCCTCAGTTGGACCTTCGAAAACCTCGAGGATCAGGTCTGGGAGAGGGCTTGGATGGCGCACTTTAAGCCGATGTGTTTTGGCCAGCGGCTATGGATTTGTCCCACTGGATTTGAGCCACCGGAACCTCGGGCCGTCAATGTTATTCTGGATCCGGGTTTGGCCTTTGGGACCGGAACCCATCCAACGACAGCGCTTTGTCTTGCCTGGCTCGATGGTCTTGATCTTGAGGGAAAACGAGTCCTCGACTATGGTTGTGGCTCAGGCATCTTGGCCATTGCGGCTTTAAGGCTTGGGGCCTCATCGGCGATGGGGATTGATATTGATCCTCAAGCCCTGACGGCGAGTCTTGATAATGCGGAAAAGAATGGGGTGGCCGACCGACTTCGGCTAGGCCGCCCTGACGCCCCGAGGGGAGCGCCCTCTGAGGTGGTTCTTGCAAACATTCTAGCGGGCCCTCTGGTGAGCCTTCGGGACGATATTGTAGGATCCCTCGGTGTGGGGGGGCTTTTGGCGCTGTCTGGCATTTTGAGGGAGCAGGCCCCTGAGATTCAGGTCGCCTATGAGGCATTGGTCGACTTCGATCCCCCTCAGTACCAGGAGGATTGGGTACTTTTAACCGGTCAGAAGCGATCCCCGTCTTAGAAGACTTAGGCTGATTGAAGCTGGTTCAAGATCCAGTCCCTGATGTCCTTGATTTCCTCTTGGCAGACCGAATGAGGCATGGTGTAACTATGCCAGTCGACCTCATAGCCCTTGTCTACCAGATCCTGCCGCGCTTGAAGTCCAAGGGCGTAGGGGACGATGGGATCCTCGGTGCCATGGGCCAGAAATACAGGCTTTGGACCTTCCGCCGCAGCTAGGCCTTCTCCCCTTGCCAGATAACCCGAAAGGGCTATGGCGCCGCCCAACTTGTCCTGAAACCGGCTGATCGCCTCCAGTGCAATAACCCCGCCTTGCGAGAACCCTGCGATGAGGAGATTTCTCGGCAGGATCCCTTGATCTAGTTCGTCATTGATCAAGACGTCCATCGCCTGAAGCGTTTCCTCAATCCCTGAGAGATCTGCTTTTCTGCCGAGATCACTGTGGCTGATGTCATACCAGGCCCGCATGACCCAGCCCCCATTCATGGTCACCGGGCGGCGGGGCGCATGGGGGAGGATGAAGCGGACGCCGAGGGTCTTTGGAAGCCCTAGTTCATCGATGATCGGCTCAAAATCATGCCCGTCTGCCCCGAGGCCATGCAGCCAGAGGATGGTCGCTTGATGGCGCCCCATCGGCTCTCGCCTAATGGTGGGCAGTCGTTGGGTCATGGTGAAATGCCTTGGAGCGATCTCATGGCTTCAAGAACCTCGAGGACATGGCCCTTGACGCTCACTTTCCGCCATTCAGCCAGGAGTTTGAGGTCCGGGCCGATGACAAACGTGCTGCGTTCGATGCCTTGCACTTGTTTGCCGTACATATTTTTGACTTTGATGACATCAAACAGTTGGCACAGTGTTTCATCCTTATCGGAGATCAGATCGAACGGGAATGATTGTTTTAGTTTGAAGTTCTCGTGAGACTTCAGCGAATCGCGTGAGACGCCGAGGATTTCTGCATGGAGTTCGGTGAAATCGGCATAATGGTCCCTGAAGTCCTGGCCTTCAAGGGTACAGCCGGGTGTGCTGTCCTTTGGATAGAAATAAAGGACGGTAGTGCGGCCCTTGAGGCTTTCAAGGTCAATCGTTCGTTCGGAGGTGGCGTTGAGACTGAACGCTGGAACAGTATCCCCAATGGCTGGCGTGCTCATGATCATGACTTCCTGGGTGGTGGGTGACATCGATGTCGAAAAGGCAGCGTGTGCCGCTCCTGTAGGACCCCTTCAGCGCTTGACGGGTTCCAAAATGGCATCCAAATTCATTTGATCGCAGAAATCGAGGAACTCATCGCGAAGTGAGACGATGCGCATGCCGCTTGGAATTCTCACAATCATGTGGGCGATAAATAAAGGGGACCCGGTAAAGGGGGCCGAATAGCGGCTGGTCGAAAGATCCATGATGATCACGCCGCGACTCGAAAGGAAATCGCTGAGGTCGTGAATGTTGTTGATTTGATCGGTAGCGAAGATATCAATGGCATAGGGGAGCCCGAGGTCTTCCTCGGCCGGGGGGCTTTCAGGTTCCTGAGCCCTCAAAAGGTGTACTTTGAGTTTGTAACGCTGGCTGAGGGCCTCCATGGCATTTTCAAGGCGAGCAATATGATTCCAGTTGCCTTCGACCAAGAGATGTCCCGCAAACTGAAGGCCAAGCTCGCTCATGCGGCTTTCTATGATGGTGCATTTGGCGTCCTTGATGGCACGCGTTAATTCGATGATCAGGTCGGGTTGGTTTTCGCCGAGAAGAGTGATCGCAAGCTGCATGGTGTTCGAGAAGAGGGGAGATTGAGTGTCGAGTCTACCATTTTAACGGGGATGATGATGTGCTTCGGCACTCCTTGATTATGCCGGTTCAGGTTGTCACGGTGCTCTGCGGCACGTTACCATTGACGTCTTTTTGAAGCTGGAACGATAGGAATGATCAGGGGTAGTCTTGTAGCGCTGGTGACGCCAATGGGGCCGGATGGTTCGCTCGACCTTGAGGCTCTGCGTCGACTGATCGAATTCCATATTGAGGCCAAGACCGATGGCATCGTGGCCGTTGGGACCACCGGTGAGTCGGCGACCCTTGATGATTCTGAACACTGCGAGGTCATCCGATTCACCGTCGAACAAGTGGCGGGCCGCGTTCCAGTGGTTGCGGGAACGGGGGCCAACGCGACGAAAGAAGCGATCAGCCTGACCCTTAAGGCCAAAGAACTGGGTGCTGATGCCTGTCTTTTAGTGACCCCTTACTACAATAAGCCGACTCAGGAAGGCCTGTACCGTCATTATAGAGCGGTGGCCGAGGCGGTTGATATCCCTCAAATTCTTTATAACGTCCCTGGTCGAACGGCCTGTGACATGTTGCCTGAGACCGTGCATCGTCTTTGTGAAATCGAGAATATTATCGGGGTCAAGGAAGCGACCGGTGATCTTCAAAGGGCTCGGGACATCCTGAGGCTTTGTGGTCCTGATTTTCTGCTCTATTCCGGTGATGACGCGACCGCCGGCGAATTTTGTCTCTTGGGGGGGCATGGCGTGATCTCGGTTACCGCCAATGTGGCACCGCGCCAGATGCATGAGCTGTGTGTGGCTGCCGGCAAGGGCGACCGTGAGGCCGTTTTGTCGATCGATGCCGGCTTGAGGGCTTTACATCGTGACCTCTTTATCGAGTCCAATCCGATCCCTGTCAAATGGGCGCTGGCGGAAATGGGGCTCATTGAGCCCGGCATTAGGTTGCCGTTGACCTGGCTCTCAGCGTCTTGCCACGACGCGGTGCGAAAAGCGCTAAAGGCCGCAGGGGCCTTGAAGGAGTCGGCCCATGGGTAAGCTTGTCTCCTTGAGGTGCTGGGCTCCTTGGGCATTGCTTCTCCCCCTGACCCTTTCAGGTTGCACGATTGTGAGTAGCTGGTTCCCTGATAAGCATAAAGAATACCTCTACAGCTCTGATATTGCAGCGCTTGAGATTCCCCCTGATCTGACCTCATCGACCATCGAAGGCGCCAGTGGGGGGCGCCGCGAGGCTTGGGAATCTCCGGCGGCCGAAGAGCCGACGCCCGAAAGCTCGGGGCGCGAGGCGACCCCGGCCCCAGACGCCGAAATGACCAAGGAGGAGTACAGCGCGCACAAGGCTGACGCACAGCATCCAGAACCAACCTTGGCCCAGAGCACTCAGGATATTCCGCTGATCGAGATTCAGGCACCGTTTGAGACCTCTTGGTCCGAGGTCAATAAGGCCCTGGGTCGGATGAAGCTCGAGATCGTCGATCAGAATCGCTCCGATGGCCTTTATTTCGTGCATTACGCCAAGGAACAAAAGCCTTACGAAGATCGAGGATTCTTTGGCGATGTGTCTGATATGTTCGCTAATGCGGGTGGGGGCACGAAGGAGTATCGGATCAAGCTCGAAACCCGCAGCAACGTGACCTCCGTTTTCGTTCAGGATATGGAGGGGCAGCCTCTTCGTGATGGCCCCGGGATTGATCTCCTGAAAGAATTGAATGCCACGCTGCAGGAAATTACTCAAGGCGGCAAACACGACAAGTCGGCTTCCTGAAACGGCCAGTCATTGCCCCTGGCCTGATCCAGGGGCTCCATCTTCTTCATTCATGCGGATAGACCGATGTCGATGATCCTCACTTTCAAGGGCGCGGCGGCGCTGTCTGATTTCCGCCGGCAGGGCCTTCTTGAGGCGCTCCAGGCGATCGAACCTTCTGTAATCGGCGTTTTTGCTGAGGTCCTTCATTTGGTGGAGGTCATTGAGGCACTCCCCGTTGATGAAGCGGAGCGTCTTCAATGGGTGCTTGAGGAGGGGCCTTTGGCCAGCAGCACGCTGGAAGGGCATGAGATCCTGGTGGTTCCAAGGTTAGGGACGGTGTCCCCCTGGTCCAGCAAAGCGACCGATATAGCACGGCTTTGCAGGCTTCAGCGAGTCGTTCGGATCGAGCGGGGACGACGTTATGTGATAGCCCACGACGGTCTTCTATCCTCGGCTGCAAGGCAACGGGTGGAGGCATTGGTGCATGACCGAATGACCGAAACGGTCTTGTCGCCGAACGCTCTTGAAAAGGTCTTCTCGCATCACGCCCCTTTGCCGGTTCAAAGAGTCCCTGTCCTCAAGGAGGGAAGGGATGCATTGGCCTCAGCGAATGGATCCCTAGGTCTCGCCTTGTCTGATGACGAGCTTGATTATTTGAATGACAGTTTTATCTCGCTGGGTCGAGATCCAACTGATGTCGAGCTGATGATGTTTGCCCAGGCCAACTCCGAACACTGTCGACACAAAATTTTCAATGCCCAGTGGCAGATGGATGGACAGCGTGAAGCCGATACCCTCTTTGGCATGATTCGTCATACCAGCAAGGTGACACCCGAAGGGATTCTTTCAGCCTACAGTGATAACGCGGCCGTGATTGAGGGGCCTCTGGCAGAAGTCTTTCTGCGGCATCCAGACCATCAGGAATATCTATACCTCAAGGAGCCGGCCCATCTTTTGATGAAGGTCGAGACCCACAATCACCCGACGGCCATTTCTCCATTCCCGGGGGCTGCGACAGGATCGGGTGGAGAAATCCGGGATGAGGCAGCCACCGGTAGAGGGTCTCATACCAAGGCAGGTTTGACGGGGTTTTCCGTCTCCCACCTCCATATCCCAAATTTTGAGCAGCCTTGGGAAATTCAACATGGGAAGCCATCGCGAATGGCCTCAGCCCTCGACATTATGCTCGAGGGCCCTTTGGGTGGGGCGGCCTTCAACAACGAGTTCGGTCGTCCCAACATCTGCGGTTACTTCAGGACTTTCGAACAGGCAGATCCTGATGGACCGGGGCTCCGCGGGTTTCATAAACCGATCATGCTGGCCGGCGGTATGGGCAATATCCGCCCCTCGCAACTGGGTAAGCATCCGATCCCTGAAGGGGCTCCTATTGTGGTCTTGGGAGGTCCTGCCATGCTCATCGGCCTTGGCGGCGGTGCGGCCTCTTCGGTTGCCTCGGGGGAGAGTTCTGAAGCACTTGATTTTGCCTCTGTCCAACGCGGCAACCCTGAAATGCAGCGACGCTGCCAGGAAGTGATCAATCGCTGCAATGCGCTGGGTGATGACACGCCGATTCTTTCGATTCATGATGTGGGAGCGGGTGGCCTTTCCAATGCGGTTCCTGAAATCATTCACGATGCTGATCGGGGCGGTCTTTTCGAACTTCGGGAGGTTCTCAGTGATGAGCCTGGGATGTCGCCGATGCAGATCTGGTGCAATGAATCCCAGGAACGTTATGTTCTTGCCCTAAAACCAGAATCACTGGCAGCCTTTCGGGGTTTTTGTGAGCGGGAGCGTTGCCCCTATGCCGTCATCGGGACCGCCACCCTTCATGAGCAACTGATTCTGAAAGACCGCTTGCTCAAAGAGGACGCAGTCCATATTCCGATGTCCCTCTTATTTGGAAAGCCCCCAAAGATGGAGCGGCAAGCCATCCATCAGGCGCCCGGTTTATCGCCTCTAGAACTGGGTGATGTCGATTTGGCCGATGTTGTTTCAAGGGTGCTTCGCTACCCCGCCGTCGCGGATAAGAGCTTCCTCATTCATATTGGCGATCGTTCCGTTGGGGGCCTCGTGGCCCGGGACCAGATGGTTGGGCGCTGGCAGGTTCCAGTCGCCGATGTTGGGGTCACTGCAACTGGTTTTAAGGCCCAAACGGGTGAAGCGATGGCCATGGGCGAAAAAAGCCCCTTGGCCCTCATCAACGCGGCCGCTTCTGGACGGATGGCGGTGGGTGAAGCGCTGACCAATTTGCGTGCCGCCAAGGTCAAGCGACTCTCTGATGTGAAGCTCTCCGCAAACTGGATGGCCGCGGCGGGTTCCAAGGAAGAGGATGCTCGCCTGTTTGATACGGTGAAGGCCATTGGGCTTGAACTTTGCCCGAGCCTTGGCCTTGCGATTCCTGTCGGTAAGGATTCCTTGTCGATGAAGACCGTTTGGCGTCAGGGCGATCAGGAGGTGACGATGCGTGCCCCGCTGTCGCTCATTGTCACAGCATTTGCGCCGGTGGGAGATGTTTCATCAACCCTGACGCCTGAACTTTCAAGAGATCTTGAAACCTCACTCCTTATGATCGATCTCGGTCAAGGAAGGAACCGCCTCGGCGCTTCCGTGTTAGCGCAGGTCTATGGCCAGTTGGGCGATGAGGCTCCGGATCTTGATGATCCCCAAGCGTTCAAGGCATTTTTTGAAGTGATCGGTGATCTCCTTGAAAGCCGCCAAATTCTGGCGTATCACGACCGTTCCGATGGTGGTCTTTTGGCGACGCTGACTGAAATGATGTTCGCGAGCCGCTTGGGTGTTTCGATCGATCTTCAGGGGCTGGCGGGCACCCCTCTTGAGATCTTATTTAATGAGGAACTCGGGGCGGTCATTCAGGTTCGGGATTGCTTCCTCGAAGCTATTCTTGGGCGATTTGAAAAGGCGGGCCTTCAGGGGCTGGTCTATGTCCTCGGTAAACCGACCCTCGAGTCGCGTCTTTGGATCCATCGTGATGGGACCTCGCTCTTTAAGGGGAATCGCGCAGAGCTGCAGTCGATCTGGTCTGAGACAAGCTACCGAATGCAGGCCCTTCGAGACAATCCAGAGTGTGCCCGGCAGGAATTTACCGCTATTACGGATGATGAGGATCCTGGGCTGAGCGTTCATCTGACCTATGATCTGAAGGCATCATCGGAGTCCTCTTTCGATGAAGGACCTCGTCCGCGGGTCGCCATCTTGCGTGAGCAGGGGGTCAATGGTCATGTCGAGATGGCGGCTGCGTTTGAGCGTGCGGGCTTCACAGCGGTCGATGTCCATATGAGCGATCTCTTCGAGGAGCGGGTCGATCTTCAAAGTTTCAAAGGCTTGGTGGCTTGTGGTGGATTCTCTTATGGCGATGTGCTCGGGGCGGGGGGCGGCTGGGCTAAGTCCATTCTTCTCAATCCCAAGGTCAGGGCAGGCTTTGAGGCCTTTTTCAAGCGTGAGGACAGCTTTACCCTTGGGGTTTGCAATGGCTGTCAGATGCTCTCGCAACTGAAAGATTTGATTCCAGGGGCCGACCACTGGCCCGTCTTTAGACGGAATCTATCGGAGCAGTTTGAAGCGCGTGTCGTCATGGTTGAAGTCGAGGCGTCGCCCTCGATTTTTCTGGCCGACATGGCTGGCTCGAGAATGCCTGTGGTGATCGCACATGGTGAGGGCCGGGCGGTGTTCCCTGGTTCTAGAGGCTTAGCCGATGCCCTCGTTGCGCTTCGGTATGTTGATCACTACGGTCGACCCACCGAGGTCTTCCCCACCAATCCAAATGGTTCACCCGAGGGCATCACAGGCCTCACCAGCAAAGATGGTCGGGCCACCATCATGATGCCGCATCCAGAGCGCTGCTTCAGGTCAGTTCAGCATTCATGGCGCTCTTCAGAATGGGGCGAGGAGGGTCCTTGGATGAGAATGTTTGAGAATGCCCGGCGGTGGGTGGGCTAAGGCCGTGATGGGTAATCTCCAGCGGCAGACTCTATGGGCCCCGATCGTCTTGATGGCCGGGTTGCTGATCGGTTGTGAGACGGCGCCGAAAGTCCAGCCGACGATTCCCTTTCATTTCGAACCGGCTCGCCGCCAACTGAGCCCGGGGGCTGAAGAGATCGCTGGCAGTGCAATCCTTTGGTTATCGAGTGGGGGCATTATTTCCTGTGCTGGGAGCGAAGTGACCCTTTATCCCCTGACGCCCTATGCTCGCGAGTGGTTTCACTTGACGTATGAGACGATGGAAAAATCGCGGCTGACACCGCCTGATTTTGCCTATCGCTCGAATAGCGAGGAGCCGCTATCTTTTCAGTCGGACCCTGCTTTTTTGAGGCAAAGCCGCTCGGTCCCTTGTAATGAGGATGGCCACTTTTTGATCGATCGGGTCGCTGAAGGGGACTATATTCTAGTGGCTAGGCTCCGTTGGCAAAGTCACATCTGGGACGAACACCAATTCTTCAATGGCCATCGCTACCACAAGTACGAGGGCACGGCGGCAAAAAAAATTCGGGTTTTCCACGGCCGCAATCCGGTGGTCAGCCTTCGTTGGTCGGTCGCTAATTCACGATTTAACCTTTGGTAGGGGGCCAGATCTTTCAACGGTTGCAGCGCCTAGAACCCTTCAAAGGGCTTCAGCCGTTCTTGAGAAGCCGGCTTTTAAGGGCTGGCTTGATGGGTCTTTTGTTTTGGGGGCTCCTCCTGAGGATGGATCGGGACATCCTCTTCAAGACACTAAAAGGCTTTGATTTTCGTTATGGCCTTGCCATGTGTGGTGTCTTTGCTCTTTTACTGCTGCTCTTTGCCTTTCGATGGTGGTTGGTCGGGCGGAAGCTCGGAGTTTTAGGAGAATTTCGCCGCTATTTTCTCGGGCTTTGGTTTAGCCAGGCCGCAGGCGAATTAGGCCCCCCCCTGGTGGTGGGTGAATGGGCTCGGTTCCATGCTCTGAAGGGTTTGGCGGATGATCGACGGCTTGGCCTCAGCCAATTAATTGATCGTTGCCTTGGGACCGTCGTCCTTTGGTTGATGGTGTTGGCCTTAACCCCCTATTACCAATCCACCTTCAAGGCCGCGATGACGCATCTCCCGGGGCAGCTTGCGGCGGGGTTTCTCATCCTTGCCAGTCTCGGTGTCTTTATCTTCATGGTGTCCCGATTAAAGCATGGGGTTCTGGATCTTCAGGAGCGGGTGATCGACTGCCTTCATCCCTTCAGAAATCCCCATGCCTACCTTCTGTCGCTCCTCATTCAGGTCCTCTTAGTTCTCAATCTGGTCCTGGCCGCAGCGGGCCTTGGGCTTCCGGCGGAGGGTCTTCTTAAAGTGGCGTGGCTTGGGCCACTTTTGCTGTTTGCGGTGAGTTTTCTTCCGGGGTTGGTCTCTGACTGGGGGAAGCGTGAGGCCGTCGCGGTGTTTCTTCTGGCCCCCGCGGGGCTTTCCCCGGAGGAGGCTCTGGCGGTATCCCTCCTCTATGGCAGTGGTCATGGGGTAGTCGCCATCCCAGGAATTTTCTGTCTGAGACGGTCTCAAGGAGGGGTAAATCGGACCGCTGAGTAGCCTCCTGAGGGCCCTCCGCGATAAGATACGCCCTCTATCGCTCTTTTTAGGAATCCCTAGGGATTCTCATTACCTGGTGAAAATGAATCTATGAATCAGCCCGAGAACAGCGTTCCGGTCGCGCACAATGCCTACAACACGGACGACCTAAGAATTATTGGTATCCGGGAAGTGATCGCGCCGGTTCAGGCCCTTGAGGAACTCCCCATCACGTCCAATGCGGCCGATACCGTGGTGCAGGCTCGGACTGAGATCCACCGCATTCTGGCAGGGGATGACGACCGTCTTTTGGTGATTATCGGTCCTTGTTCAATCCATGATCCAGAGGCCGCTGTTGAATATGCCCAGCGCCTTCATGGTGCGAAGCAACGCTTTGCCGATGACCTGGTCATTGTTATGCGGGTTTATTTTGAAAAGCCGAGGACGACGGTGGGTTGGAAAGGACTTATCAATGACCCGGAGCTGGATGAGAGCTTCAATATCAATCAGGGTCTTAGAACTGCCCGCCGCCTTTTAAGGGATCTCAATGAACTCGGCGTGCCTGCAGCAACCGAGTATCTTGATGTTATTTCGCCGCAATACGTCTCTGATCTGATTGCTTGGGGCGCCATCGGTGCAAGAACCACCGAAAGTCAGGTACATCGGGAATTAGCCTCCGGACTCTCTTGCCCCGTGGGCTTCAAGAATGCAACGGATGGGGGGGTGCAGGTGGCCCTTGATGCAATCCATGCGGCGGGCCGTCCCCACCACTTCCTCTCGCTCACAAAATCAGGTCATTCCGCCATCTTCTCAACCACGGGCAATCAGGATTGCCACGTGATTCTAAGGGGCGGTAATGACCGTCCAAACTATGATGCGATCAGCGTGCAGCATGTTGCTGATGCGCTAGAGAAAGCCGGTCTCCCCACTCGGATCATGATCGATTTCAGCCATGCCAATAGCCTCAAGCAATATCATCGTCAAATGCAGGTGAGTGAGGAGGTCGGTGACCAGATCGCAGGTGGGGACCTTCGGATCTTTGGCGTGATGGTAGAAAGCCATCTTCAAGCCGGGAACCAGAAGCTTGAGGCCGGCAAGCCCCTGACCTATGGCCAGAGCATCACCGACGCCTGTCTGGGCTGGGAGGATAGCGAAGCCTTGCTCGAGCAACTCGCAGGAGCGGTAAGGGCCCGCCGGAGTGTGGTCTAAGCCTTTTCGCTTGGCCGCACAATTTCCTACTAATCTACTGTACAATTTTTGAAGGATCTCCCGCCTGTTAGGCCGTCAGCGAAGGCCCGGGAGGCTCCCCTTATAATTTTCATCGAACCGGAGAAAGTGAATGAGCGTACTGGTTGGAAAAAAAGCCCCTGATTTCAAGGCCGCCGCAGTGTTGGGTTGTGGCAGCATCATTGATGATTATTCGTTCTCTGAGCGCACCCAAGGCAAGACCACCGCGGTCCTCTTTTACCCCTTGGATTTCACCTTTGTATGTCCGACCGAACTGGTCGCGCTTGATCATCGCCTCGACGAATTGAAAAGCCGTGGTGTTGAAGTCATGGTGGTCTCAGTTGACTCTCAGTTTACCCATGCCGCGTGGCGTAACACCCCCCTTGAAAAGGGCGGTATCGGTCCGGTTCGTTACACCATGATCGCTGATGTGAGCCATGCCATCACCAAGGCCTATGACGTCGAAGTCGAAGGCGCAGCCATTGCTTATCGGGGAACCTTCCTGATCGATAAAAATGGCGTGGTCCGTCACCAGGTGGTCAATGATCTTCCCCTGGGCCGTAACATGGACGAACTGATTCGCATGGTGGATGCTCTTCAGTTCTTTGAAGAGCACGGTGAAGTATGTCCTGCGGGCTGGAACAAGGGTAACAAGGGCATGAAGGCCGATGCTGCTGGCGTTGCTTCATACCTTCAGGAAAACGCCGCTGATCTTTGATCAGGGTGAAAGACAAAACGCTTGGAGATCCCAGGCGTTGATCGATCAAAAGGCGAACTTCGGTTCGCCTTTTTTAATAGGGTCGCATCAGGTTAAAGTGCTTTTGGTCCGCCGAAGCACCAAAAAATAGACCAGTCCAGCGATGGCTGCACCCACGAAAACCGATGAAAATCCGAGCAGTGAAGCCATAGCGGTCGCATTTTGGGCATGTAGTTGATTCATCATCGGCTTTGCGATCATCAAGCTCCAAATGAAGTTCGGTAGATAAAACGCAATGGCTCCAGCAATGGCCCACTGGATCCCCGGAAGATCCCGAGATTCAGCGGAACGGTAAAACCAGAGTGCGATCAAAATGGCGATCAGTCCACCGAACATAAGGTCACCTCTTTGTTGTTATTTTGAGGATTCAACAATGCCCCCTTGAGGAAGCTTTCACAATGACCTTTATTTTTGATGGAAGTTCAGGGTTTGACTTGGGGTGTTGATCCTTTGAAGTAGAGGTAGAAAGGGACCCCGAGTAAGAGAAGGGCGAGTCCTAAGAGACTTTCTTCTGGACGTCTCAAGGCAATGCTGCAGCAAAAGAGGACGGCCACTAGGCTGAAGATGAGGGGAATATAGGGATAGCCCACCGTCAGGTAAGGTCGTGGAAGTTCTGGATGGCGAACCCGAAGGACGATGACTGCGATGGAGGTCAGTCCATAGAAGCCCCAGGTTCCAAGGAGCGCGTAGTCGAGGACCCGCTCAAAGGCGACCTTGTCGTGGCCTAAGATCAAGATCAAGAGGGTGGCGAGAAGGGCTTGCAGCAACAAGGCGCGGATGGGTGTTTTGAACCGAGGGTGCAGTCGATTGAGGCCCCGGTACAAGAGGCCATCGTCGGCCATGGCATAGAAAATTCTCGCCCCCGCGAGAATGGCGCCATTTAATGCCGCGAGGGTCGACAGGATGGCAGCAAGAGTCAGCGCCTTGCCGCCATTCTCTCCGAGCAGGCGAATGGCTACCTCTTGCGCCACGCCTTGGGTTTTTTGAACCTCTTCTAGAGGGAGGATCAGAAAATAGGCGATGTTCGTGAGAATGTAGATGGCCGCCACCCCGAGAATCCCAATGATCAACACCCGAGGAATGGTCTTGTGGGGCTGACGTATTTCACCGCTGACCATGGTGAGATTGTTCCAGCCATCATAGGCCCAAAGTGCCGCCGCAAGAGCGGCGCCGTAACCGATGAAGGTCCCTCGGGTTGGTGTTTCGGTCGACGCCGTTGACGTCGCTGTGAAATGATCCCAGGATCCCTCTCCCGAGGTAAAGGCGATCCCGATGAGGCCGAGGATGGCGCCAAGCTTCAAGGCGGTCAGCAGCGCCTGAAGGGCGCCTCCACGGCCAACTCCAAAGACATTGATGAAGGTCATCAGGGCAATCCAGCCGATGGCGACGACCTGCATGCCGGATATCTGGAAGCCGTCGATGGTGAGGATATCTTCGGTGAGAGGGGTGTAGAAATGACTCAGAAAGAGGCTTGCCGCAAGCCCGATAGCGGCAATGGATCCTGTCTTTCCGATCACAATCTGTTGCCAGCCAAAGAGGAAGCCCCAAAGGGGGCCATAGGCTTTCCTCAAAAAAACGTATTCACCGCCCGCGGCGGGGAGGCTCGATCCTAGTTCGGCGTAGGTGAAGGCGCCACAGAGCGATAGGATGGCGCCGAATAGCCACACCAAGAAGACCCCCGCCACCGATCCCGTTTCTCTGGCCATGGTCGAAGGCACCAGAAAGATCCCTGTGCCAATCACGGTCCCGGCAAGAAGCGCGCCTGCGGTCAGTGGTCCCAGAGCTCTTTCGAGTTGCAGTGGAGTTGGATGGCCAGCGTTTTGTTGGAGGGGCATTGATCTTGGCAGGAAGAGGGGGGGCGTTTACCAGAGTTTGATTTTTCGTTGCCGGTAGTTTTGAGGCCACCGAGGCTCCACATCAGAATGCGCCTGAATCTCGATGCTTTCAAGGCGCAGCGATCCCGGTTTGCTGGGGGTGAGCGATCGCACCGAGAGTGGGAGGCCGTTGAGCTGTTTGAGCTCCTTTTCAGTGAGTCTTGGAATAGTCTTGGTGGCGATAAGGCCTTGAGCCGCCATGAGAATGCCGGTGGCCTCTTCTAGAAGCCTTGAAAGGGTCGCTCTCTCAGCGGGTGGGATATCGAGATGTGAAAGGCTTAGAGGGCAAATGCTCAACCCCTCCTTTGATCCGTGACGGATTTCGAACGGAAGGCAGGTCAGCCGTGCCACGTGTTCCTTGGTTCCTGTGGCCTTCAATGTCCAGGTCGGTGCCTTGGGGTCTGGTATCTCCTTGCCTTCAGGGTGGCCTTTTTTGAGGAGGTTTTGCAAGAGACCCCCTTGATCTCCTGGAGGGGTCTTAAGAGAACCTTTTAGCCCCTCAAGAAGAGGGCCTAGCGCATGGATCTGCCCCTCAATCTTTTTCAGATCTTTCTGTCGAAAGGCGAGCGTTTCTTGTTGCTGATGATCGATGAGTGCCCAAGTGGTTGTGGCCGCATCAAAGATGAGGTCCCAGCGGTCGTTGCCGCCGAGGCCTTTCATCCAAGCCCTCTGATCGTTGACATGAAGAGCCTGCGTCGATGCCTGGCCGTCGACGTTGAGATGGTAGGTCAGGGTGACTTCGGCCTCAGAGGGGATCGGCAAAAGAGTGGATGCGAGGGTCACCGTTAAGGCGAAGAAAGAATGTCGAAGCCGAAATGTCATAGGGGGGCTCTGAGGGTAAACATGGAGTGGTAGTATGCACCCAAGAAGGGGTAGCTAGCGTCTACTCCCGAGGTCCCTGGTGCTGCCGGGGGTCACTAACTGGGCTTTGGGAGCGATCATCAGTGGGACACGGCCACGAAGGACATCACCATCATCACCACGATCATGGGGTCGCTCCTCATGGACGGACGCAGCGGCGCCTTTTGTGGGCACTCGTTTTGACGCTGGGGTTCGTGGGGTTTGAGGCTGCGGCCGGATTTCGTGCTCATAGTCTTGCCTTGCTGACGGACGCGGCCCATAACCTCACCGATGTGGCAGCGCTTGCCCTGTCTTTTTTTGCGGTCCATCTGGCCGGACGACCCGCTCATGCGAACAAGACCTATGGTTATCATCGCATGGGGATCCTAGCCGCACTGATCAATGCAAGCACTCTCGGGTTTATTGCTGTTGGGATCTGTGTCGAAGCCATTAGGCGTTTTGACGCCCCAGCGCCCGTTGAGGCGGATCTCATGATGACGGTCGGCGCTGCCGCTCTCATAGTCAATCTCCTGACAGCCTGGCTAGTGAGCCATGGCTCAAAGGAGGATCTCAATCTTCGCAGTGCCTTTCTTCATCTCCTTGGGGATGTGCTCTCGAATGTGGGAGCGATTGCCGCAGGAGTGGGAATTCTTCTGACCGGCCTCAACTGGCTTGATCCTCTGGTGAGTATCTTGATGTCAGTTCTTATTCTTTTTAGTGTCATCCGAATGATCGGTGAAGCGTTCGATATCTTGATGGAGGCAACCCCTGCCGATATCGATGTCGATGCCCTGATTCGCGATCTCATGCAGACGGAAGGGGTGATGGGTCTTCATGATCTTCATGTCTGGAGCCTTTCCCGTCAGCATCGCTTTTTTTCGGCCCATGTGATGGTAGAAGATATGCCGGTGAGTGCGTCCGCCATCCTTCGTGACCAGCTGACGGCCATGATGGCGGAGCACTATAGGATTACCCATACCACATGGCAGTTTGAGACCGAGGGCGTTTGCAGTAAAGGCCTTTATTGTGATGTCGGGCTGCGCCCGCTATCTTGACCCTATAAAGCCATTGCCTTGACCGAAATGCCCATAACGGGCGAGGACGATGGGGAGGACCAGCAAGGTCAGCAGAGTCGATGAGATGAGGCCCCCAATAATGACCGCGGCCATCGGTCCCATGATTTCCCGTCCAGGATTGTCGCTATCAATAGCGATAGGCAGGAGGGCCAGAGCAGTGACCAGGGCCGTCATCAGAATCGATGGCAGCCGCTGCTCTGCTCCAAGCTTGGCGGTCTTAAGAGACCAGCTGTGGCCTTCCACTTCGGTCAAGTGCCGGTAGTGGGAGACCAGCATGATAGCGTTCCTAATGGTGATCCCAAAAAGCGTCACAAAACCGACCATCGATCCCACTGAGAGACTGCTCCCTGAGAGCCATGCCGCGACGACCCCCCCAGCTAGGGAGAAAGGAAGATTCAATAACGTCAAAAGGACATGGCGAATACTGCCGATAGCGATCACCAAGAGAATGAGTACACCGGTTCCTGCGACGAGACTATGGAGGATGAGACTTTCTCTGGCCTCCCGCTGTTCGATCGCCGCACCTGAGACTTCAGGCGTCATATCCTTAGGAAATTCGAATGTTCCAAGCACGTTTTCCTTGAGTTCTTCCATGAAGGATTCAAGGTCACGGCCACGCACATGAACGGTGATCGTCTGAACCCTTTGTGCGGCGCGATGGAGAATGTTATAGCGTCCGCTGGTCGGTTCTATGTCGGCGAGGGCTTGAAGTTCAACCAAGAGTCCGTCTGGGGTTTTCAGCGGCAGTGTTCGGATGGCTTCGATCTCCTGGCGCTTGTCTTTAGGCAGAATGACGACGATGTCGTGCATCTGATTTTCAAGGTGAAACGTTCCAACGGTCCGGCCTTTGAGGGCGGTCTGCACAAAGCCTGCGACCTCCATGGGACGAAAACCTGCCGCCAGGAGGCTCTCAGGATTCAATCGGATATCGATCATGGGGGTGCCTGGCGGTGAGCGAAGCTGAACATCGGTCGCGCCCCGTATTTTTTTGATCCGGCCGGCGAGTTGTTGGGCTTTTTCATCAAGCAGGGCCAGCTCACGGCCATAGAGGTTGATGACGATCGGTGCCGTGTAGCCTGAAATCGTCTCTTCGACCCGCTCGGTCAGAAAGGTATTGGCTTCAAAGAGGAGTCCTGGGAAAGTGGCGAGCACTTTTCTCATCGCCGTTAACACATCGGCCTGTTCTTGGCCGCTCATTGATTTTAGGCGAACTTCGTATTCACTGTAGTGACTGCCATAAGTATCCGCCCCACGCTCAGCCCTTCCGGCCCATTGGGAGGCCGATTCAACGCCGTCTATCTTGAGGAATTCCTTAACCAGCTGACGTCCACTTCGAATGGATTCATCCAATGAGGTCCCAGGAAGGCTCGTCGTGTGAACGATGTAGTGTCCCTCTCGGAGCGCTGGAAGAAAGTCTCCGCCGAGAAAGGGGATCAGCAAAAGCGCGACAGTGCAAAGGGCGATCGAAAGCCCCAAGATCTTCCGCGGTTGCTCCATGCTGAGGGTCAATAGGCGCCGATAATAAGGGATCAGCCAACGCATTAAGGGAGGCTCCCCCTGGGCCTTGAGGGACTTGGTATGGCCATGTTCTGAGCGCCCGATCAGCAGGGTGCAAAGGGCGGGCGTCACGGTGAGTGCCACGATAAGGGAGGCTAGAATCGCAAGGATGTAGGCCGTCCCCAAAGGGGCAAACAGACGCCCGGAGACTCCTCCAAGGGTCAGTAGGGGAAGGAATACGAGGGCGACGATAAAGCTGGCATAGGTGACGGAGGCGCGGACCTCCATGGAGGCCTCGAAGACGATTCTTAGGGCACTACGAGGGCGGGTCGCGAGATGGTTTTCCCTAAGGCGCCGAAAAATATTCTCGGTATCAATAATGGCATCGTCGACAACTTCCCCAAGCGCAATGGCGAGACCCCCAAGGACCATAATATTGAGATGGACCCCAACGGCCAGCAGCGTAACCGCGGCGGCTAAAAGCGAGAGCGGGATAGCGATCGCTGGGATGAGGGCGATCTTGAGGTTCAAGAGGAATGCATAAAGTATGGCGACGACGAGCAGAGCGCCAAGTAAAAGATGGCCCGAGAGATTTTCAAGGGAGCGTTCGATGTAGTCCGCGGGCCTAAACAGATGCGGGTAGAAACGAATCCCCTGGTTTTCGATCAGCGGCGTCATCTCCTCAAGCGTGACTTCAAGGGCCCTTGAAACGCTGAGGGTGTTGGCGCCTAATTGACCGATGACCATGAGAACCATGGCGGGCTTGCCGCCAATGGCTGCTGCACCGATCGGTGGCCTTCCCGCCATGGTTATCGTAGCGACCTCGCCAAGCGTGACCTGATGACCCTCTTTCCGAAGGAGGACAACGTTTTCAAGGCTATCGGCTGTCGCTGGAAGCCCCTGAACATTGACGACCAGTCGCTGGTTGGCGTTTTCAATAAATCCCGAGCCGGGCATGCCGGTGGCCTCTTCGGCGGCCTTGATGAGGTCATCAAGGCTCAGTCCATGTCGTCTCAGGCGGTCAAAGTCAGGCTGTATTTGGAGTTGTCGAACATCACCACCAAAAACATTCACATCAGCAACGCCCGGAACCGCTAGAAGCCTAGGCACCAGTGTCCAGTCGACGAGGTCGCGAAGCGCCATAGAGGACTGCTGGTCGGATTCAAGGCCGATGGTGAGAATGGTCGCCGACGCCGAGGACAGGGGAACCATGACCGGGGACCCGGCCCCGCGGGGCCATTCCCCGGCAAGCCCTCCAAGGCGTTCCCCAACCAATTGACGGTTTCGGTAGATGTCGGTGCCTTCCTTGAACACCGCGGTGATGATGGAGAGCCCCTGAATGGATTCTGAACGAAGGCTCTCAAGGCCGATCAGGCCGGCGAGATGCCTCTCGATTCGCTGGGTAATGAGGGTTTCGGTCTGCTCCGCAGTAAAGCCCGTGGCCTCGGTCTGGATGACGACGCGTGGGGCTGAAAATTCTGGGAAGATATCAAGCCCTGCGTGGCTCAGACGATAGGACCCATAGCCCAGGAGGACGAGGGCTAGTGCGATGATCACAGGGGCATGATGGACCGCGAACCGGATGATTCCCCTTAACATCCTTGAATATCGGCTGAGTCGTGTGGCTGATGGGCAGTCCTGATCAAAGAGGGCTGACCGCGGCTTTTAGCGGTCATTTGGATTTTCTTCCCTTCATCTCTTCTATCCTTAAAAAGGCAGGAGCAGGACAAGGAAGGGAGGGTATCAAAAAAAACAGCCAGGGATAAGGCTCTCGAGGATGGATGGGTGAGGGGGGTCTAGCGCTGGCTAAGGTCGTGGTGCCCCCAAGCGCTGATTTCAGATTCATAGAGATCGTCGATCACTCGGAGCAGCGATTCCTCTGAGGCCTCCGGGATGGCGGCACGGCACTGATCGAGCCAGTCATAACTCGGATGGCTTCTCAAAATCCGCCCGACCACTTCCCTAAGGGACAATGAGTGCGCTGATGTGGGATGGGCGATGACATCTTGATTCAAGGTGGACCTCCTCTCAAAGGGTCACACAAAAATTTGCCTTGGGGGCAGAGAAGTGAACGAGGATCACAATGGAAACCGGGGACAGATTAAGGGTCAACGATGACTCTGATGTGACGTTCAGGTTATTGTTCCTGGGTAGTCTCGTGATGGTTTTGTGACCATCCTCCTCGAAGGCTAATCCTCCTCGGGAATCTCGGGCCGGAACTCTTCGGCCAGTAGCGTTTGAGCGCCTAAAGTGACGACGGATTGGCCCGGTGTAAGCCCTGTTTCAAATCGTTCATCGCGCGTTCGGCCTGGTCTTGGAGTGACCGATACGCGCCTAAAACGACCCTCGCCTTGGTCGAGATAGACGAAGGCTTTTCCCTGATAAAATACGATGGCGGCGGCGGGTAGGGCTACACCATGGCGGAGTGAAGTTCCTCTGATCCAAGCATTGATGCGCATACCGGCCCGAAGATGGGTCCCGGCGCTCTCAAAAAACCAGGTTTCTCCCTGGACCAGATCATCGGTGTGAGGCGCTGGCGAAAGGAGGGTTGCCGGGATCGCGTCGTGTTGATCCTGATGTCTTGAGACCACCACCTCGCTTCCTGCTGAGAGGTTTTGACCCACCGGGAGGGTGATTTTAATCAGCGCCTTTTGGTGGGCTGTAAGCTGATCTAGAAAGGTCGATGGGCCTTCAAGGACTCTCTCAGCCAAGGCCTTTCCTAGTTGCTGATCGGCTTCCCTTCGGAGATCCTCGAGATGGAGCCGCGCCGCCTCAAGACGGCTGCTGTCGGCCTGCCACTGGGCTTCCACTTGGAGAAGCTCACGCCCTGCAATGATGTCTGCCTGAAACAAGGTTTTGATGCGCTCACGGTTTTTTTCGGCCAGTGCGCGAGCTGCCGTTGCGATTTCAAATTCGGCACGGGCCGCCCTCATCTGTGATTTAAGAGTGAGAAGCGGCAAGATATCCTCGACCTTGCCCGCGCTTTGGGTTTCATCGGGGATCTCGAGCCCTGGTAGTGCCTCAATGTTAAGGCCTGCTAGGGCACGCTGCTCGGGTGAAAGTTCGATCTCGCCCGTGATATGGCGTGACTCATGCTGCTGGGTCGTCCTTGATGAAGGCCCATCGACATCCCCATCGATAGCCCATGAAGGCCTCTCAACGATGAGAGAGAGCAGCAGAAAAAAGGAGGGCAGAAGAACGCTCATTCGGAACTAAAAGAGGGCTTCTCGGGAAGAGATTCAACGGTGGAGTATAGCCGAGGGAAGCTTCTCAGGCGCTAACCGTTGGGGTTTTCAGCCATTGGGCTGCGCCCAAGCCTGCAGTTCGTCCGGTCGCAAGGCAGCCGGTCAACAAATAGCCGCCGGTGGGGGCATCCCAATCCAACATTTCCCCACAGCAGAAAAGCCCTGGGATGCGTTTTAGCATCAAGTCTTTCGAAAATTCATCAAGGTGGATTCCACCAGCGGAGCTGATGGCCCGGTCAATCTCCATCGTGTCGGTCACCACGATGGGGAGTGCTTTGAGGCTTTTAGCGAGGGCCTCCGGTGTGAGCGGAAGCCTTTCTTTAAAGACCTCTCTAAGGAGTCCCCATTTGACATCAGAGAGCCTAAGTGTGCGGCGTAAAAAGTTTTTATGTGAGAGTTTGCCTCTTGGCGTCTCGAGTTTCATTCTGATTTTTTCATGGCTCCAGTCAGGTAAAAGATCCAGCGTCAAAATGGCCTGACCCTGTCCCTCGATCGCCTCCCTCAGGGCGCCGGCGAGGGCATAGATCAGCCCACCCTCTAGGCCCTCTTGGCAGATGACCCCTTCGCCCCGGTGGTGGAGGACGTGGTCTTGCCACAAGGTCGATCCTGAGACAGCCTTCAGCGGGGTGCCCTCAAAGCGTTCGATGAACTGGTGATCCCAGTCGACCTTGAAGCCACAATTACTGGATCGTAGCGGGTGAACTCCGATGCCTTGGTCGGTCATGAGGGTTTGCCAGCTGCCATCGGATCCAAGGTGGGGCCAACTGGCGCCACCCAGCGCCAAAATGATCGCTTCTGCAGTGACCCTCAAAGGCCCTTCGGGGGTGCTGAAAAGGAGGTGATGGGGCGATTGATCGAAGCCGATCCAGCGGTGCCTCGCATGGATTCTGACGCCCTGTTCTCGGAGGCGCCGAAGCCAAGACCTCAGGAGGGGGGCGGCCTTCATTTCTTCGGGGAAGATGCGCTGTGATGAGCCTACAAAGGTTTTGACCCCAAGACTCTCAGCCCAGGCTCTGATATGGGGGGGTGGAAAGGCTTTGATAGCGTCAGCGATGAGATCCCTAGACGGCTTGTAGCGGCTAAGAAAAGCGTCAAGAGGTTCGGCGTGACTCAGATTGAGACCGCCTCTGCCGGCTAGGAGAAATTTACGGCCAAGTGTGGGCATGGCATCGAACAGGTCGACGCGGATGCCCGCTGCTGAGGCTGTTTCTGCGGCCATGAGCCCAGCGGGCCCACCACCGATAATCGCCAGGGACTGGGTCATCGGAGATAGGCGTCATCAGGCCCTGATGGGCGCGAGGGGAGAGGCTCTTTGAAAATAAGAGCCTCTGATCGCTTCTTTAGAAGCGGCGATCGCCGCCAAAGCCGCCGTCACGACGACCACCGCCACCACCACTCTTGAAGCCGCCACGTTCTTCGCGGGGACGGGCTTCATTGACGGTCAGGCTGCGACCACCGACATCCTTGCCGTGCAGGTCATTAATGGCAGCCTGTGCTTCCTGGTCAGATCCCATTTCCACAAAACCAAAACCCTTTGAACGGCCGGTTTCTCGGTCAGTGATGATGCTGGCGGATTGAACCGTGCCAAACGGGGTGAACATCTGCTCGAGTTCACTGTTGTTGACGTTGTAGCTGAGATTTCCAACGTAAAGCTTCATGGCCATAGGGGCTCCTAATAAAAAAGGGAGGAAAGAAAATAAAGGGGTCGTTTCAAAAAATTCGATTAGCGACGGCCGCCGCGGCCTTTGGCGCGCGGGCGCTCTTCGTTGACGCGGATGCTATTGCCGCGAACGGTTCGGCCATTGAGACCCGTAATTGCTGCGCGTGCCTCATGCCCTTCCATTTCAATGAAACCGAAACCACGGCAACGCCCAGTGAAAATATCACGAGAGAGTTCATAGCTGAAGATTTTGCCGAATTCGGAAAACAGTTCCTTGAACTCGTTTTCAGAGATATCGGAAGGCAGATTGCCTGCGTAGAGTCGAATCATTGTGGTCCTCCATAGACACAGAATGGATAGGGTGATTGGCCTGGAGCAAACTGGCCTTCTTCAACAGCTCCAGTGGCAGTCGAACAGGATGACATTGATGCGGTTTGATCAATCGGCATCAGGATGTCCTGACTGCACCGCGGCGCTCGCCATGGGCTGGTTGCCGATGGTTGCGTTGGGGTTCACGGCGCGAACCTGGGGTATCTCGACGGGCTGTCGGCCGTTGAGACGGTGCGGGTTCTTGGGTCCTCGCTAGGGGTTTAATATCCTCTGGCATCGGATGCAGGGGAAGTTTTCGTCCCAAGAGACGTTCAATATCCCTCAGCTGCACGGCTTCTTCGCGGGAGACGAGGGAGATCGCCACCCCGCCAGCACCCGCTCGACCGGTTCGCCCAATGCGGTGAACATAATCGGCAGGGACGTCTGGGAGCTCGTAATTAACGACATGGGGTAACTCTGGAATATCGAGTCCACGGGCCGCGATATCCGTGGCCACCAGGACTTGAATGCGTTCTTCCTTAAAATCATTGAGGGCTTTGGTTCTCGCCGACTGGCTTTTATTGCCATGAATGACGCCGACCAGAAAGCCATCTCTCTCCAGTTGTTGGGAGAGCCGATTGGCACCGTGTTTGGTGCGGGTAAAAATCAGCGTTTGGCCCCAAAGGCCTGAGGTCATTAAGTGAACCAGAAGAGGCTGCTTGTAATCCTTTTGCGCTTGATAGGCATGCTGTTCGACCCGATCGGCGGTCGCGTTCCTGGCGGCAACCTCAATGCTTTGGGGCTTATAGAGGAGGCCTGAGGCGAGCTCCCGGATCTCTTTGGAGAAGGTCGCAGAAAACAAGAGGTTCTGACGCACCTTCGGGACCATGGTCACAATTTTTTTGATGTCGCGAATGAAACCCATATCCAACATCCGATCGGCCTCATCGAGGACGAGCACTTCGATTCGGTTGAGCTTGGCATGGCCTTGAGCGACCAGATCCAGCAGTCGACCTGGGGTCGCGATCAAGAAATCGACGCCGCTCCGAAGGGCGTTGATTTGGGGTTGCATGCCGACACCGCCAAAAATGACGGCCTGACGAAGGGGCGTTCTTTTGCCATAGTTTGCGACGCTTTCACTGACCTGGGCCGCTAATTCGCGGGTGGGAACCAGAATCAAGATACGCGGACTCCGACCTGGAGAAAGCGGTTTTTGTTGGGTGCCCTGATCGATCAGGCGCTGAAGAAGCGGCAGAGTGAATGCCGCGGTTTTGCCCGTGCCTGTTTGGGCGGCGGCCAATAAATCCCGGCCTTCCAGAACGGCTGGAATGGCCTGGGACTGAATCGGAGTGGGCGTCGTGTAGCCTTGTTCGGCAATAGCCTCTAAAAGGCTCTGGTCAAGACCCAGAGAAGTAAAATCCATAGAAATGAGGTTCCTGTGCGCCAGTCCGTCGAATCGCCAAAAGACGATCTGGGCGCCTTGAAAAGAGGTGCATAGAGCAGGCGAATCCGGGAAACGGACTTCCGAAGAATCGCGGGAGGTCTGCGGGATAAATCGGGGCTGAGGAAGCCTTGGGGCGCCCGCTTGGTTGGGGGAGGGCCTGATTGATCCTGGCGGGCCTAACATAAAAGAGCCGCTGCAAACATCCCCTAGTTTACGCCATTCGCTCTTTATTAGCTAATACTATTTTTTCAAAAGGGATGAGGGGGATCCTGGGGTCCCCCCACAACGCGACTTTAGAGCTCGACTTCAGGGTGCTGGAAGCTTTGGGAAACAGGCCTGGCTTTCTTCCCTTGCCGCCTTGAGACGATCTCTCAAGATTTTAGATTGAGGTGGGTCTCGGAATTCACCCCCCTTATCGCCTGGCGTATCAAACATGTAGGTGAAGGTCAGTGATTCCGAATAATCCTTAAAGTTCATGAGGCTCGCGATCTTGTCGATGGCGCAGACGCAGTGATACATGTTGTCGAGGTTGGATCCACCATGTTCAGCCATGCATTGCATCACCGATTCAACCCGTGCCTGGGTAGGAAAGTCATTGATCAGGGGCCCCGTCTTAGGGGATTCGGTCGTCGTCTGCGTCGATGTGCCTTTGGGTTTTGCCGATACTGGCCCAACTAGGAAGAAGCTTCCTAAAAGAATCAGATTCATCGCCATAATGGCGAAAGAAGAGCGTAAAAAGGGCATGGCGAGAAATCCTTAGTAGGTTGAAGGGGTCATCATAGAGGGCCTTCGAAGAGCCGGCAATCGATTAAGGTTCGACGGCGAACTGGACGATGGCCTTGAGTTCTTCGTTCATTCGCCGAGCAAAGTCATTGAGTGCCGGATCCTCAGAATCTGTGGGGAGGAGATGGGTCGTCACGATGACTTGATCCCCTTGAGCGCGCACCGAGACATTGCAAGGCATCCAAGCGACCATTCTTGGGGAGAGTTCTAGCATGAACCGGGCTTCACTCAAATTGCAGAACTGGATGGTGTCATAATCAGGAAAGGCTCTTCCCTCTCGCTCGCGGATGACACTCCCGATCTTATTGTGTCCGGTGATCCTGAAATTGCGTTGAGTAATGGCAATTTCTAGTTCTGCTAGCACATCCCGATAGGCCTTTTGAGTGGTTGACGCCTCAAAAAAAAGAGGTTCTGGCGCCTTTTGAGGGCAACCCAGTAAGAAGGCCAGAAAGAGGGGGATCAGAACACGCGGTGACATGGGGTCGAAAAGAGACGATCGAAATAAATTAGAGCATGCAGATTAACACTCAGGATTCACCCAGGGCAGTGTCTCCCGCCGGTTTGGTTCTTGCTGGGGGACGAGGCCGCCGGATGGGAGGGCTCGATAAGGGGCTTCAGATCTACCTTGGACGACCCTTGATCACGCATGTCCTTGATGCCATGCGCCCGGTGGTGGGGGAGATCCTCATCAGTGCCAACCGCCACCTGGGGGACTATCAGGGGCTGGGCTACCCTGTGCTAGAGGACCTTTATGCTGACTTTGAGGGTCCTCTGGCCGGCCTTTTAAGCGCCATGCAACACACTAAAAGCCCTGTCCTCGTGGTGGTCCCTTGTGATACCCCAAGACTTTCAACCGAGGCTTTGCATCGGTTGATAAGCGTCTATCAAACCGGTCAATATGATCTTGTGATGCCCCATGATGGGGAACGGCTGCAACCCCTGGTCATGGTCGTTGGCACCCATCTCAAGATGAGTCTCACGCAATACCTCCATCAGGGGGAGCGACGGGTTGATGCATGGGCCCATCAGCATGCCCTAGGTGTCGTTGATTATAGTAATTACCCTGAACTTTTTCTTAACATCAATACGATCGCGGAGCTTCAAGGGATATCAGCCAGTGGCTGAGATCATTCTAGGAAAATAGCCATGTCGACAAAACGCCCCCCTCTACCCCCCTTTGTTGATGAAGCCTCAGCTAGGATCAAAGTTCAGATGGCTGAGGATGCTTGGAATGGGCGAGACCCTGAGCGGGTTATTCTTGCCTACAGCGAAGAGAGTCGATGGCGAAACCGTCACGAATTTCTCGAGGGGAGAGCTCAAATTTTGGAATTCCTAAAGAGGAAATGGGCGAAAGAATTGGAGTATCGCCTGATCAAGGGCTTGTGGGCCTATGGGGGCGATCGGATCGCGGTCCGCTTTGCCTATGAGTGGCATGACCGCGAAGGCCATTGGTTTCGTTCCTATGGCAACGAGAACTGGATCTTCGATGGAGATGGACTCATGCGCTGCCGCTTTGCCAGCATCAATGACCTTCCGATCGTGGCTTCACAGCGACTCTTTCACTGGCCGCTGGGACCAAGGCCAAAGGAACACCCGGATCTCGATGATCTCGGCCTTTGAGGGCACCTCCCTCTCTTAGGGATGGTCAACGAGTGGCTTAGCGTGTTCGTGGTGAAAGTTATCCGTCGGGGATTGGAGGCTTTTTACCGCGACACCATGTTGATAGACCATCTGACCCCCAAGATCTCCTCCGATCAGCAGCAGCCCACCCATTAAAAAGGACAGTAAAAGATTGAGCGTGATAGCCATGGGGGATTGAGGAAGGCCCCCGAAGGCTCTCCAAAGGATTAGGCTCAAGGCAATGACCGTGACCGTGATACCGGCGCGTTGATGCCACTCGATGATGGAGTGGACGGCAGCACTATGGGGCGCGAGTCCGCCGGCGATCAAGCCAGTGACCACGGTGACCAGTGCAGATAATCCACCAAGATTCAAAAGGCCTGAGGCAAATCGGCGGGCTGTGGGTTTTTTAAACAGCAATCCATAAGTTTCCATGACCAGATAAGCCAACAAAAAGGCGATTGGGAAATGGACGAAGAGGGGGTGAACATTGGCCCCGAGCGCTTCAATACCCCCGAGGACATGAAAGCCATTCGGTCTTTCCGTATTGACGGCGGTTAGGAGGTTTTCGACCAGATGGACGATGCCTTGGTCATCCCCATGTCCGCCATGAATGGCCGGTACCAGGTTTTGAAGAGCGAAAATGTTGTCATCGAAGCTGGCCATAGGTGTGATGCCTTTCATATTCTGGGTAGTAAACAATCGAAGGATTTCTAAGGTTAGTCCGTCGAATGATGACGGAGTTTCAAAGCCCCTCATTATTTTCCATCATCCATCGCCTTTGGTCGTACCAGTAAACAGCCAGGCGTGGGTCGAACTTTGTGTCAAAGCGATCGGTGCCACCCCTTGAAGCAGAGTCAGGCCGGATTCAATGACCTCAAGGATGCCTTCAACCAAGGGATAATCAGTCAACGAAGTCGCATCGACCCAACGGGCCTCTAAGGCATCCGAGGAGGCTAAAGGTTCGGGGGTGTCGTCCTCGGTGAGCGTGGCTAGAAAGTCGATGATCACATAATGAAACCCTTCAATCATTCGATCAGCGACCGCCAAAATGGGGCCCGGAATGGCGGTAATCCCCGTTTCCTCAAGAATCTCTCGCTGGCAGCAGGCCATCAGTGTCTCTTGTGGTTCAAGGCGTCCGCCTGGGATATGCCACAGTCCGGCCTGGGGTGGGTAGCGCCGCTGGACCAAAAGCACTTGACCCTTCGAGTTGAAGACGAGTCCACCAACCCCAATGGCGGGCAGGTGAGGGTGATCGGCCGCGGGCCTGAGTGATTCCATCATGGATCCTTGGGGCGTGTAAAATGGAGATGCGGGATGGTGTGTGGTCCCTGATACCCTGTGGGGTGGTGGACATCCATCCTCAATGTTCCCAACGTGTTGGAGTACTGACGATTCTATGCCTATTTACGAATACCACTGCAAATCCTGCGGTCATCAAATGGAGGCCTTTCAAAAGCTTTCAGATGATCCTTTGAAGGTTTGCCCCGCGTGTCATGACGCGACCTTGAGCAAGTTAATCTCCGCTGCTGGCTTTCGCCTTAAGGGTGGTGGTTGGTATGAAACCGATTTCAAGGGCGCTAAGGACACCAAAAGAAATCTGGCAGGTGGCGAATCTAAGGCTGACACAACGACTGCATCGCCGGCACCCGCGACGAGCAAGCCTCCAGCGGCGTCCAGTAGCGACTGATGTTTCGGGAGTTTGGCTTTTTCCTTCTCTAGGTGGCGGGCTCTTTGATCAGCGTCTTTAAGGAGTGTCATGAGTCTTCGAAATCGTCTCCTTGCCGTTGTTGTTTCACTGCTGGCTGCTGCGGTTTTGACGGTTGGCGTCGGCTTAAGCGTCTACTCACGGGACACGGTCTTACATCAGGCCGAGAATGACGGGCAGTTGCTGGCCAATGTGCTGAGTCGAAGTATTGTTGTTAGCCAGAATGTTGAATCGGCTGCTGAAGACATTATCGCCCAGGATCTGGTGACTTCCGCTCAGATTGTGGCGCAATTTGTGGCCGTGGCCGAACGATATCGGATGACTCCGGCGGCAATGACGGAACACCTTCGGGCGATGACAGGATCAAGCAATCTCGCCGAGATCTGGGTCACCGATTCGCAAGGAAAAGCTTATCTTCACACGGTTCCTGGGGTTGACTTTGAATTTTCAGCCGACCCCAAAAAACAGCCGCAGGCCTCCCAATTCTGGCCCCTGCTCGACCCTCATGGACCGAAGGCCATCATTCAAGATCTGATGCCAAGAGAAGTTGATGGTCGTATTTTCAAGTATGTGGGGGTGGCTGGGGTGGATCGGCCCCGCATCATTCAGGTCGGAATGGACGGGGGCACGCTGCAGAAGCTTCGGGAGGCTATTGGCGTTCAGGAGGTCCTCGAACATATTGTGGAGGAAGTTCCGATTTTGGGCGTCTTGGTGCTTGATCCTTCAATGAAGGTGATTCATCACATGGAAAAGTCAGGCTCCAGTGCTTTGTCCTTGATGGACCCTGATGATAGCGATCTTGCCGAAAAAGCCTTGGACTTGCAGCGGGCCGTCAGTCATCTCCAGGAGAGCCATATAACCGTTGCGACTCCTTTGGTTGTGACTGAGAAAGAAGATCGAGAAGCGCTTCTCGGCATCCATGCCTCCAATGCCTCCAAGGATCAGGCGAGCGCTGAACCCCGCCCAATGAGGCGTGGCGTCATTCTGCTCCATATGTCGACAACATTGGTTGTCGAGTTGGTTGAGCGCCAACTGATTTTTGCGCTGGTCTCATCCCTGCTGGCCTTGTTGTTGGCTATCCTATCGGTTCTCTGGTTTGCAAGACGTTTCGTGAAGCCCATCGAAAGCGCGGTTGATGCCGCCGAGCGGGTCGCTTCTGGGGATCTGTCTGGGGATCTTTCGGCGGTGGGTAGTGATGAAACCAGTAAGCTCATCAATGCCCTGGGCCAGATGGTGAATTACCTCAACGCCCTGATCGGTCAGGTTCAGCGTTCCACCATCGAGCTTGTCGCAACGGTTAACAGTCTCGGAACGATGACCCGTACTCAGAGCGATGAGGTTAAAAAACTTGGTTCGACAACCACCGAAATTGCCGCGGCCACCGAGGAAATCTCAGCGACCGCCGAGGAACTTCTCGCCACCATGGCCGGTATCAACCAGGTGACCGATCACACCACTGATCTCGCCAATGAAGGTCAGTCTTCCCTCGAGGATCTTGAGGCGACGATGACCAGCCTTTCACAAGCCACCCAGTCGATCAGTAGCCGTCTCGGGCAGATCACTGAAAAGGCGAATACTATCAGCAGCGTCACCACGACGATCACCAAGATCGCGGACCAGACCAATCTCCTCTCCCTCAACGCATCGATTGAGGCGGAGAAGGCCGGAGAATATTCAAAGAAATGCAGAACTCCGTGAGTGGCGGCGTGATGGAAATGGATAAATTCAAGGAGCAGGTGACCCGGAGCGTCGCCGATACCCACGGCATCAGCCGCCAGTTTGGCGAGATCATTTTGAATGTCCAGGCCCTCATACCGCAGTTCGAGAGTGTTCATGAAGGGATGGGGTCGCAGTCGCTGGGCGCGCGCCACATTAGAGACTCTATGGTCGCCCTGACCGAGGGTGCCAGAATATCGGCCGACGCTTTGGAGGAGACCCGTCAGGCAACTCGGCAGTTGGAGTCGGCCATCGAGGTTTTGCAGGCGGAAGTGAGCCTGTTTAAGGTCCGAGAAAAAATTGGGGGATTCAGCGAGAAACCGCCCGCTTGAAGAGTGAGTCTTGTTGCGGGCGGAGAGTAAGGTCAGACGATCAGGAACACTACAAGAAGTCCCGCAACCACCAAGTACATTCTCGGAAGCTTGTTCTCATATCCCGCGATGGACCAGTGGTCAACCGTTTTAAGCCACTTAAGGGTGCAATCGACTTTCGATCCCTCTTTTTTTTCTGAATCCGTCATCGGTTTCTCCTCGGTTATGATTATTATTATTCTGTCGATATCATCGACAGACATGATGTTACTCTTGTGAAGGGGCTTTTCAAGCGCGAGGGTGTTCTATAATGGAGTCCTTCAGGGCGTCCTGAAGACGATGCCTTAGCTAGGTCTTCTAAAATGCAGCCTTCATTCCTCCTTGAGGGACGCTATTTACCCGAGGTGCTCGATGAAAATGACAGAATGGGTCGTCCAGATTCTAATATGGCTTCCGGCCCTGATCGCGTTGTCAAGGCGATGCCGCTATTCCGTGATTATCTTGATGCTTTGTGCGGCCATTTCAGGGATAGCCGTGTATGACATTCATGACTATCTTGCGGAAAAGAATGCGCGGCACGCGCTCTATCTTTTCGCCGCAGAGGTATTAGTGTGGTTGCCCACCTTCATCTTGTCGATCTACGCCGTCTCACCCTCAACCCGACGTTCAGAGTAGTTGGGCCTCGAAGGAGACGAGGTGGGCTGAGTGAACGTAAAGCCCTAAGGCTTCCTTACGGGGTGTTTCTTCATGGCCGTCGAGCATCCCTCCCTTAAAGATAAGGAGACGCCCTTTCAGAGGAGGGCGATGCAAAGACCAATAAGAAGGCCGAGGAAAACCCAGCGGGGTAAGAGGTTCTGGTAGCCACCCAATCCGAAAGGGTCGACCGTCATCAGGCTCTGGATCAGCGCTTCCACATAGTCGAAAGTGCCTGGATTGTGTTCTTCTTTCATGGCGGTCTCCTCTCTTCAATGATGACAACTGGGCCGGTGTCGATCGTGTCTATTACCTGCCCCCCTTTATTATTGGCCGATGCTACCAAACTCGTCGGTGGAATCATAGTCGGCTGATCGCTGGCGCAGCCCCAGTTCATTATTGGATGGTGATGGGCACTTTGGTGTTGAGTTTTGCGCCATAAAACAGGGTGTTCTTCACGCGGATGTTGGTCAACGTCGCACCGGTAAACGTGGCGTAGGCCAGGTTGGCACGCTCTAGATCCGTTGCGACCATGGAGACTTCAGTGAAGTTGGCATGCTGGCCTTTGGCTTTCAGCAATTTGGCTCCATCGAGATTGGCGCCAGTGAGATCTCTATGCACCAGCACCGCGCCAGACATTTCGGTCTGTTTTAGGGTGGCTTTTTTTAGTGAGGCGTTAGCGAGAACAGCCCCTTTGACATCAGCTGCCGTCAGATCGGCAGAGTCAAGAACACTATTCCACATCTTTGCATTGACGAACTTGGTGCCCTTGAGGGTCGCTCCGGTAAGATTGACTTTGATCAGAATGGCGGAGGTAAGGTCCTCACCCGAAAGGTCAACACCGCTCAAATTAGCCTTGTAACAGGTGGTCTTGGGCTTGATGGTGCAGCCATCCACGACTCTAGGGTCGGCGATAACGGGTAGGGTCATCAGCCAGAGCAGGGAGATCAAGGGTGGGCATAGTATCGATCGCTTGTTTTTCATCATGGATTGTTCCTGCTGTTCATCATTCAACCTTAAACCCCAAAAGATCAAGCTCAGACTTTTATTGTGAAGGGTTAGGCCTCTTTTCTCCAATAGGCGTTGATTTGCTGGCCGATCCGAATGCCTCCCCGCTCGATCGTTTGATGAAAGAAGGCGCAGCAGGCAAAGAAAATGATCAACGTCACCCCCTCCCGGATCGAGGGTGACAAAAGGTGTATGCCCGGCGCTTCCCGGATCCATTCAATCAACCAGAAATGAAATAGATAGACCGAAAACGTCAGATCCGAGAGCCATCGCACCCAGCGGCTTTCAGAAAGCTGGTCTCTTAGAAGCCAGCCGGCGATAAAGACCAGGAACCCCAGAATCGCGAAGTGGGTGTTCAGCCAATTTGGCTGAAAGTTTCGAATCCCCTCGAAGTATTGGAGGAAGACCTGGGTGGTCATGGCTATCAAGGTCAGGGTTCCAAGGCGGTTCTTTTCTCTGAGATAAATCAGGCTTCCCAAGAAAAGAAAGGGGGCGTAGAGCGTGATGTATCCCTGTTTAACGATGCCAGCCCCTGGGAGGGGAGGGAGGATGAAAAGGAGGAGCGTGGTGAGGGCCATCAGCCAGGCTATAACCCAGGATCTGCGGCCGAAATCTAACCAGCCAAAAAGCTTGGCTAGCCCCATGAATAGGTAAAATAGCACTTCGATCCGAAGGGTCCACTCGACCTCATTCAATGCGTAGGGCGTTTTGAAAAGATCTCCGACCAAGAGGAGTTGGGGCACGAGGGTCGACCACGTTGGCGTTCCCCGGTCGGTAGCGAGCCAGAGAAGGGCCGCAATCATATAGAGGGGGTAGATGCGAAAGACACGCTTGATGGCAAATTCTCGGGGTGTCTCTTTTTCTAGAACGTGGGTAATGATGTAGCCGGAGACGAGAAAGAACACCACGACGCCGGCGCCACCCCCATAGGTGAAGGGCATTAGACTTTCGGCAAGCGTCCTTAGCGAAATATGAAGTCCTTGATCGCTGGCCACTCGCTTAAGAATGTCGTCATAGAGATGCCCGATGAGCACCGATATGAAGGCGAAGATCCTCAAGTAATCCAGAAAAATAATGCGCATGTTACGGGGTGTTTTCTGGTTTTGTGGACACTTCGAGTGGCGCTTAGTCGCCCCCTCCGAGGGGCTTCAATCAATGTTTTTCGGTGAGGCAGAAAAAACCCGTTGGGCTTCCTGTATGGAAGGATTGGCGCATCGAAAAAGTAGGGCCTTTATCCTGTTTAAAGTTCTGCGTTAGTCGACGTTAGTCCATTTGGGGTTAAGCCCCTGGCCTGTTTCCCGGTGCTTGAAGATCTTGGAAATTTCTTTTAAAAAAAGGCCGCGCTCAAGCCTCAGGTCGTGAAGAAGGAATGCGCGGTACATTTTTTCAGCAGTTTAGATTGTCTCATGATCCTACCCCTCTGTGGATGAGGTGGATTAAATCATCCTTATAAATCCTCATCGCACAAAAACGGTATAGACCATTAGATCTGGGGCCGGTTCCAGCCCACCTTCACAGTCAGTGATGATGGGGCGCGGCGATAAATTTAAATGGATGGCAGCTGGTGAGACTTTTTTCCAAAAAAAACGCGGCAAATCACATCCGTGATGAGGGTCAATGAATCCTTGCTCTTTATTCTAGGTATCGGCTTGCAGTTTGCCGCGTGAGCTTGGAGGTCTTCACATGAGAGCACTAGATGTTGTGCCTTAAGCACAACACGGTCACAGAATGTGCCTTTCTGGGGGTGTTTGTCAACCCTTGCCCGCATCGCTGAGTCTTTAACGTAAGGGAAATCAGACGAGGGGATATCTCTTACGGTCATCATCCCCCGGGCAGACAGTGGGAAAATCTTTTCATCAACCCCCTGCTTGTCGGGTCGGGTATTTAGGTATCCGTTTAGTCTCGAGAGTCCCCTCGTTAGCTACTAGGCTTGATGGATTTCTCACCTATCAGAGGAGTAATCAACTGTGCCTCTCCACAAACAAAGGACGCAGGCAGAGAACCCATTCAGTCCGAGTCCACTCGCGCTCGTCGAACGGTAAGAGAGCCGAATATGGCGCGGCCATCTGAAGCGTCACCTGAATGTTTAAAGCGCTCTTTTCGCCCTTTCGCTAGCTGGATCGAAGACGTTGATGATCACGTTCAGAATGTCTGAGAGCTTTGAAACCATTGATAGGAGATATTGGTATCCAGTAAGAAAGGGATCAGATGTTCAAGGAGCGCGAGGAGTGGGATCATAAGAAGAGCCGCCAAACTGACCCCACCCATGGCTTCAATGCTGAGTAAAAGGTGATGAGCCTCATGCTTGGTCGAAGCTGAATCGATTTTTTTCTGAGCATGGCGAAAATAAAGGTGGTTGCCGGCGATCCCGAGAACAACATTCATGAGTAAGGTGTGCGGTGCTAAAAGGGCGATGAGATCCACATCAAGCGGTGTCTTAAAGAAGGTTGGCGCCGTCAGGAGGGGTGTTAACAGTATTCGGCATAAGCTATAGATGACCCCATAAAGGTACATTTTTCGGTAAAACAACCACGCGTCACCGAAGAGGAAGGCCGACCAGTTCCATGAAGCCCAGCGCCCTTGCATGTTGCTCCAGGCGAGGATGTAGTAGGGGGCGTGTGGTCCAACAAATCGCTCAAAGAGCGATTCTCCCTCAAGTTCTTTTGCGTACCCCGTTTCGGGCTTTGATGAATCCATGTCGGCCGTTACTCGATCTATGGTTTAGCGCCAGTTGGGTGGTGTTCAACCTGGTTCCTGACGCTCAGATGAACGATGAATTGATTTCTAGGGATGGGAGGCCTGACAGGAGACAGCCTGTCGAGATAGGCTTTAACCCATCAACAATCCTTCAGTTGTGCTCTTTGAAGAATGCTAAAGCATTCCTGAATGGGAAATCACTCACTTTAAGATCCCCAGAAAAGGGATTGCCAAACAGAATGACCAAATACAGATTTAAAGCGATCATTGTTGCAATGATAACCGTACTGGTGATTTGAACAAAAATGCTATCCAGAACGAAGAGGTAGGAAAAGAGGATCACCAAGACGCCACCAATGCAGAGGGTGATCCATTCTACATTAGGGATTTCTCGCATAGCGCTGTCAATTCGCTCCCTTCTCTCCTTCAAGAGGGAGTGAGCTGTTGCAAGGAGCTCGGGGCCTATTATCGGATTAAAATCGGCCGCTTTGATGATTTCCTTAAAAAGACGGATCGCGTAGTACCGTGATTGCAGGTAGTTTGTGCCCGCATCCATGGCTTGCCACTCGTTTTCGATGACCGAGGCGGCGTAATTGATGCATAGATTCTGAACCGTCGTTTGATGATCAGGGGGCATAGCATCGGCTAGGGCGAAAATTGCCATCAGATCAGTGGCTTCATTATTCACGTTCATTTGTGCGGCATTAAAAAGAGAGATGGCATTGACCACCACCATACCAAGAAGGACGCCATAGATGCTCCCTGCCACGGGAAAAAAGTAACCCATAACCTCATGGTGCGTCGTTAATCGCTTAAGGCGATGAAAGCGTCTGATCCAGACGACCCCAAGCGCCGAAAGAACGACAAAGGTGGCGATCAGCAAGGATCCTAGGGGGTAATTATCAAGATTCATCTGTCGCCTCGCTTAAAAATCAAGTCGAAAGGGGGGCTAGACACAGCCGCATTTTGACAAGACTTGGGACACTTGGGTGGATTGGCCGCATAATGGTTTCGCATTTAAATGACTAGAGATCGTTGCCATGTGGACCAAAAAGCATTCCGTTCTTCCGGTGTTGATTTTTTTCCTGCTCTTCGGACCGGTGGCCGGTGCTGATGAGGATGATGAAGCGATTCATCGTTGCCTCAAAGCATGGGGCAAGCATCCTTTCGGTGACAAGCCTTCATACAAAACCCTTGCGGCTTCGGTGAAGGTCTTTGGTATTGGACAAGATTCCAATGATAAGGAGACAACCACCGTTCCTCAATTGGTGATGATCCATGCTGGGGTCAATGTGATGGGAGGCAGCGAAATCGAGCTTCTTAATCCGAATGGGTGGTACTGTTTGAAGTCAAACGTCAATGTCATGGGTGGGATGACCATCAAGGCGCATTGTAAGGCGCATCTTGCCTCAGCAGTTGAAGGGGTTACCGTTCTTGGCTCAAACTCAAATAACAAGGCGGTGACCGTCATGGGAAAGACGACCGTGGAGCTTGTTGGCTGCCAATAGAGAGGGTGTTGAAAAATTAGTTTGTGAGAGTGTGCAACTTTGTTGGTGCACTCTGGCTACCAATGTTATCAGTCATCCATCTCGATGACTTTATCAACATTGTTTTCGATCTTGAGAGCACTTAGGATCGTTTTGGTGACGCTCTTTTCACCGAACTTAGATCGGATTCGTTGTTGATGTGATCGAAGTGTGGGGTCTCCGATATCCATCTGCTGCTTGATTTCGCTTGAGGTCAGGCCATTCAGAAGATGTGATAAGACGACTCTCTCTGTTGGTGTTAAATCGAACTTATCCGCCAGTCTTTTGGTTGTGGTCGAATAATATCTGTCCAAAGTCTGGATTTCTAGCTGAATGTTGCTCGGACCAAAAAACTTCGAAGGAGAGGACTTGTCGTAAAGAGGGGAGATGGAGACGATGAGTTCTTTTGTAAGTCGATGCTTCTTTTTTGGTTTCAGGAAGAAAGTAGATTTTTCTTTGACCGATTGCAGTATGGATTCTCTGAATATGGATTCACTCACGCCCTTGATCCCTACAAGTTGATTGTCTTTGAAAATCAATGCATTGTGCCAACAATCACACATGGTAGAGGTTTCACTCGCCATTAAGAGGCGGAAATCGGAATCAAAGATGAAGATGCAGTTGGCAGGTGAATTCATGAGAACAGTAACCGAATTCGGATTAAAGGCTGCCATTGATCCTAGCGCGGTCTTTTCTTTAAATCGTCATCAACCTTGATGATTTATGAAAAAAAACAATAAAGATAACAAGAAGTGGCAACAATCCTCTCGGCGGGGGGCATCAAGTTGGCATCATTTGGTCACTAAAATTGGGGCGAGCAATTCATGAGGGTGATCTTTGAGGCAATGCAACGTACTCCTGTACTAACCCTCAAGGGACCTTGGCGCAAGACTTGTGGTAATTGATAACTAGGAAGAGCGCCACCAAAAGTACCCAATCGGGCATCTTGGTGCCGTTGGTCATCGTTTGATTTTATTAATAACTTTACTCAGTGTATCTCCATAAGTCTCATCATGCCTTTATCCTCATGCTCGAGAATATGGCAGTGATAGAGTGTTTTTCCCACGATATCTCGATCTCTAAAATCGATACGAAGCGTCACGCTCGCTGGTTTTAGGCAGTTCTTACCCGTGAATTGAGGGTCATTTCGTGGATCAGTCGGAGGAAAATCTAATCCATAAGGATCATCCTCAGGATCAACCCCATAGGCCCATTTTCTGCAAGACCCAATCTGGATTGTGTCGCGAAGGATGTGAATGGACTCGTCTTTTACGCGTGAGTTATTTTTTTTAACTACTGCAAAATGTGTCTGATGGATGTGAAAGTCATGCGACTCATTGTCTCGATTTTCAATGGTCCAATCCTCTACTGTAGGACCATTAACAACGATATCAGGATGTGAATCTGGATCAAAAGGTTGCGGGGTATTGCCTACGACTGTGATGTAAAAGTCCCCGTCATCTCTAGGATCTTTACTAAAAAATAACCGTCTACTTTGGTCTGGTGATATGCCGGCAAGACTGGCAAATCGTTGGATTGGGGTCGTTGAGACAAGATCGTCTTCATTCTCACCCGCCGAATCGTTGCTGATCTGAACCTGAGCAAGGGTTCGAGCAGGATTTCTATCTGTGCTATCACATTTACTTCGTTTGAATGATTTGGAGCAATTCCGGTTACCTTTTTCAAGGTATGCGTTGTAATCCTTCGTATAAAACCGTGCCTGTGAACCCAGTTTTGGTGCACGAACTACAAATTCCGCACGACCACCGGGGGGAAGAACGATCGACTTCATGGGCATCATTCTTGTTTTTTTGTCATCGGTATCGATGAAAGGGACGCCATCCATTGCAAGAACCTTCAAAGTCTCTGTATCCCATCCTCCCACCGCACTCTTAACTTGAAATTCCAGCACCAAATGAGTATCTGCTGAAGCATTCGCTACCCTCCAAAACTGAGACTCTCTCGGTTTCATGTACATCTGCGGAAACTCACTCTGACCGAAGATGACTGGAACTGAATTAACAGTTAAATTTTTCCAAGGTTCGTTGGGATCTGGGGAATCCATATCAGCAGGATTTCGTTTATCCAAATCCCTGATCACCAAGACTTTTTGCTTCATTTCTTTGAGTTCTGGATAGAAGTTATCCATTCCTTCAACGATAAGGAGGGTCGACATGCCACCAAGCAAATGTTGCTGCGCAACCCCATGAACATGTGGATGAACCCAATATAAACCCGGCGGTTCATTATTTGGAATCCGGATAGCGTAGTCATAAAAACCGTTGTTCTTCCCATCAGCGGTATCAACAATCGTGTCGAGGACGTTATCACCCCCGCACTGAGGGGTTACGTTTAATCCATGGTAGTGAAGATTCACATTGGAAGCATCTAGATGATGTGGAGCAATGACACCAGAACAAGGATGATCGGAGTGAAAGTGAGCAGAGGGAAATCCATCCTGCGATTGCATCCGGTTGTTTAGATGAATCTTGACTTGATCACCTGGTTCAACGCTCAGTACTGGAGAGGATCTTAACGGATCATTATTTTCTAATAGGCAAAACTGATAGTCATAAGATCCAACCAGAGGACCATCACCCTTGTTGTGGGCGACCAGGGTCGTCTCGAGGACACCGTTTCTACTCCTTGAGTTTTCAGGGTTAACTACTTTTGATCCAGGCGCATATAAAGAAGGACATGACGGAGATGCCATAGACCCTGAACAGACAAGAAAAGACATCGCCAAAAAAAGGATTGTGTACTTCATATTAGATCTTGCTCTAGACCCTGAACGAGAATCATTCTCACAAAAATCAATCGTGATGACAACAAAAAAACAAATGACAAAGTCAGTGGCGGATCAATGAGGTGTGGGACAGGGGGAACGACTGGGGTGATCGACGAAGGTGTCGCCAGGTGACTTGACGACCTGTTTTAAAAATTTCAACTTCTGCTGAGAGTCTTCGAAGTTCATGGTTTGGCAAGCAGTTCAATTGCTTTCCCGTAGAGATCGGGTGATTCGGAAAACGGTACTGAAAAGTGAAGATTCCGATTCGATTCCGGGTAAGATAGGAGGGCGATCTTTGAGGCAATGTATCGTACTCGTGTACGAACCCTTGAAGGACCTTGGCACCAGACTTGTAAGTAATTGATAACTAAGAAGAACGCTTAGTTTTGGTGCCGAGGAGAGGACTTGAACCTCCACGAGTCGCCTCACATGTACCTGAAACATGCGTGTCTACCAATTTCACCACCCCGGCAATGAGGTTCCGCACTTGCTGCGGTGGAAGAGGCATTTTGATGATTCGACTTTGTCTTGTCAATAGTTGAGAATCACCCCTTTAATCTCGCTTTCACGCAACAATCAGGTGGTTGTGGAGCTGCTTTAGAAGGCCAAACGCAGCCCCCTGACTGTTGTGAGAACGCTCCATGGAAAGGTCCAGTCAGTTTATCTATGTTGCTACCCCAATCCCTCCGAAAGCTTTTTCAATCCCTGCTTCGATCTCCCGGCTCCGACATGCCCTCCAAAGAGCCCGGCCCATCTGATCTCAAAGATCCTTATGCTAAAAGGGAAGCAGAGAAGTATGAAAGGCCCATTCCCAGTCGGGAGTTGATTCTGGAGGTTCTTAAAAGTCAGGGTGTCCCTCTTCCTGGCGAGGAAATTGCCGCACTCCTATCGGTGAAAGAGCCTGAGGACCTTGAGTCACTCCGTCGACGCCTCAACGCGATGGAGCGAGATGGACAGTTACTTAGGAATCGAAAGGAACGTTATTGTGTCGTCAATCAGACGGATCTGATTGCGGGTCGGGTCATTGCGCATCCAGATGGCTTTGGTTTTTTGAGACCAGAAGAGGGGGGTGACGATTTATATCTCTCGTCTAATGAAATGCGCTCCTTGATGCATGACGATCGTGCTCTCGTCTGTATTCGAGGGGTTGATCGAAGAGGGCGGCGTGAGGGAAGTCTGATTCAAGTTTTAGAGCGGAAGACCCATCGCGTGGTCGGCCGCCTTCATGAAGAGCGAGGCATCTACTTTGTTGTTCCTGATAGCAAGCACATCACTCACGACTTCTTGATCCCCAGCGAAGCGCTGGGTCATGCAAAGCCAGGTCAGATCGTGGTGGTTGAGATCATCGAGCAGCCCACGCGAAAGCGGGACCCCATTGGCCGGATCGAAAATGTGCTGGGGGATCATCTCGCTCCTGGAATGGAAATTGAGGTGGCCATCCACAGCTATGATTTGCCGTGCGTCTGGCCCAACTCAGTCAATGAGGAGATTGCCCGCTACGGGCGCGAAATTCCAGCCGAATCACGAGAGGGGCGCGAGGATATAAGACATCTTCCGCTGGTGACCATTGATGGTGAGGATGCGCGTGATTTCGATGACGCGGTTTATTGCGAGAGGACCGCAAAGGGGTGGAAGCTGCTCGTCGCCATTGCAGATGTTTCCTATTACGTTCGACCGGGAACAGCCCTTGATGCGGAGGCGCAAAAGCGAGGTACCTCCGTTTATTTCCCGGACCGGGTTATCCCTATGCTGCCGGAGATTCTCTCGAATGGCTTATGTTCGCTGAACCCTAATGAAGATCGGCTCTGCATGGTCTGTGAGATGGTCATTGGTGATGATGGGACCCTCCAGAAGTCGCGATTCTTTGCGGGCCTGATGAATTCTCATGCCCGAACGACCTACACGGAGGTGGCCGACCTCCTAGACGGTGACAAAGCGCTCAGAAAGAAGTACCGAGACTTGATTCCTCAGCTGGAGGAACTTCATAGCCTCTATAAGGCCTTCAGAAGAGCACGTGAGGATCGGGCGGCCATTGACTTTGAGACCCAGGAATCACGCATTATTTTTGGCGAGGGCAAAAAGATTGATCGGATTGTCCCCGTGATTCGGAATGATGCCCATAAGATCATCGAAGAATGTATGCTGGCGGCTAACACCGCCGCGGCCCAATTTTTAGACAAGCATAAACTCCCCCATTTGGTCAGAGTTCACGAGGGCCCTGGCGCTGAAAAACTTGCCGATCTGAGGACCTTGCTTGGGCGGCTTGGGCTCAATCTTTCAGGTGGAGATAAACCGACACCCAAAGACTATTGCCAACTGATTGAGGGTATTCGAGGTCGTCCTGATGAGCATTTAATTCAGACGGTTCTCTTAAGATCGATGTCTCAAGCCGTCTATAGCCCAGAACAAAAGGGCCATTTTGGCCTCGCGCTCGAGATGTATACCCACTTTACTTCACCCATTCGTCGTTATCCTGATCTCCTGGTTCACCGGGCCATTCGCCATGCCATCGAACGAAAGAAGAAGGCTCAGTATTACTACAACGATAACGAAATGGCGCATATGGGTGAGCATTGCTCATTTACCGAGCGTCGTGCGGACGATGCAACACGCAATGTGGTGGCATGGCTTAAGTGTGAATACATGCAGGATAAGCTCGGGGAGGAGTTCTCTGGCGTGATCTCCGCCGTGACGGCCTTTGGGTTTTTCGTTGAGCTTAAAGATATCTTCATAGAAGGGTTGGTTCATGTCTCCAGTCTCGATAAGGACTTCTTTCACTATGACCCCGCGGGCCTGAGTCTCAAGGGAGAGAGGACCGGTATCACTTATCGGTTGGGTGATCAGGTACAAGTCTTGGTTGCTAGGGTCAATCTCGATGATCGTAAGATAGACCTTGAGTTGGTCAAGGCGGCACTCCCCGAGGCGGCAGCAAAGTCGCCTAGAAAGAGAAGAAGGCGTCGGAGTTCATGAAGGCTAGGCGACGTGTTATTGGGCTACATGCGGCTGAGGCAGCCCTTGACCATGGCGCCGACAAAATTCTAGCGGTCTGGATTGATAGCCAGCGGAACGATAGCAGGCTCATGGGGCTTGTCGGGCGACTTGCTGCACTGGGTATCAAGACGCAGCCTACACAGCGGCTCCGCCTTGAGCAAATGGCTGAAGGAACGCCGCATCAGGGGATTATTCTTGAGGTCCTAGCCCCTGATGAGTGGGGGGAAAATGAGCTCCGTGATGCGTTGGATGCCCCAAAGGGAATGCCCTTTTTTCTGGTGCTCGATCATGTCCAAGATCCGCATAACTTTGGCGCTTGTCTGAGGACGGCAGATGCGGCTGGCGTGCATGGCGTTATTGTAACGAAGGACCAATCCGTCGGGATCACCCCCGTAGTGGCCAAGGTGGCTAGCGGTGCTGCTGAAACGATGCCGATCTATCGGGTGACTAATCTTGCGCGGACACTGAAGCTTTTAAAAGAGGCAGGCCTATGGGTCTTTGGTGCTGCAGGGGAAGCGCACAAAACGGCTTATGAGATGGACTTCAATGTGCCGATGGCTCTGGTGATGGGTACCGAATCAAAGGGACTTCGTCGGCTCACCCGGGAAAACTGTGATGACCTGATGAGGCTCCCCATGTCGGGGACGGTGGAAAGTCTTAATGTGTCGGTGGCCGCGGGTATTTTAATGTATGAGGTTGTTCGACAGCGCGTGACAGAATGCGTTTCCTAGCACTCAATCTTCATCAAGGGCAAGGTCTCCCGGCGTGTTGGATCCGCTTAAATCGATCGTAAGCCCAGGAATTTCGGTATGGAGTCCTCTCTGGACCAGGACGACATTGAGGGCGAGGAGGGGACCCAGAATGAGAATTGAAATTCCAAGAAACTTGAGAATTTGTTTCGCAATTGACCTTGGGTGAAGGTTAATCCAGCTCCAAATGTAGACTTCAAGGACCATGGTTAATTTACCTCGTATTTGTCGCTCCAACGGGCACCCCTTACAATTCTGTATGACCTTGAGCCTGTCTTAAAGGTTCAACCTGGGCCCCTTTGGGCTTTATTTCCTTAAGGGGGGATTCGTGAATTCATCCGTAGATACCGTCAGGCCCCTGGTCTGGACCCATCAAGGCTTAGAGGTGCTCGATCAGAGAAGGCTGCCTGATGAGGTGGTTTATCACACCTACCAAAGTGTGGATCAGGTCGCTGAGGCCATTGCCTCCATGCAGGTGAGAGGCGCTCCGGCGATTGGGATTGCGGCGGCCTACGGAGTTGTTTTGGCTGCTCGTGATCGCTTTTCGAGAAACCCTTTGTCTTGGCGGGATGGGCTTGAAACCGATTTGGGTGTTTTGGCGGCATCAAGACCGACTGCGGTTAATCTTTTTTGGGCTCTAGACCGGATGCGGGCTGTTATCGCCGCGCTGAGTGATTCCTCTCCAAATCCCTTCGAACCTCTCGAAAAGGAAGCAATCGCGATCCATAAGGCGGATATAGAAGCTAATTTAATGATGGGCCATTTAGGCGCCCGCTACCTTCAAAACGCGAGTGGCATCCTCACGCACTGCAACACGGGATCCCTGGCAACCGGTGGCTATGGGACGGCGCTCGGAGTGATCCGAAGTTCTGTAGCAGAACGGGCCAAGGCGGTCTATGCCACTGAGACAAGGCCCTGGTCTCAGGGTGCTCGCCTGACTATTTGGGAGCTCAATCAAGACAAGATTCCGGCAACGTTGATCGCCGACTCCGCAGCCGCCTTGTTGATGCAATCGGGTCGTGTGCAGTGGGTGATCGTTGGTGCTGACCGCATCGCGGCTAATGGTGATACAGCCAATAAGATTGGGACCTACGCGCTGTCGGTGGCGGCCCGACACCATGGTGTCAAAATGATGGTGGTGGCACCGATGTCAACCATTGACTGGAAGACAGCGAGTGGACAAGAGATTCACATTGAAGAGCGCGATAGCGCTGAACTCTTATCTGAAAAATTCAGGGGAAAAGAGAGTGTCATTAGTGCCTGGAACCCTGTCTTTGATGTGACGCCGGCGGGCCTGATTGATGTGATCGTCACCGAGAAGGGTGTTGTCGAGAATCCAAGTATGGAGGCGATGAGGCATCTTCTTGGCTGAGGAAGGTCACCATCGGCTTTCACGTCCGAAGAAAGAGTTTGAACAAGCATAATGGCGAATGTAAGGATTAAGAATGTTAGACCCCAAGATTTTTAGAAATGACATCGATGCGGTTGAAGTCGCGCTGTCCCGGCGTGGATTTTTGTTAGATAAACCGCTTTTTTTGGAGTTGGAAGCGCGCCGTCGTGATGTTCAAGCGCGGACGCAATCCCTTCAAAGTGAGCGGAATGCCCGCTCCAAGCTCATCGGTCAGGCAAAGGCCAGAGGAGAAGATATCGCTCCCTTACTAAAGGAGGTGGAGTCTTTTGGAGATGATCTTCGACTGCTTGAGGAGGAGTTGGAGCTCATTCAGGTGTCTTTGGATGACTTGCTGCTCGGCATCCCAAACCTTCTCGATGACAGTGTTCCAGAAGGGCGGGATGACTCTCACAATGTTGAGATTCATCGTTGGTCGACGCCCCGGGTTTTTGATTTCGAACCGCTGGATCATATCGAGTTGGGTGCTCGATTGGGTGGAATGGATTTTGAGGCGGCGGTTAAAATCGCCGGAGCCCGTTTTGTGACGCTCAAAGGCCCTCTCGCAAGATTGCAGCGGGCCCTGACTCAGTTCATGTTGAATCTCCATACGGAAGCCCACGGTTACGTGGAGACTTATGTTCCCTTGATGGTGAATGCGGAGAGCCTGAGGGGAACCGGGCAGCTTCCAAAGTTTGAAGCCGATCTCTTCAGGCTCAACGTGGATCCGCCTTATTATCTCATTCCGACAGCCGAAGTCCCCGTCACCAATCTGGTTCGCGATGAGATCATTGAGGCGACCAGCCTTCCTTTAAGGTTTGTCTCCCACACCCCTTGCTTTAGAAGTGAGGCAGGATCCTATGGCAAGGACACTCGGGGCATGATTCGTCAGCATCAGTTTGAAAAGGTGGAGTTGGTTCAGGTGACGGCGCCTGAAGATTCTGAGGCAGCTCATGAGGCCTTGACCCAGCATGCAGAAGAAGTCCTTCAACAGTTAAGGCTTCCTTATCGTCGGATGCTGCTCTGTGCGGGCGATACCGGATTTTCTTCGGCCAAAACCTATGACCTTGAGGTCTGGCTGCCAGGACAGAATGCCTATCGCGAAATATCCTCCTGCAGTAATTTTCGAGACTTTCAGGCCCGAAGGCTCATGGCGCGCTGGCGTAATCCTGAAACATTAAAGCCAGAGCTGGTCCATACCGTCAATGGCTCTGGCCTTGCGGTTGGGCGGACGCTGATCGCAGTTCTTGAAAATTACCAGAGGGCCGATAGCAAGGTCGAAGTGCCTGAGGTCCTTCGGCCTTATATGGGCGGCGTGAGCGAAATCGGATGAGCTTCTTTTTTCCTGGTGAGCCTAGCGCTCAGAATGATAGCCCCAAGCCACAGCCTTCTGCGCCGAGGTTGATGGAGGTTTTAGGGCCTTATTTGGATCCTGTTATTCTCCAAGTGCTCAATAGCGATTCGCCCAAACCGAAGTCCTCTGCTGAGACGGATCCCGTCAAGACCTTCAAGGATGCGAATCTTCGAAAGGTTCTTGTGGCTGCTGCACAAGCCCCCCTTCCACTCGAGGCCCCAAAGACCGACCTCTGCTTCAGCTGGCTCGCTTTTTACCTTGAGGGGGCCGTCTTGGCGGCTGAGGAGAGCGTGCAACAGCTTTGGGGGTGTCTCCTGGCGAATGAAATCCATGACCCAGGCGCAGTCTCCAAAAGGACGCTACAGTTTTTGAAAACGATGGACCCCTGGGAGGTCGAGGCTTTTGCGGAATTTGCGGCCTTCTCCTTCAACTTCGAGTCTGGCTGGCATTTCATGATTGAAAATGAATTGGCGCACCGAGAAATGTGGAGCTATGGTCGAGAGATTGATATGACCCAACACTGGATTGATATCGGGCTTCTGGCGCCAGAAGTGAGTGTGTTGGAGTCAACCAAGCTGCGAGGCCTAAGGATGAGCTACCGGAAAAAAAAGAGTTGGGCTTTGAGTATTGCGGAGCATGATCAGGGGGAAAGTTTTCTCTACAGGAAGTTTACCGCCCTAGGACAGCAGCTATCCGATGGCCTTCGGCTTAAGGTTTTCACCGGGTTTGCTCGAAATCTGGTGAAGTCACTGAATGAGACTTCCAAGATCAGCTTTGAGGAGCTGGATATGGAAGCCTCTTGATAATTCTTGACCAAATTACAAGGAATAAACATAATCCCCGATCATCCCTAGAGGAAACGCGAGATATGAACGAGGAAGAGATTCGATTTACCGACAGTGCAGCGGCGAAAGTTAACGAATTGATTTTGGAAGAAAAGAACCCTGATCTTAAGCTCAGGGTCTATGTAACCGGTGGCGGATGTTCTGGCTTTCAATATGGCTTCACCTTTGACGAGGAAATCAACGAGGACGATACCCAGATCCTCAAGAATGGCGTCGTCGTGCTCGTCGATTCGATGAGTGTTCAGTATCTGACGGGTGCTGAGATTGACTACACAGATGGTCTTTCAGGCTCGCAGTTCGTCATCAGAAATCCCAATGCCTCCACAACCTGTGGGTGTGGGTCCTCTTTTTCTGTCTAACGTAACGCCGCCCTTTTGAGGTGGCTCATCCCCGAACAGGCCCGGCAGCGATATCGCTGCC
>RFVA01000040.1 GCA_009922685.1 Gammaproteobacteria bacterium | reverse complement strand
GCTGAGAAGGTCCTGAAGGCGAAGACCATGATGATCTTTAATCCTGAAGAAAATGTCTTTGATCGGCTGACCCGAAAGATGGGTGCGACGGTTGGCAATGTCCTCATGGAAGGCCTTTCAGAGCGCCTCAGCGTTCCCCATTAGGGCCTCAACGTTTGGCGCTTGAATTTAAGATCCTTGATGAGACCCCGGTTTACCGGGGTTTCTTTAATCTAACCCGCTTCCATCTCCGACATTCCACCTTTGAAGGGGGCTGGAGTGATCCTTTGATGCGGGAGCTGTTTCATCGTGGTCACTGCGTGGCGGTCCTTCCTTACGACCCCCAAAGAAGTGAGATTCTCCTGATCGAACAGTTTCGGATCGGGGCGGTCGGGTCCAAGGCCATTCCTTGGCTGCTTGAAACGGTTGCTGGAGCGATTGAGGCAGGTGAAAGCCCTGAAGATGTGGCCCACCGGGAAGGCCTGGAGGAAGCCGGGTGTCAATTTCAATCCCTTATTCGGGTGGGGACGTTCTATACCAGTCCCGGAGGCACCTCTGAAGCGGTGACCGTCTTCATTGGTGTGGCTTTAGGTCCCCTTCAAGAAGGCATTTTTGGTCTTGAAGAGGAGGGTGAAGATATTCGTGCCATCGTCAGGTCACTGGATGAAGCCTTGGCGCTTCTAGAAGCAGGAGCCATCGATTCGGTGGTTCCTGCCTTGGCGCTTCAATGGCTGGCGCTCCATCGGGATCGACTCGATAGGGATAGGGGAGATGACGCAGTTACTGTGGCATATGCCACAGATGGGTTCTCTTGAGTCCGACAATAAAGCTATATCCTATTGTTTTTAAATTATAAAAATGATGGCACAAAGTCTGCTTAAAGGGCCTACTGTCCTGGAGGTACGAGCTATGCCCCGATTTCTCACTGTCCTTTTTTCTTTGCTGTGGGTCATGACGACCTTGAAGGCAGGGGCGTCTTCCGATGCACCGTCCTCGGTGGCTGGACACATCGATCTCGAGGCGCTGGTGGGGGGTGGGTTTCACCTCAAGGTGGATCAGGCGACCACAGGGGATGTTTTAGACCGTCTTTCAAGCCAAGTCGGCATTCCTATTGTTCATGGTCATGAACTCGAGGAGCCGATCACGCTGGCTTGTTCGTCGGTTTCAATCAAAGACCTTCTCAAGTGCGTCTTGGGGTCCAATGCCAACCTTCTCTATATCGCTAGGGATTCCTCCATCAAACATCCCACTGGCTTTGAGCGGATCGTGGTGTTGTCTTCTTCTCGAGGTCAGGAGGCTGAGATGCCCCCGGTTATCGCTACAGATGCGGTGGTCCCTGCTGAGAAGAGATGGCTTCCGGCATCAGCCAGGCCATCACGCGATGTCGTCATGGCCATGCTTCAACATCAAGACGGTGCGATTCGGGCCGAGGCGATTGCCTTATTACCGCGAGTTGAGGGTATCGATCGTGATCGCCTAAGGGTCGCTTATGAATCGGCCCTTCAGGATCCTGAAGGGGATGTGAGGGCGGGTGCGCTGATGGGCCTCAGCACCCTCGATGCGTCATCGACCGTCCCATTGAGGCTCTTAAAGATAGGGATGAATCCGTGAGGGTTTTAGCCGGACTCCGCCTTGAATCCTCCAAATAAATCTCTAAAGGCCTCTGATTCCCTTTCGTTATTCAATAAAACTTTCAATTGATCGACATGACATTGCGACACTGGATCCTCTCATGGCTGCTCCTTTTAGGGGGCTCTCCCGTTTCTTTGGCGGAGTTGGTGGTGGGCCAGGCCGCGCCATCATGTTCCCTCTCGAAGATTGGCGGCGGCGCTGAAAAAAAACTCGATTCCTTTAAGGGGCAGGTCGTTTATGTGGATTTCTGGGCCTCTTGGTGTGGGCCCTGCGCGCAATCCTTTCCCTTCATGAATAAGCTGCATCGGGAGCTTTCATCGAAAGGCTTGGCGATTGTTGGGGTTAATTTGGATGAGAAGGCGGCCGATGCCGCTGGGTTTCTAACCAAAACGCCGGCGCACTTTGAGATTCTCGCCGATGTCGGTGGATCCTGCCCTCAGGGTTTCGGGGTCAAAGCGATGCCCTCTTCTTATCTGATCGACCGGCATGGGGTCGTAAGGCACATTCATCTCGGCTTCAAGCCCAGTGAAACCGAAGCGCTTCGAAAAGAGATTGATGCGTTGCTCCTCGAAGCCGCTGCAACCCCTTAATCGCCTGTCCAGCGGACGTTGCCCTCTTAGGATCTGATGGAGATTTAAAATGTCTGGTCGTACTGGCTCATTGATGATGGCTGCGTTGGCCATGAACGGGATTTTGATCGCACCTCTGGTGGCCTCACCCGTTGCCGCCACATCAGAGTCGATGACGCCCAGCGCCACGATGGGGTATATCCCAAGCGGCGCTTCAAGGCTTGCGGGGTCTTTAGGGCGTCCCGCGGCCGAACAGCGCCGTTATAGCATCACCTGTTATGACAATGGTGCGGGTGTCCCTAAGGCCCTTCTGGTCGAGATTAGGGGCCTTACCAAGAGCCGATCTTATGCCCTCAGTCTTTCGATTGAGCGAGAGGGTGTTCGGCAGACCGTCGTGGACAATTTCTCGGGTGATGGGCTTTTTAGTCCTTATGCGATTCTGGAACAGGGTGCTGGGACGTATACCGTGACCATACAGAAGCAAAAGAAAAAAACCAGCAGCCCTGACAGCAGCCTCTTAGGCCCTGTGGTCTTTGAGACAAAGCAGGAATGCGATGCGGCCAATGCGCACTATACGGGTATTCAAAAACCGGTCCCCATACCCTGATCAAGAAGAAATCCCAGAGATTCATAGTGCCATGATGCTCAAAGTCAGCGGATTTTTCTTAAGATTGAGTCTTCTAGTCCTCGTTTCAGGATGTACGAGCGTTCAGCCTTGGGAGCGAGGGACCTTGGCTAAACCTCATATGGCGCTCCAGCCCTTTCCATCGCAGACCGCCTTGCGTGAACACATCTATGGGTCCAGAGAATCTGCATCAGGCAGCACCGCTTCCGCAGGAGGCGGTGGCTGTGGTTGTTACTGATCTTCAGCGCTAGGATTTTCAAATGCTGAAGTCCTTGGCTTTGATGGTCCGTCGGCTGGCAGCCGGTGATGCAGTGCCAAGGTCGGCCTCGGCACTTCATCGCTTCATGGGTCGACAGTCGCCGACTCCTACCCTCATTCCCCCAGCGGCTTCAGAAAGCCCAGCCCTTGGGGCACTTCGGGCTGCGGCTTTAGCGCTCCCGGGTCTCATGGCACAGAGTCCCGAGGTGTTGGCAGCACCAGGGGATATCGTTGATCTTCAGTATGGCTCCTACAAACAGACACCCTGGCAATTACTGGGAGGTTTGAAGAGCCAATACAATCCGCTTCAGGTGGATAATATTGAAGCCAATGGTGTGCTCACCTTTAGTGATCGCTGGAAATTCGGTTTCAACTATGCGCAGGACACCTGGTCGGGTGCGACGCCGGTGAGTTCAGCCCCCTATGCCTTAGGTGGTAACAACCCTTCGGCGGCGGGAGCCTCTCCCTTGGTGCGGGGCAATGGCACCATCCTCTATGATAAAAAACTGACCGCTTTTCGATTGGATCCCAATACGGCCAATTATGTGCCTGATAATCGACTGGTCCAAACGGTTGCATCGGCATCCCCCGAAATCCGCAATCAGGGCAACTTTCGTTTGGGCTATGAGTGGGATGAAGCCGCGGTGAACCTTGGCGGTGGGGTCTCCCAAGAGCCCGACTACAATTCAGCCTTCGGAAGCCTTAATGGCCGCATGGATTTCAATCAAAAGCTGACGTCGGTCAATCTAGGTCTCAATTATGCCAACAGCGATATCAATGCGCTGATTAATCCCCTTTATTCCCCTTATGTGGATCAATCCTACTATGCGGAAAAAGGGCAGATCGATACCATCCCCAACGCCTCCGGGGCCCCGGGACACTATCTGACCGGTAACCGACAGGATTGGACCTCCCATCTGAGTGTCGCCCAGGTCATCAACAAGGATCTGCTCCTCGAATCGGGTATCGGATTTACGCGCAGCACCGGTTATCTTGGAAACCCGTATAAGGCCGTTGACATGGTCTTCGTCGATACCCAGGGCACTCCGGTACCGCCCGTCGATGGGTCCACGTTGCCGCCCCTTTATGCCCCGCAAGTGCAAGCCGTTGTCGAGCGTCGACCGGAGGAGCGTAATCAGGGCATGTGGGACATGCGGTTTGTTGAGTTTGTCGAGCCACTGGATGCTTCTGTGCATGGGGGTTACCGGTTTTTCATTGATGACTGGGGTATCACCGCGCATACCTTTGACATCGACTGGGTCCAGCCGGTGGAGTCTTGGACGGTAACCCCTCGGTTTCGGTATTACTCCCAAAATGGAGCTGACTTTTATCAGCCCTATTTCTTATTCCAAGGCAAGGCCCCGAAAGGTCCCGATGGCCGTTTCAATCTCGCAGGCGTTCCCTTAGATGCTTATTCGAGTGACTATCGGCTTTCCGCTTACGGGGCTTTGAGTGGCGGTATCACCGTCGCGAGACCGATCGGTAAGGCAATGGCGTTTGAGGCAGGGTTTGAGTACTACGCCCATGCCGGCGATCTTAGGCTGGGTGGGGCCGGCCAAGGATCCTGGAGCAATTTTGATTACTACCAATTTAATGCGGCCGTCAAAGTCGATCTATCAGCGATCAGTACGGCAAAGCTTTCAGAGCCAGAGGATCATACGGGGCATCATCATCACAGCGGCGATCACCGCCAACAACATCTCGGGATGGATGGTCCTTCAGGGATTCTCTTCAATCATATGTTGGCGGATGAAGGAGATACCATGGTGGGTGTCCGTTACGCTTACGCGCTGCAGCAAGGCGGCATGAGGCACGGCACGGGGTCTGCAACGGATCAGCAGATCGTTGCTCAGGGCTGTGGTCCCTCCCTAAAGTGCACCTTCACCCCGAAAGAAATGGATATGGGCATGGTGATGGTCGATCTCATGTACGCCCCCACCGACTGGCTGACCCTGATGTTGATGCCTCAGTTCATGAGTATGGATATGCATCTTCGACGCCTCGATGGGTCTCCTGATCCAGGGGGTGGTGGCCATGCGGCCCATGGTGCCAATCCTTATCACGCCACCGGTGGGGTGGGGGATATTTTCATGGGCAGTCTCTTCAAACTGTATGAGGCGGAAGGCCATAAACTCCATTTCACCCTCGGCTTTACCGCACCCACGGGGAGTGTAAATCAAAGGATTGATGGCAATACCGAGTTTGAGCATTACGGCATGCAGCTTGGAACCGGGACCTGGAATATTTGGCCTAGCTTGACCTACAACGGTTATGCCGGTGATTTCAACTGGGGAGGACAAGTAAGCACCAATGCCCCTCTCCAGAATCACAATGACTCAGGCTTTGCCTTTGGCACGTTGTTCCAGACCACAGCATGGGGGGGGGTTCAGATTCAAGATTGGCTCTCAGGCTCGGTGCGGGCGCTTTATACGTTTCAAGACTCGATTTCAGGCAACTATCCAGAACCCTTTGTGCCAAGTGGACCGATGGACACCCCTCAAAGCTATGGCGGTCAATACCTTGATATCGGTATCGGTCTCAATGCGTCGGTTCCCTCCGGGGATTTTGAGGGGAATCATTTTGGCATCGAATGGCTCCAGCCGGCCTATAACGATTACAACGGGTATCAGCTCGAGCGCACAGGGACACTTTGGGCCTCTTGGGCGCTTTCCTTTTAACAAGGTAAGGCTCTGTGGCTGATCGCTTAGCGCTTTACCGACGAGACTTTCATGCCATGGGATCCCCTTGCGAGATCCAGTTGTATGCGAAATCACGACCCCGGGCTCAGCATGTGCTGAACCGCATGGCCTGTGAGATCCAGCGGCTAGAGGCGCGTTATTCGAGGTATCGGGACGATAGTTTTCTGAAGACGATCAACCGGGTGGCGGCAGAAGGGGGGACTATAACCGTTGATGATGAAACGGCGGGTCTTTTGAACTATGTGGCGACCTGTTACCTTGAAAGTGATGGGCTCTTTGATGTGACCTCCGGGCTTCTTAGGAAGGCTTGGTCCTTCAAGGAGAATCGACTGCCTTTGGACGATGAGATTCAGCCCCTTTTAGAGCGCGTCGGCTGGGAGAAATTGTCTTGGCAGCCACCGGTTCTCTCTTTCCCTATGGCCGGGATGGAGCTTGATTTGGGGGGGGCGGTCAAGGAGTATGCTGTCGATCGGGTGACCTCCCTGTGCTGGGAGTCAGAGATTTTTCATGGTTTGGTCAATCTTGGGGGGGACATCAGGGTCATCGGTCCTCACCCGGACGGGACCCCGTGGGCGATTGGGATTACCCACCCGAGAATCCCTGGAGCCTTTATCACGCGGCTTCAGCTCACCCAAGGCGCGCTCGCGAGCAGCGGCGATTATGAGCGCTGCATTGAATGGGAAGGCGTTCGCTACGGCCATATTCTTGATCCACGAACGGGATGGCCGGTGAGGCGGCTTGCGGCGGTGAGTGTCCTTGCGGATTTATGTGTCGTGGCCGGTAGCGCTTCCACCATTGCGATGTTGAAAGACTTTGGGGGATCCGATTGGCTTCAACAGCAAGGATTCCCTCATTATTGGGTGGATGTGGATGGCCATGTCGGTGGTTCTTTATTGACTGGGCCATAATGGGGATATGAGCCGCTCGTAAGGGGGGTTCGAACCGGCAGAAGCTGGGCAAGCAACGGATGCCGTCGATACCGCGGGGCGTTGAATGGCCTGTAAATTGCTAGTAATCCTGGTGAGGATCGGTGCGCCCAACAGGTGGGTGGTCAGGCCTTACTGGCCCAAAAACAAGAACATTTTTTATTCCATAGATGCTGGGAGAGTGACATGAAAGAAAGCCAAATAATGAATCGGGGTTGCCCTTTACTGGTGGTGTTGCTGTTGTCGGGTTCGTTCCCGGTGGCGGCCCATGACCAGCAGGGGGCGCTTTTAAAACCGGGTTCTGCAAAAGACACCTATACCGTGGTCTGCTCAGAGGGTGATCCTCTAAAGACCAAATTGGTCGCAGCGGTCAGTGATCTCGCTCCTAAAAAACCACCGCGTATTAAGGTGGAGATCTCACGGGATGGTCAGACGGTTTCATCGATTGACTCCATTGATGCCGACTTTAAGTACAGTCCTTTTACCGAGATCCAAAAGGGCGATGGGAGCTACAGTGTGGCGATTTCAAAGCTACCGCAAACCGATTCGGCGAAGTCGACGACTTTAAATTTTCCTGAGATTTACAACCTCCAGTTCCATTGCATGACGGGAAGTGAACATACCACGACCGATATCTATGTGAACCAGAATCAATAACGAACACCATCCCACCCCGATCGCTAGCTCTGGGGGTGACCTCACCCCCAGATTCCTACAAAGAGCCCATAGGTTCGGCATGATTTACTTTTGCATCTTTTTAACCGGCGCCTCGGTGATGGTCATCGAGCTTTTGGGGACCAGGGTGATTGCGCCATTTTATGGTGCCAGCCTTTATGTATGGTCGGCCTTGATTTCGGTCACCATGATGGCGCTGGCCTTAGGTTACTTTCTCGGGGGGCGGCTTGCTGATCGCTCGGAAGGATCTCTCCTTGAACGAGTGATTGCGCTGTCTGCCTCTGCGGTATTGTTGATTCCTTTAATCTCCCATCCAGTCCTTTTATGGACCGATCCCTTTGGGCTTCGCCTGGGGTCTTTTATCAGCGCATTTATCCTCTTTACCCCAGCACTTTTTCTTCTCGGTATGGTGGCCCCTATCGCTATTAAGGAAGCGACCCGATCGCTATCGGGTGTCGGGGCGTCATCGGGGCAAATCTACGCGGTCAGTACCCTTGGGAGTGTCGCTGGCACCATGGTGCTGGCTTATGCGCTTTATCCCCTGGTGGGTTCTCGTCATATTCTCATGGGTCTTGGAGCGCTACTCCTTCTATTGTCGGGGCTATTCATGTGGCGAACCAGGTCATTAGGGGTGAGGGTGACCCGCTTTTCAGGAGGGCTATTGCTCCTTTTAGGGGGCGTTCTTTTAGCGATAAATCTCCTCAAAGACCATCAGGCAGTTGAAGGCCCCTACCAGGTTGTTTCAGAGCGTGAGAGTCTTTACGGCCGGGTCCGAGTGATCGATCACCGGACCTCTGATCTACGACTTCTTTCTTCTGATGCCTCAGTCATTGGTGCGGCCTCCTTGGCAACCGGACAAAATCGATTGACCTATCAGCAAATCGTCAGCCTCCTTCCTCTCTTAAAGCCTGGGTTTAAAAAAGCGCTTTTAATTGGCCAGGGCGCGGGGCACATGGCTATGGACCTTCAAGAGCGCTATGGTATTGAAACCGATACCATTGAAATTGATCCTGAAGTGGCCAGAGCCGCTTCTGATTATTTTGGTTTCAAGCCCACTGGGAACGCCTTCGTTGGCGATGGCCGTTACGTGATCCGGGGGCTTCAGGGGCCCTACGATCTCATTATCCATGACTGTTTTACCGGTGGGTCTGAGCCAACGCACCTCCTGACGGTAGAAGCACTTCAGGATCTTCGGCGATTGCTCTCGCCTACAGGCGTTCTCGCACTCAACTTTGTCTCCTTCGCCTCTCCTGAAAGAAATCAGGCGCTGGCCTCGGTTCGACGGACAGCAGAGGCTGTGTTTGAACACACCCGCATTTTTCGTTCAGAACCAGAGAAGGACTTTAATGATTTTATTGTGCTGGCTTCCCACCAGCCCGTCACCCTCGATTCAAAACACCTCACACATGAGATGATCACCTGGCTTGAAGCTCGGGAAACGCCAATTGATGCAGCCCGAGGCGTTTTAGTGACCGATGATTTCAATCCGATGGAGCACCTTCAGATCTCCAAGGCGGAGAGGTATCGAGCGACCGTGGTGGACTGGTTGGGAGCAGAGCTCCTGATCCCTTAAGCCGTTGACATTTAGAGGGGGAGTAGTGGCTGGCGCCTGGTTGAGATGAGCGCAGCGAGGCTTACTTTTTAGCGATAAAAAACCCCCTTCGAGAAGGGGGTTTCAGCTCCTTATGAGGTCAGGCGATTACTTGTTGCCCGGCCACACTTGTGGAAGGACGTTATCGACGTCCGTATTTGACGGGTACATGATGACGTCATAGCCCTTGCCGCAGCTAGCGGGTAGGGGATTTGCCTTGCCCGCGCCTGGCGCTGCCCCAGGATTGGTTCCCGTCTGGTCACGCCACAGGGTCAAAGTGGCAGGAAAACCGGTCAAAGGCTTTGAGCCCGCAGCTGGGTTGTTGGCATCAATGGGGGTGCCTACCGCATCGACATTACCGTTTGGAAACTTCGGGGTCGTGTTGGGAATCCACAAGTCCGCCGCAGAATTTTCCTTGGTCACCGGCCATTTGTTGAGATTACAGACATCAGCGATTGCGATTTTGACCTGAAGGCTTCTAGCGCAGGAGGTTGGGGTCGCACCGACGGTTGATACTCTGAAGGGTTGTTCGGTGTAGGCGCTGGTTCCTGGGAGGCTAAAGCCCCTTTTATTGGTCCAGCCAAGGACTCGGGATCCGATGCCGGCATCATAAATGATCTGAGTATCGGCCCAGGCGGCTTGGGGTAATACCGGGCGAATGACATCGCCGACATTTTCAAGGCCGCTAACAGCGCCGGTGTGGTCGGTCGCAGTGAAATCTTTAAGGCTTCCAGGAGTAATGGTTCCGGTGGCTACATCTTTGAAAACGATGGTGGGGTTATTGTTTGGAAGGGCTACGCTTTGAGCGATGATGGGCTTCCTTGCGCCGGTCTTATCATCAAGGCAGCCATGGCTGATCTGAAGATAATTCAGCGAGTTGTAGCCAAGAAAGGCAGGAACGCTGTTGAATACGGTGGTATGAGCGATTGAGGTAGAGCTCGCTATAGCAAGACCGACGCCCGCCAGGGCCAGGGTGATCTTTCGTGCTGTAAAGGTCGTCTTCATTCTGTCTTGTTCTCCATTCAGGATAAAGCTAGGGGATTATTTATGATCAGTGATCGGTCAGTCATAGTGCAACTCTCATGCCAATGAGGTATCACCCCTCGTTCTAGGCTTAAGAACTAACCGTTACCTACTGATATATATAAAAAAAAGGAAAGACTGGTTGGCGGCCCGCGTGGATGACCCTTGGTCGAGGCCTCCGATGGGGGGGTTATCAAACTGCGTGATATCTCATGCGACTGTGTTATTTCACACACCGGCTTTCGGTGATGAGAAAGCGGGAGGAAAAGGGAGGCAAGGCCTCGTTCTTAGGGATTCTTCACGCTCAAGATGACCCGCGGTGGGATCGTTTTCTCTTTGAGGTGAATCAGCTTTTTTCGATCCACTTCCAGAGTGTGTTGGTCCTCTCGAGGGTTTGGCATGGTATCTGCAAAGCTCCTTTTGATCGTGCTGTTGCGCGGTACTCTTTGAGGGGGACGTCTCCGGTGGGAGTCAAGGCAGTCGGGTTATCATCCTCTTGCCTTCAAGCTTGACTCTTTTTATTGGGTGGCCCGCTTGAATAATACCTCAGCGATCGATTTTGTACTGTGCTCCGTGAAGCTTTGCGCTCCTCTTTGGGGAGCGCTTTTTTTCTAGATGTTTTAGCGGATCCAGGTATCCACAGCGATTCCAAGGCCGATCACTAAGCCCACCCACTGATTATTAAGAAAGGCCTTGAAACAGGCTTCTGGGTGACGATCCTTGATCAAGAACTGCTGATAGCCAAAGAGCATACTGGCACCCGTGAGTCCAACGGCATAGCCCATTCCAAGCCCCGCTTCTTTCCCCACAAAGGCCAATAGCGCGATCATCGTCGCTTGAAGGAGGCCGATGATCAGACGGTCCTGGCGTCCAAACAGGATGGCGGTTGATTTGACCCCGATCTTAAGATCATCTTCTCGATCGACCATGGCGTACATCGTGTCGTAGATCAAAGCCCAAAGGACGGTGGCAAGAAAGAGCATCCAGACGATCAGAGGGAGATGCCCTGTTTGCGCGGCGAAGCTCATCGGAACCGCCCAGCCAAATGCGATACCGAGGTAGGCCTGAGGAAGATGGGTGTAGCGCTTCGTAAAGGGATAACTTGCGGCCAGGAAGGCGCCGGGGACGGCAAGGGCGATGGTTAAAAGATTGAGTTGACAGACGAGGAGCAGCGCCACAAGGCAGAGGCCGACAAAAAGGATCAAGGCTTCCTTCGGCGTGACGTCGCCCGCAGGGATGGGGCGTTGCCGGGTGCGCTCGACATGAGGATCAAAATCACGGTCGGCATAGTCATTGATGACACAGCCGGCAGCCCGCATCAAGAGGGTTCCTAGGATAATCGCTAAGACGATGAAGGGATCTGGGTGCCCATGACCTCCAATGAATAGCGCCCAAAGCGAAGGCCAAAGAAGGAGGAGGATGCCGATCGGTTTGTCAAACCGCATCAAGCGCCAATAGGCGTTCAGCTTTTTCATGATGAAGATCTGTTTTGATCAAGGAGTGATGGCAGAAAAAATTCGGCCACCAGAAGCGGGTGCCCTTCACCGAGTTGATAGAGGGATCGCCGGCCCCAAAGAGGTTCTGGATGTTGGGGGTCGATACCAGGTGCATCGGCGCGGATGCTCTGAGGTCTCAGGTAACAAACTTCCAGGGTCTCTCGGGTGAGACGAGGGTCCTTGAAGAGGATATGCCCTAAAGGTTGGTTGCCAAGATGACCGAGCCGCCGATCGGCGCCAATCAAGGTCGATTGAGGAATAATGCTCCGCGCCAAGACCAGAGGCTGATCGTTCGATTGAAGAGCGACCTCCCGAATAATGGCCTGCTGGTCTCGGGTCAATCCTAAGGCCTGGCGTTCCTCGGCGTAGCCTGACCCTAAGCGTTGCTGGAGGACTACCACCCTAAATCCTTGGCCGACCGATTGAATCAGGCGCTCTGTCAGTGAGCCTGATTCCTTGATCCAGGAGGCGATGATCATCTCGCGCTCTGTTCGTGGACGAACCCTAAAAAGGGTGCGATGCCATCTGGGTGAATGATTCAAAAATCGGCTGGCCAGTGGCACGAATCGTCCTTAAAAAATAGAACTATTCTAGCAAATACCTGAAGAGGGCTCTTCCCCTGAGGCGCTTGATGATCAAGGCTGAGATTGCTTCAATGCTAAAATCAAATGCTGAATTTACGAAGGCCTAAGGGAGAGGATTCATGCTATTCAAGAGCGGACGAGAAAGCCAGAACGTTGAAGATCGCAGGAGTCAGGGGGGGCGAGGTGGTTTCCCGGTCGGCGGGCGGAGCCTTGGGGTTGGAACCTTACTAATGATTCTCGCCGGGGCCTATTTTGGAATCGATCCTCGCCTGATTCTGGCTGTTCTTGAACCCGCGGGAGCGCCGACCACGGAGATAAGACGGGAGGCTCCAAGGCCCCCAGCGAACGATCAGGAGGCCCAGTTTGTATCTTTGGTCCTCCAAGATACCGAAGTCACTTTCGGTGATCTCTTTCAGCGTCATGGACTTCGTTACCAGGACCCAAAGCTGGTCCTTTTTAGTGGTGCGACCCCAACGGCTTGCGGTATGGGGCAATCCGCCATGGGCCCTTTTTATTGCCCTCCTGATCAAAAGGTCTATATCGATCTTCGCTTTTATGATGATCTTAAAAAACGATTTGGGGCTCCCGGGGATTTTGCTCAAGCTTACGTGGTCGCACATGAGGTGGGCCATCATGTCCAGAATCTCCTCGGTATCCAAGATAAGGTCCAAGGGATGAAGGCCCGTTTGAGGCCGGTCGAAGCGAATCAACTGTCTGTCAGGATGGAACTACAGGCAGATTGCTTCGCAGGCGTTTGGGCCCACAATGCCCAAAAGGCGCGCGAGGTTCTTGAGGCGGGTGATGTGGAAGAGGGACTACGAGCCGCGAGCGCCATCGGTGATGATCGTTTGCAACGCCAATCTCAAGGTGTCGTTGTTCCTGAAAGTTTTACGCATGGAACCTCTGCCCAACGGGTGGCCTGGTTCAAAAACGGTCTCACCCAGGGCACCTTAGATGCTTGTGACACCTTTGATGAAGGTCAGGGGCCTTGATCTTTCTAATGAGCTAAACCAGACGAAGTGTCGTTGAATCAAAGAGAACCGCATCAAGTTGGTCAATATCTTGCAATCCAAGTCAACGTACTCAAAGCGGGAAGCCTTCCGTCAGGAAGGAATCAAAGCGTGGAACGAATATCAGGCTAAAGGCCTTCACCATCACGATGGAGGAGGCCGATAGCGGGCTCTCTAAGCTTCAATCTGGGATCGACGCGGAACACCGCCCGGATGCCGCGTTTAATCTGCTCCCCTCAGGCGTTTATCGACACAACCCATTTACCGATCCCTGGCTGAGAAGAGCGAGGGCGTTGCTCACGAGCGGTTAAATCCATTCGGGAGAGCATCAAAATCATCTCGTATTTTTATAATCAGGGCTGAAGGAATCTATCAAACGGTTGAAGCGGTTCTTTTCTCCCTGATCGCCCAACTTCTTGAATCTCAAGAAGCGCCTCTTCAACAGGACCATCCTTCTGATCAAAAGCGGTCGAAAATAAAGCACCATGGGGAACTCTGAGCGATGGATGATCAAAGGGGGCCCGCTCAAATCTAACGCGATCATCGGTTAACGTTTTAAGGAAGGCCAAAAGGCCTTCCTTGTCCTTGGGGCTAAAAGGTCTTTGGAAAACCTGATTGGCGATGTGATGGGTGTTCTTAGTATTGCCGCCCCGGTCATAGAACGATAAAACCTCTTCGAGATTTTTCATGCTACCGTTATGCATATAGGGACCTGTGAGTTCAATATTACGAAGTCCTGGAATCTTGAAAGCACCCTGAACAGCGGTCAATAATCGCCCTCGTTCAAATTTTTTGGCTTCCCTTTCAGCCACGGGAACCTTTGGAATCCTCGCATTGATTTTCGACTCTCTACACGCATCAGAGATGGTTGCTGGATGCTTCAATTCCTGAGGCTTGAAATCCATGCCGAAAGGTCTCTGAAAATTACAGTTGGAGACCAACACCGGATCGATCATGACCATCTGAGGGTTTAGAAGCGTCTCGTAATATTGCTCTGAAAACGAGAGCGGATGTCCATAAGGATCCCTCCCTCCAAGCCCTATATCCTGCTCAGTGGGTGTCACGCTGGTATTGCTGAAACCAAGATCGAGAAGCGCTACGGCAAGCCCCAGGCCATCAAAATCCCCGTTAATTTCACGTCGATCAACGAAGCGCAATGGGCTGCCGGGCACTGTGTAAATCTCTGGATGAGCAGCTGCCGTAAGGGTCGGCCCCTGGTGACACAGCATGCACTCCTTTTGAAACACCCGAAGGCCGTGTTTTTCTATGGCGCTCAAAGACTGAGGAAGCCCATCATGATCGATGGGGCCATCGATGGGTGTCTGATCAGAAATTAGGGTCGCCTCATAGGCTTGTATCGACAAGCCGAAGAAAAAAGCAAAATTCGCTTCAATTTGGCGTCCCCCCGCCATAAGGTCGTTTGCCTGTCTTTGGGCACGCTCTGGGGCTCCCCAGTACCTGGGGTCAAACGCTCTTTTAATGAGAACCTCATAAGTATCCCTAAGACCTGAAGTGTTAGCTTCTCTGGAGCCGCCCAACACGCTGTCATCTGGGGCTATCCGTTGCTTCTCCAAGGCTTTTCGGTAGAGCAGTCTTTCCGCTAGCGCCTTGAAAGAGCGGCCTTCGCAAGACATTTCACGGTGATCTAGTGGGGGGGCAACGGCCTGTGAGGCTAACGATGCATTCTTTAGGTGAATCTTTGTTTTTCGAATCAGGCCTTGACGGTATTCATAAATTCCAGCCAGTTTATCCCTAAAGCCATAGGGTGTTTGTCCATTAAAAATATTGTTGGCGCGACCATCCCAGAAGTTCCTGTAATTAAAGGCCGCATTGATGACGGTGGGCGCATTCCTTAGTGACACCCGACGAGTATTTCTGTTTTCTTGATGAAAGATGAGATCAGGCTCTGCCAAGCAGACATCATTTTGAGATTCTGAGCGAGTGGTTGACTTGAATTTTCCACCAAAAACGCCAGATGATGAGACAACGTCATCGGATTTAAAAAGAATTTGGGATTGAGGATTTGTCGGATCAGCGAATTGAAACATGGGGAAATCGCTGGACTTGAGTTGGTAGTTCGGCCCTCCATTGCCTCCTGAGGCCGTTTTTTCGAATGTTCCTCCTGTTGAATTGTTAAGCTGTTTGGAGCCTGGATCGATTTGATTCCGTGTTCTGATGTCGGCACCTGCATGAAAGTGGCAGGAAGCACAGGCGATACCGTCACTTCCGACGGCCATATCCCAGAACAGCGATTTCCCAAGAATAATGGCAGCCTTTTTATCTCTGATGATGGGCTTATAACCCGTATAAAGTCCTGGCGAGATGGGGATCTTCACCCCCTTTAAGGAGAGAGGGGCTTGAGGGCTGGTCAGCCCGCTCTGGGCGATCAAAGAAAGTAAAAGAATCGCCATAAGGCGCCAAAGAGTGCATCCGTTCATACGCCAGAATATGTCACAAGAGGATGAATCAAACCCACCGTAGTTTGGGGTGGCTAAGCTTGGAACCACAGTTAATTAGGGGGGTAGCTGATCTTCAAAAGGCAGTAAGGGTCCCTGAGCAACGCTTCTTCCTGTTTTGCCCACTGCGTGCAGTACCTCAAAACGGTCGAAATTCAAGTTGGAACGAGGGCTGGAGGTTTCATCATGGATCTCACCAACAGGAAGTTTGAGTTCGGGGTGATCAAAAGGCGCTCGTTCCCAACGTACTCGCTCGTCGGTTAACGACTTCAAAAAAGCCACCAGATCTTTTTTATCTTGATCACTGAAGCCTTGGGGGAACACAAAGGCTTCAAAATGGGTGGCGTTGGTTAAATTGCCAGCCCGATTGTAGAAGTCAATGACCTCCTCTAGGTTCTTCGCGCTGCCATTGTGAAAATATGGCCCCGTGAGTTCGACATTCCGAAGCGAGGGGATTTTAAAAGCGCCAGCCATGGCGTCCCCAGCCTTGCCTTGTCTCGGCTGCGCCAGTTGTTGTGCAAGGGCAGTTGCTGTTGGAAGCCTTTCCTCATCTCGATAACCTTGACATTTTCCGGTTGGAAATTGGCCGGTATAGTCTCGTAACTGATCCGAGGGCCAGTCGAACATAAAAGGCTGTTCAAAATCGCAAGCGAAGATCTGAACCGGATCGATCAGGATACTGCTGTCTTTCAAGAGTGCTTCTATGTATTGTCCAGAGTAGGACAGGGGGTGCCCCCAGGGATCGCTTGCGCCAGAGGCAACATCCTGCTCAGTTGGTGTGACACTGGTATTTGCAAAGCCTATGTCCCGTAAGTCGAAATGGGCATCAACACCAATGGATCCATCAATGGATGAACGAGTAACTAACAAAGGGCTCCCCCCCTGTTTTATGGACAAATAAGGATCCGCCGCGGCAGTAAAGGTGGGGCCATTATGACAATTCTGGCAGTGTGAGTTCATGAATATCGTCAGACCCCGTTTCTGCTGATCATTGAGTCCCTTTGGAACCTTGCTGGCATCTGTGGGGGTGTCATATGGCGCCTCATTGGAAATAAGTGTTTTCTCATATTCCATAACGGAAAGAGCAAAGAACAGAGGGAAATTGGCCTCCATCATGGTGTATGGAGTTCCTTGGAGGCTAGATCCAAAGGGCCCCTGTCCCTCCCAATAGCGTTTAGCAAAGGTCTTTTTGATTAGTTGCTCATAGGTCAGCCTTAAACCTTTGCCATCTGGATTCATCAGTCGCCCCAGAAGGCTGTCTTCGCCATGAATGAACTGGGATGCCAACGGTGTCCTGTTGATCATTTTCGCCCCAATATCTTTAAATGTTCGCCCCTTGCAGGACATCTCCGTCTGGTCGGTGGGAGGCCCCACTGCCTGGGAAGCCAAGGAGGCGTTCAGGAGATTGAGGTTCTGCTTGTGAGCTACACCGTCTTTTCCTCTGATCCACGCGCCCGCGAGGGGGTCACGAACGCCCCAGGGCGTTTCGCCATTAAAGCTATTGTTAGCCCTGCCATCCCAGAAGTTCCTAAAATTAAAAGCGGCATTGATTACGGACGGGGTATTGCGCGCGGTGACCTGCCGACTATTGCCAAGCCGCCAATTAAAGATATGGTCATCAATAGGTGTGCACTGGTCAGGCTCGCTACCCAAAGAATTTGCAATTTGGAATTCACTAAGATAGGTACCAGATGAACCAATCACATCGTTAGTTTGATAGAGAACTTTTGATGTTTTATCGGAGGGATCAACAAACTGCGCCATGGGAAAGTCGGAGCGTCGCAGGCTGTAGTTTGGGCCGCCATGCCCGCCAGAGGCCGTCGATTGAAAACGGTTGCCCTCGAGAGAGTCCTTATTTTTTTGGCCTGGGTTTAGCTGGTTTTGCACCCTATTATCGGCGCCTGCATGAAAGTGGCAGCTGGCGCAGGCTAACCCGTCACTCCCAACATTTGTGTCCCAAAATAATGCTTTACCCAGAATTCTCGCATAGGACGAATTGATGATAATAGGCCGCAATCCTCCGTTGAGCCCTGGTGTTTTAGGGACCTTGATCCCGATTAAACTGGGGGGTGGAACGCCATGAGCGGCCGCCATGTTATTGAATAGTAGGAGACTCAGAGAAGCTACAAGGATTCGAGTTGCTGTCATGAGTTTTGTTGCAATCGATAGTAAAAAGACAACCCGACCCAATCTGAAGATCGGTTGCCCCTTGCGCTTGAGGAGGTGTTTTCCCCTTTACTTTTGAACCGTGATGGTTACCGGCCAGTAAGTCATGTTGTTGTCGAAACCACCTGTGGTGGTGGTCGTATTGTCAGGATTGATGCCACCCACCACGAATTGATAGATCCCTTTCTTTTTGGCTCTAAACTCAACAACGACCTTACCAATAACGCCATCGGTCAGTGGATTCAGTGAGCTGTTGGCGGGAATGGTCGCCGTCTGGGTCATCCCATCGCGATCGTAGCCGTTCGCGACAACATCCATGTTGAAATTTCCCACAGGTTTTCCGGTTAATTCATCCGTGGTATTGAATGTTTTAAAAGATAGGTATTGATTGTAGCTATGGCCTGTAAAATATTCGATAGGGGCATATTTCTTCCCCGTTTGGCGATTCCAAATCGTAATGCCTGGATGCAGTCCGGGGGTCGCCGTTTGCGCAGTAACAGTAACTCTCTCACCCGCCTTCAGTGAGATGTACCCCCAACGCGAAAAATGGGTCCAGCCTGCCGTGCCGAATGCGCCCTTATACCATGCTGACGCTTGAACAGAAACAGTTTGGGGGCTATTTAACGTATACAACGTCTGGTTAGTAGCGATACTCGTTGCCGCCTGAGCGCCGGTCGAGAAGACGATCGATAGAAGGGCGACCGGAATAAGCTTAAGCATCCATCGGGTTTTTATCATGGACGATCTCCTTAAATATAGTTGGATTAGTTCGTTATTGTTTGACGCCATTGGTAGTCCCTGCTACGGCACCATTTTGTGCAACAAATCGACCGGAGTAGGTGTTCTTATCTTTGGCGATCTGGATCTGACCATCAAAAGGTCCAAGATCAAGATGGACATCGGCGCTACAGTCCTTGTTGACCTTAATAGAACCGCTGGTCAGAAGATCAGGGGTATTGAATGTTACAAATTTGCAAGTGCTGTTAATGGGGTCAACGATGCCTGTTGCATTCACCATCAATTTACATTGGCCAACATGTTGGCCATTGGGGGCGGTGATGTAGGCTGATTGGTAAGTAATCCAGGTTCCCTTGGCATCAGCCTGTCGACAGATCGCCTGGGCTTGACCGCTCAGGGCGAGCGTTGTCAATAACGCTACTACGTGATGTTTCATGATTTCTTGTTTCTCCTTGGGTTGTAACCAGATTGAAACATTCAGCAGAAACCATGCCAATAATCCATTTTGGCGCTAAGAACCCCTGATTGAACTATTGAAGCCCTCGTGGCTTATGGGGTATACGCAATAATTAATAAATGCTTCGGTCAGAGTGGAGATTCTAGGGTCAGGTGCATCTTTGCGCGTGTATGGCAAATCCCGCAAACCTTCCCGCAAAAATAGGTTATATGCCCTAAAGATAGTCCTCTTTACTTTCCGCTAAGGTATCTTCTCTTGGTTCTCTCTCCCCATTATTGAGGCCGCTACTTACTCCTTCTTGCCCCTACCAGCGGCATCCTATCGATGAGCCTTATCAAGGAAATTTCGAATCAAATGAGCCTTTTGGGCTATGGCTTGATTTTTGCTGGTTCAGACCCCTGTGCAGGATGGCCAGACCCCATCAGCTCGGGAGGCTTAACACCCGCTCCGCTCTCTCGTCCGCCGAATCTCAGTTACACCATGAATCATTTTGATGCCGCTTTTAGTAGTTCCCTTTTTGTGGCCTTTCTTTTGGGTCTCTTCACAAGCTTTCATTGTCTCGCGATGTGTGGATCCATTGTTGGGGCGCTGACCTTAAGCCTCAATCGATCGATTCGTGAAAACAAGAAGCTGTTGTTTCTTTTCATCACGAGCTATAACGCGGGTCGCATTACCAGTTACGGGCTGGGCGGTTTGATTGCTGGCATCCTTGAAACGGTCCTTACCATGCCGCTTGGAGACGGCGGGGGCATCGTGCCCTTCAAATCATTTCTGCCCTTATTATGCTCGGAGCAGGGCTTCATGTAGCAGGATGGTTTCCCCGATTCGCCTACATTGAAAAGGCTGGCGCAGTGATCTGGCGACAACTTGAGCCTAAGGCCTTTCGTCTGATTCCGATTGAGACTCTGCCCAAGGCCTTTATCTTCGGTATGGTATGGGGCTGGCTTCCTTGCGGTTTGGTTTATACGGCGCTTGCGGTCGCGGCGACGTCAGGGGATGTCTTTCGAAGTACCCTCACGATGCTTGCCTTCGGTCTTGGCACGATGCCCGCCGTGATGAGCATCGGTGTCATGACCTCCCTGATGGTCAAGGTCTCATCTCATGGAAGCTTTCGACAAATAGCCGGCTGCACATTGATCTTTTTGGCCTTAATGGGTATGGCTCCAAATATTAACCCGCTCGTACAGCATCCGATGCCCCACGTTTCCCCCTAGGGACCGACCGTGTTTAAACAACTGATAGGTAAGTCGCCTAACTTTGAGGCATTGCTTCGGAGTGCGCGAATGGTCGCAGCGACCGATGCAACGGTCCTAATCATCGGTGAAACGGGAACCGGTAAAGAAGTCCTTGCCAGCGCTCTCAAGCAATACAGCCGACGATCCGATCAGCCCTTGGTCACCATCAATTGCGCGGCACTTCCGGAGTCACTCGCTGAATCAGAGTTGTTTGGTCACCGGAAGGGTTCGTTTACCGGCGCCTCAGATCACAAGATAGGGCGCCTACAGGCCGCGCACAATGGAACCGTGTTTCTGGATGAAATCGACTCATTGCCGGTCCCGATTCAAGCAAAGTTCCTTAGATTCCTTGAGACCGGGGAAATCCAACCTGTCGGAGAAACCAAAAGCCACATCGTCGATGTGCGGCTCATTGCCGCGACGAACGCAAACCTTCAAGAACGGATCGAGAGCGGGGATTTTAGGCGAGACCTTTACTACCGTCTCAATGTGGTACCTCTTGAAATCCCACCTCTTCGTGATCGATCAGACGATATTCCAGCTCTGCTTCAGCTATTCATACAGCGGTTCAGCCAATCCCATTCCATTGTGCCGCCTCGCCTCAGTAAGGCGGCTCTTCAGCGTTTATTGCATTATGGCTGGCCGGGCAATGTGAGGGAGCTTCGAAATGTGTGTGAAAGACTGTGCATCTTGATGGCCGGCCAAGAGGTACAGGACTTTAATTTACCCGTTGAAATTATCTCGGGGGTTCAGGCTAACACGACGGATTTCAGCCTTCCTGAAGGGGGGATTCAACTTGAGGGCGTTGAAGCGGATCTCATTCGGCAAGCCCTACAGCGGGCTGGCGGGAATCGATCCAAGGCGGCCCGACTCCTTGGAATTACCCGAGATACCTTACTCTACCGCATCCAGAAATATGGCCTTGACGAGGTCTCATGAGTGAACTCCTTGAAGAATCTTTTGGCGGCTGAAAAGCGCTGAGATGTGCATCACCATTCGACGCATCCTAAATGGCTTATGAAAAGCGTACGAGTCACATCATGAAGGAAATAGCCATTTTTCTGACCGAACCCAGATTAAGCACTTGAAGGTGATTGTCAGATGGCGGGGATGTGGTGGAACCCGTCAGGGGATCAAGGAATTCTTGGAAAGGCCAGCGGAGATAAGGCGCTGATGACACCGAAGAGGCCCTCGAACGTCCCGCTAGGCAATGACCCTTCGCCTCGGGGATCATCGGCATCCATGCCTCCTTCGATGATGCCGCTGTAGGTATGGTAAAGTAATACCTAACAATACCTCGGAGCAACCATCCCATGAGCGCCGTTACGATTCGACCCACCACTCTCAAGATTGACCCTGATACCAAAGAGCGGGTGCAACGCCTCGCGGACGTTCGCCAGCGGAGTGCGCATTGGCTGATGTTGGAAGCTATTCGGCAGTTCGTAGACCGAGAAGAAAAGCGGGAAGCCTTCCGTCAGGA
>RFVA01000039.1 GCA_009922685.1 Gammaproteobacteria bacterium | reverse complement strand
TCCATAATCTCATTATTAAACCAGGCCCCGATAATCTCGAGGGGCTCCTGAAGACCATGGGGACGGGTCTTTTGATTACCGAACTCATGGGGCAAGGGGTCAACCTCTTGACCGGGGATTACTCTAGGGGCGCACAGGGCTTCTGGGTCGAGCAAGGGACCATCCAGCATCCCGTGGAAGAAATCACGATTGCTGGCAATCTCAAAGACATGTTCAAAAGCCTTGTAGCCATCGGGAATGATGTTGACCTTCGCGGCAACACCCGAACCGGATCGATTCTCCTTGAACAACTGACCATCGCCGGCAACTGACCCCGGCGACTTTGAGGAACGGTGATGAAGACGGCTTTGATTTTCCTCCTGCTCTCCGTGCTGTCCCCACTCAGCCTCGCCGAAGCGCCGGTGACGATCCGTATCGGCGCTTTGGCCCTTGGGACCCTCCAGTGGGAACTGGCGGTCATCAAAGAGGAAGGCCTTGACCAAGAGCAAGGCCTTAAGATCGAATCACAAACATTGGCCAGTCCCGATGCCGGGCGCATTAGCCTCATGGGTCACAGCGTCGATCTCATCGTGACCGATTGGATTTGGGTCGCCCACGATCAGGACGCTGAAAGATCTCCGCGGCAAACGCTTGGGGGTCGCTGGCGGCGGACTCGACAAGAATTGGCGCCTGCTGGAGGCCGCCTCTCAGAAAACCGCTGGGCTGAACCTTGAAAAGGAGGCCACCATCAGCTTTGGTGCACCCCCACTCCTCAGTCGTTCCCTCGAGGAAGGGCAACTGGATGCTTTGTTGACCTATTGGAATCATGCGGCCAAATTGGAGGCCTTGGGCTACCGCCAATTGCTGGATGGGCGCTCCCTTCAGCATCTGATCGGGATAACTGATGATGTCCCGACCCTAGGCTATGTCTTCAGCGCGGCTTGGGCCAAAGAGCACCGTTCAGCCCTGAAGGGCTTTCTGAAAGCGGCCACTACAGCTCGAGGGCGCCTGTGTGAATCTGACGCGGTGTGGGCTAAAGTCGTCTCATTGACGGCGGAATCAGATCCCAAGGTGACCGCATCTCTTCGCCATCATTACTGCGAGGGGCGTGTTGAAACCTTCGGCCAGAAGGAAGAGGCCTCTGCCGCCAAGATTCTGGATCTCGTGACTCCGGCGGATGGCGAAGCCAAAAATGCCTCTAAAGGACTCCCCTCCGGTACCTTCTTTACACCGTGACGGAGGACAAAAGCGTCCTGCCTCGGCGACCTTCTCAGGGGGAGATCACCAAAGGTGATGTTCGATAGTCATGTCCTCTGCTAGAATCGCCTTATAAATCATCAGCCTCAGACTCTGTCTTGGGCCTTTAAACACTTTGAAGGTTTGACGCCGATTACCCCATGTCGATTGCCCGCATACTCCTCATTACCCTCCTGATCTCCAGCGGGATCGTGGCTCTCACGCTCTTTAACCTCGAATCCGACTCCGGTGACAACGAGGTCGAAGAAGACGCGACCAAGACCTTGAATAAACCCAAGATCGAAACCCCCCAAGCGGCCAAACCGACCGCGCCCAATGACATGGGTATGGCCGGAGATGAGTCGTTTGATGAGGCCCAGATTGAACGGGAACAAATTGCTGAAGCCCTTTCGCATCTCAGCAGCCAGAAAGAGGAGGAGCGAATTGAGGCCGTCGAGCAGCTGGGAGCCTATCCAAGCCCTGATACCGAAGCCACGCTCAGTCAACTGTTAACCACAGATTCAAATCCAGAGGTCCGAAATGCTGCGGCCTTGAGCCTTGGATCGCTCGATGTGCCCTCTGACGCGACCCTCGCCTCACTCCTCACCGCACTCGATGATCAGAGCGAAGACGTCCGGTTCAGCGCCCTTTCAACCCTCGAAGATTTCATGCTGGGCCAGGACGAGGACTCCCAAACCTACAAGCGGATCCGCAGCGGTCTCTCGGCAAAAGTAGACGCTCAAAGTCTCTCAGAAGACCTCAAAGACTCCATCAAGGAAGTTCTTAAGGACCCCGCCACGGCCAATCTACCTGAAGCTGAGCCTGACAATTAATCCAAAGGATTGAAGCGCCCCCGGCGAAGCGCTGGGAGGGCGTCAAGAAGTCGCTGGGTGTGGGGGCTTTGTGGATGGAAAAGAACCTCGTTGACCGACCCCATCTCGACCAGCCGACCGTCATGCATGACCGCAACCCTATCAGCAAGGGCCGAAACCACCCCGAGATCGTGGGTGATAAAAAGGTAGCTATGACCAAAGCGTTGTTGAAGCGCTTTCAATAGGTCCATCACCTGCGCCTGAACCGACACGTCGAGGGCACTGGTCGGTTCATCACAAATGAGGATCTTAGGCTCAACCGCCAGGGCCCGTGCAATGCAAAGCCGCTGCCGCTGGCCACCTGAAAATTCATGGGGGTAGCGGCCAAGTGCCGAAACCTCAAGGCCGACCGCGGTGAGCAATGAATCAATCCGATCGGATCGCTCAGAAGGATCCATGAAGGGCTTCAACGCCCGAAGGCCCTCCTCAAGAATATCACCCACCACCATTCTGGGGTTCATCGAAGCAAAGGGATCCTGAAAGACCATCTGCAGCATGCCCCGAGCCTCGCGCCGAATCCGGCGCCCCCCGCCGGACAGGGGATACCCCTCCATCAGGACCTCACCGCGAACCATCGGCACCAGCCCAAGGAGGGCCTTCCCGAGGGACGTCTTACCGCAACCCGAAGCCCCCACAAGCGCTAGGGTTTCACCGGGCCTTATCGTGAAAGACACCCCATCAACGGCTGGAGGTCTTGGCTTTGGCCTTGAAAAAAGAGCTCTTTGAGCATGGTATTCAACCGTGACATCACGGATGCTGAGCAAGGGCTCCGCCTCCTCTTTTGAGGCGATAGATCCGCTGGTGGGCCTTTCAAGACAAGCATCCAATCGGGGCATGGCCTCTAAAAGCCGCTGACTGTAGGGATGGAGAGGGCCATCAAAAAAAGTCCGCCCGGCGGTTTCAACCAAAACGCCCTGATGCATCACGGCGATGCGATCTGCAAGGTCAAAGACCGCCCCAAAATCATGGGTGATCAACCAGAGCGCCATCCCTCGTTCTCGCTGGAGCCTCTTAAGAAGCTCTAGAATCTGGGCCTGCAAGGTCACATCAAGGGCCGTGGTTGGCGCATACCGCCTGAAAGCTGATGGGGAAAGGCCTTTAACTGCGCGGGGGGATCAGGAAGACCCACCTGATCGAGCCAGGCAATGGCTTCAAGGCGCTGTTGTTCACCATGAAGTCCCTGATGACGAGCGATCACCTCACCCAGTTGATAACCAATCGATAAGACGGGATTGAGAGAGGTCATCGGATCTTGAAAGACCATTCCGATCCGGCCGCCTCTAAAGGTTTCCATCGCTTGTTCAGGCAGCGAGAAAAGGTCTACGCCATCCAAAAGGACATCGCCCAAAAGGGAGGTTCCCTGGCTCAGTAAAAGCCGCATCACCGATAAAGCGGTGACCGATTTACCAGAACCCGACTCCCCAACCAAGGCAAAGCATTCGCCCCGTTGAATCTCAAAAGAAACCCCGGCGACGGCTGTGACCTCGCCATCCCCTTGGCAAAACCGGACGCTAAGGTCACGAACCGACAGCAGCGGGGGGGGCTTTAAGGGTTCTCGTAAGGACATCCCGATAGCCTCAGGAGACTCGCCGGGGATCGAAGGCATCCCGCAAGGTATCGGCCAGGAGATTAGCGGGGAGCACGAGGCCCAACATGAAGCCAAATGCTGAGGCGAGCGACCACCAAACGACAGGCTCCCGGGCCATCTCAAGACGGGCGGTGTTGATCATATTGCCCCAAGACTCGGTGGTGGGATCGACGCCAATATTGACATAGGACAGGACCGCCTCGGCCAGCACCAGAGAACTGAAATCAAGGGCTACGGCAATCAAGACCAAATGAAAGACATTGGGGAGAATGTGACGAAAGAGAATGAGTGGCTGACTCACCCCCAGCACCTTCGCCGCTTGAACATATTCAAGATCCCGAAGCTTCAGGGTTTCAGCCCGAAGAAGACGACAGAGTCCGGTCCAAGAGGTAAGACCAAGAATGAGGCAGAGCGCCAACAGCCTCACATCCGCTCGAAGAGAAAGGCTCTGAAAGGCGGCTTCATGCCGCGCCATGGACGCCTGCATGACCAGCATGGCGGCGGCAATCAGAAGGACGCCCGGTATCGCGTTGAGGGTGGTGTAAAGATACTGAATGACATCATCAACCCAACCTCTGAAATAGCCGGCCAAAATCCCCAATAGGAGCGACAGCGGGAGAGTGGCCACCGTCGTCAACGTTCCTATCAGGATCCCGGTCCGAATGCTCTTGAGGCTCTGGTATAGAACATCAGCCCCCACCTTATCGGTCCCAAGGACATGATAAACCGCGGCCCATTCCTTAAGAACGCCGACCATCATGGCGAGGAAGAGTGCCGCGACAAGAACGGCCCTCCATGGAAATCGGGTTTGGCCAAGGGCGATCTCCAAAAGGGGTCGACGCCCGCCCCCCGTCCTAAGAACATAGAAGACCAAGAGGGGAAGGCTTAAAAGCAGCCAAATCAAAGCGCCATTCAACAATCCTTTCATGGCACGACGGAGAAGATCAGCCATCCTCTCACCCTCGGGATCGATAAGATGGCTGCCACCATAGCGAAGCCTTGGCGTGGACCAGATCTCACGGCCATCAGGAAGACGCATCATTTCTCGAGCATGGAGCTCCACCGCAAGCGGGGCCGAATAGGTTTTCTCAACCGAAAGACGGAGCCTTTGGAGTCCAAGGTCAAGGAGACTTAAAGGTTCTGAAGAGGCCGCCTGCGTTGCCATCTCCCCTTCGAAAGACGCAGGGTTAAATCGAATCGAATCGGCGACCGCCACCAAAAGATAGGGGATCAAAATGACCAGGGAGACCATGGCCTGAGCACTTTGGAATACCTTTTGCCATGGCCGCCTTAAGTGGGTCTGACCCAGGGAATAAATCAAAAGCCCTGAGAGCCCAAAGATCGTTAGGAAAAATAAGACATCGGTGGGCAGCAACTGAGGCATTAGTCTTGAAGCCTCACTCTTGGATCTACCAGCATATAAGACAGGTCCGTCAACAAAAGGCCCAAGATATAGAGGAAGGACCCTAAGAAAACCATGGCGCGGACAATCGCGAAATCTTGCTGATTAATGGCATCGATCGTACGGTCAAGATCGGGATCATCGCATTCTTAAGGACATGAACCATCAGGACCCGGGTCTCGGAGAGCCCTTTGGCCCTGGCCGTTCGGACATAATCCTTCTCAATTTCCTCGAGAAAAAGAGTTCGGTACCAACGAACCCCAGAGCCCACCCCAGCGAAGGTTCCAATCAAAACCGGGAGGATGATGAACCGAATGGCGTCAAGGCCGCTCTCATAGCCTGAGATGGGCACCCACTGGAGACATTTACCGACCAGAAACTGACCACCGATGATGTAGAACAGCGTTGAAATGGACATCAGGAAGATACATAGCGCAGCGCCCCAGACTTCAAGGTAGGTCAATCTGAAAAAAACCAACAGTAAGGCCAACGAGATATCCAGTAGGAGACCCACGATCAAGGAAGGCACCGCAATCGCCAAGGAGGGCCCCATCCGTTGCCTAATGTCGGCACCAATGTCCCGGCCGGCATCGGAATGGCCAAAACGAAACAGAAACAGCCCGAGAGACTTCTCAACGAAGATGGTCTTTCTCAAGGCGTCAAGGCCTTCGGCCTGATCGTTATAAAAGAGCGGAAGATCATAGCCTCGCTCATGGGTCCACTTGGCCATTCCCTCCTGAGTGACGTGTTTTTGGCCCAGATGCATCCGGGCCATATCCTCGGGTGTATTGATCACAAAAAAAAGCACAAAGGTGAGAAGGTTGATACCAATCAGCAGCGGCACTGTGGTTAAAAGACGTCGAAGAATATAGGCACTCATCGGGCTTTGGATCTCATTCTAAGGCGGTAGGCTCGCCACGCCGGCCAGAGCAGGGCGATCAAGAGGAAAAGACCCAGCGCCAGTGGCCAGAAGATAGGCTGGTTCCATTCAGCCCGCCGTTCAGCCCGAAGGGCCGCATCGATCCTCAGATATTTAAGGCCATTGTTGGCCATAAGGTTCGGTTTGTAGTTTCGGTACCAGGCATGGCGCAGACTGAAGCTTTTTGGATGGACCCCAAAAACCCAAGGGGCATCATGACGAACGATGGCCTGCATCTTTTGAATGATCTCCAGCCGTTTTTCATCATCATCCATCGCTCGCATGGCCAAAAACCATCGATCAAACTCCGGGTTTTTGTAGTTAGCCGCATTCTCCCCGCCTTTGGACGCCTTGGCATTGTCCCCATAGAGAAGGAAAAAGAAATTTTCAGGATCGGGGTAGTCGGCATTCCAGCCCCAGCGAAACAGCTGGGCATTGCCATTCGCCATCTTCTGCTGAAATTGATTGTAATCGGTGGTCCTTAAGACCAGCTGGAGACCAATCTTCCCGAGTTGCTTTCGATACCAATTAAGGAGTGGCTTGTCATCCGCCCCCGACATCGTTGTATCGAGATAAAGCACGAGTGGCTGCTGGGTCTTAGGATCAATCCCATGAGGGTACCCGGCTTCCTGAAGAAGGCGCTCGGCCTCCGCCAGGGGCTTACGCTTGGGGCCTCCCATCACCCAGTCGTAGACTACAGGATTCATGCCTGCCTCACCCTCCAGATGACCAAAGATCCCTGGTGGCAACATCCCTTGGGCCGGCACCCCCCGACCGTTCATAAAAATAGCAATGAACTCTTCTTCATCAATAGCGAGACTGATTGCTTGCCGAAGCCGCGTATGGGAAGGGTCAAGGCCCCCAACCACGGGGTCTTGCATATTAAACCCAAGATAAAAGATGGAGGCCGTCACGGCGGTATCGAGGTGGATGCCCTTTGAGAGGAGATCCTCGGTCAATTCGGCCTGGCCGACCCCTGAAAATTGGATCGCCTGATCAAAATTATCAGAAGCCAATCCAGACGCATCATAGTAGCCTTGAAGAAACTTGCTCCAATAGGGAATCGTCTCCTTCTCAAGAACGAAGGTCACCTTGTCGATCAGAGGGAGCCGTTGGCCCCCATCCTTCAAGAGCCCCAACGCCTCATCCTTAGGCTCTCCGATACGCGGGTAAAGGTCCTCGTGAAAAGAGGGATTCCTCTCCAACACCATTCGCCGATTAGGGTTGTTTTCGGTCAGCTGGTAGGGGCCTGAACCCACGGGATACCAGTCAAGGGTGATGTTCTTGGCCTTAAGCTCTGGCTGCGAATAGAAGGCATCGGCCTCAAAGGGCATGGGCGCAAAAAAGGGCATCGCCAACCAGAACCGAAACTGCGGGTATTTTCCCTTGATCTTGATCTTGATGTGATGCGCATCCAGGACCTCAACCCCTTCAAGTGGGTAGGGCCGAAGGTCAAACCAGGATCCTTTCCCTTCGCGCGCTTCAAAATCAAGGGCTAATCGATCCCCGAGCGGTCTGAGGCCTACAATCAGGTCCGCCATCATTTCAGCGATCGGTGAGTGCACTTCAGGATGCACGAGCCGCTTGATTTGATAAAGGTAGTCATCGGCCGTTACTGGCCTTGAGGCCACAGCGCCAAAATCTTGAAGACGCTGAATCCCCTCAAGATCCTTCGGGGAGAGATCATGAAAACGATAAGCGCCATCGTCCTTTCTGACGAAAGCCGGATGCGGCTGATAGACAAGATCAGAGCGAAGTTCTAGGTCATAGACACTAAAGGCGATCGTAGGCTCAAGCGCGTTGTCCTCTAAAACCGCTCCCTTTTGATCAAGATAAGTCACTGTTGGAAGCTTGGTGGCCGCCAGCGGCTCCAGCTGATAGGGCCTTTGAAGGTAGGCGTATTGAAGGAGGGGCTCATAGATCTGCGCGATGATCTCTAATTCGTTCGCGCTATAGGCCCTGGCTGGATCGAGATGCTTAGGCCGCTCCTCAAAGGAGGTGTAAAGAATATTCTGAAGGCCTTCCTCTAGGGGGTAGGGATTATTAGGGGGGCTTCCACAACCCCCGAGGATCAATGAAATGACCCCCATCACGAACCTCAATCGAAAGCCCTTTAGAACCATGATCGGTGAACCGCCCCTCGCCGGTGGATATATTTATTTCACCCTACCCCAAGTTTTTAAATTATACGGCCAATGAGACTATTGAGGGCATTCCACCCCAGGCCTGAGCCCAAGTCTTGTATAATATGTTTGGGGTAGGTTATTGAGCGTCTTTTAAGACGTCCCCCCCTAAGCGCCCATCGACTCACTTTCTCAGGGATCTAAAGCATGTCAAAGAAAATTCTTGTTGCCATCTGTGGTGTTCTGCTCAGCACTGGTTTAGCGGCGGCTGACCTTAAAGTCGGCGTAGTCGATCTTCGTAAGCTGGTCGATCAGTCAGCACAGAGCCAGAAATCGCAGGCCGAGCTCAAGAAGGAATTCCAGCCCCGAGAAAATAAACTGGTGAACGAACAGAAGGAACTCAAGAAGCTCGAGGAAAAACTCGAGAAGGATGTCGCCGTCATGAGCGAAGCCGATAAGCGGAAGCTCGAAAAGGACCTGATCGATCGCGGTCGTGAATTCAAACGCGCCATGGATGAAATGCGTCAAGACTATGGTGTTCGTGCGAACCAGGAAATGGCTAAGATCCAGAAAGTGGTTCAGGAAGCCATCCAAACGGTCGCTAAAGAACAAAGCTTCGACTTGATCCTGGTGGATGGTGTGGCGTTCGCCAAGGACTCCCTCAATGTGACTGACGAAGTTGAGAAGAAGCTGGCCGGCGGCACCAAAAAGTAATCGACAGACTCCTGATCAAGCCCATCGGTCCACGACATCACAGGTTAATCATTTGGATATTCAAGAAATCAAGGAATATCTGCCGCACCGGTATCCCTTCCTTCTGATCGACAGGGTTCTTGAGGTGGAGCCGGGTAAACGGCTGTTAGCGCTCAAGAACGTCACCTACAACGAACCTTTCTTTACCGGACACTTTCCGGCCGTTCCCATCATGCCAGGCGTCCTGATTATCGAGGCCCTGGCTCAGGCCACTGGCCTTTTGGCCGGTCGCTCGATGGAAGGACTGGTCGGCAAGGGGCGGACCTACTACCTCGTCGGCCTCGACAAGGTTCGCTTCAAGCGCCCTGTGGTACCAGGAGACCAGCTGCACCTTGAGGCCACCTATGTGCGCCATAAACGCAACATCTGGGCCTTTGAGTGTCGCGCCGAGGTCGCCGGCGAATTCGTCGCGAGTGCCGAGATCATGTGCGCGGCTGCGGAGGACAACGCTTGATCCATCCCTCGGCCATTATTGACCCCACGGCCCGACTGGCCGAGGACGTCAGCGTTGGCCCCTTTACCGTCATCGGGCCTCAGGTTGAAATCGGTGCTGGAACCGTTATCGGGCCTCACGTCGTCATCAAGGGGCCGACCCTCATTGGTCGATACAATCGGATCTACCAGTTTTCCTCCATTGGCGAGGATCCACAGGACAAGAAATATCAGGGTGAAATCGCTTGCAGGACATGTCCGCGTCGATGATCACGCCATCCTCGGAGGCTTTACCCTCGTCCATCAATTCTGCCAAATCGGCCGCCAGAGTTTTTCTGGTATGGGAAGCGTCATCAGCCGTGATATTCCGCCTTACGTGATGGTCGGCGGCAGCCCGACCAAACCCCGCGGGATCAATAACGTCGGCATGGAGCGCCGCGGTTACGATCCCGAGGCAATCCTTCAGATCAAGCGAGCCTTCAAGGTGATTTACAAATCCCGCCTAAAGCTTGAAGAAGCAATCGAGCAGCTGGCTGCCATGGCGGAGCAATCCCCAGAAGTTCTGCCGATGCTCGATTTTTTAAAACAAAGCGGTCGCAGCATCATTCGTTAGGAACAAAAGGGACCTCTGACGATCATGGTTACCGCCGCCATGGACATCACTGCAGGGTTTGATGAGGCCGGAAGAGGCTGTCTCGCGGGACCTGTCATCGCGGCCGCCGTCATTCTGCCCCTTGATGGACATCCCATCGCAGGCCTTGATGACTCCAAGAGATTAAGCGCCAAGGCTCGCATCCGGCTGGCCGACATCATCAAGACAGAGGCCTTGGCGTTCGCGGTGGGTCGCGCAGAACCTCTTGAAATCGATCAGTACAACATTCTTAGGGCCTCTCTTCTTGCCATGCAAAGAGCCTTTCAAAGTCTCTCCCTGACTCCGACCTATGGCCTTATTGATGGCCCTCATTGCCCCGATCTTCCCTTTAGGACCAAAGGAATCATCCATGGCGACCGATGGGTCCCCTCGATTTCAGCGGCATCCATCCTGGCCAAAGTGGCCAGGGATGAAGAAATGGTCATAGCCGATACCCTGTTCCCCGGGTACGGCTTTGCCATCCACAAAGGTTATCCAACGGCCGCTCACCGAGAAGCGCTGAGGACTCTTGGGCCCTCCCCCATCCATCGAATGAGCTTCAAGCCCTTAAAGGCGGTGACGCCCCTCCTTGGAGCCATGCCATGAAGGTGCTCTCCATCAACCTTGGAACCCAAAAGACTCTCCTCTACCGGGGTAAAACGGTCAAGACAGGGATCTTTAAAACGCCGGTTGAGGGGCCTCAGACAGTCACTCTTGAAGGCTTCATCGGCGACCATCAGGCCGATCTCAAACATCACGGCGGCGCTGACAAGGCGATTTATGTTTATGATCAGATCAATCTCGCTTACTGGGCCCACCAACGCGGCGAATCCGACTATCCCCCAGGCCATCTGGGCGAAAACCTCACGGTCATGGGAATGGGTGATGAGGCCGTTCATCTTGGGGATATCTTCGCCATCGGCACAGCGGAAGTTCAAGTCACCCAGCCCCGTGTTCCCTGCTTCAAGCTGGGGGTCAAACTTGAAGACCCCAAATTCGTCGGCGTTTTCCTTCGATCAGGCCGAACCGGATTTTATCTTCGGGTACTCAAAGAGGGCAGCATCAGCGCTGGAGACAAGATTGTGAAGCGCCTCAGCCATCCGGCGCCCATCAGTATTCTAGAGGCCATGAAATGCTTGATTCCAAGCCCCGATCAGCGCCCGATGATTGAACGGGTCCTGGCGAATGAAGCCCTTTCCCTGGCCTGGCGCCTAGACCTTCAAAATCGCTTGTCCTCATGAAAGAGAACGTCATCGGGCCTCTCAACCGATGATCATATCGGCGCCACCCTCTCCCTGAACCCTTTTTAAGTCAAAACACCATGAAGAACGATAAACTTTTTTTCTTCCCACCCCCCATGGTCGCCCTTCTCCTGATCGGGGCCGCAAGGATCCTCGACCAGATGCTCTCCTGGATCTCTCTGATTCCTGCCTCTTCGGGCGGTATCGTCTGGATCGCAGCAGGTCTCGCCCTGTCCCTATCCGCCGCCGTTCAGTTCCATCAGATCAAGACCACGGTCCTTCCGATGGGCAGTCCAACCCAACTCGTCACCCTCGGCGCCTATCTTTGGACCCGGAACCCGATGTATCTTGGGATCCTAACCGCGTTGCTCGGAATCGCCGTCATTATGGGAACGCTGCCTTACTGGCTCGTTCCGCCGGCCTTCTTTTTGATCATTAATCGGATTCATATCCCCTACGAGGAGGCGCAACTCGAAGCGTCTTTCGGTCCGCGCTATGTGCGCTACCGAAAAGCGGTAAGGCGCTGGCTCTGAAGAGCAAAGGTCTCAGGGCATAAAAAAACCGGCGTCGTCCCCAAGAGGATAACGCCGGTTTTTTTGGAAAGGTGCGTCTTAGTCGACGGCTTCGATCGGAATGGTGCGGCGGGCTTTGGAAGGTTCGCCATCGACCGCATATTCTGGGGCCTTTTCTTCCACCATCGAACCGCTGGTCTTAGGACCCATCAGGGAAACCATCGCCGCTTTCAAGGGATGACGCATCGCGTCCTCAACGGCGGTCGCCTCGAAACCACAGTGGGCCATACAGTTAGCGCATTTTGGATTCTTGGCATTGCCATATTTATCCCAAGGCGTTTCTTCCATCAACGCCTTGAAGGACGTCGCATAACCTTCGTCGACCAGCAGATAGCAAGGCTTCTGCCAGCCAAAGACATTACGGGTCGGGTTACCCCAGGGCGTACAGTTGTAGCTCTGGTTCCCGGCCAGAAAGTCAAGGTAGAGGCTTGAATGGTTCAGCTGCCACTTCCGACCACGACCCAGTTTGAAGACATCACGGAACAGCTGCTTGCTGTCGCGCATCTTGATGAAGATGTCCTGTTGAGGCGCGTGCTCATAGCTGAATCCAGGAGCAATCGTTGCGCCTTCAACCCCGAGCTCATTGCAGTAATCCAAGAATTTCGCAATCTCCTCAGCGCCTTCTCCTTGGAAGAGGGTGCAATTGACGGTGACCCTAAAGCCGCGACCGATCGCCATCTTGATCGCATCAACAGCGCGCTCAAAAACGCCCTCCTGACAGACCGAGGTATCGTGACGATCTTCGTTACCGTCAAGATGAATAGAAAAGGTCAAGAAGGGAGAGGGCTTGTAGTCATCCATGCGCTTCTTGAGCAAGAGCGCATTGGTGCAGAGGTAGACATACTTGCCACGCGCAATGATGCCTTCAACGACCTCTGGGAGCTCCTTATGCAGTAAAGGCTCACCACCGGCGATCGAAACGATCGGTGCACCGCATTCATCGACAGCCTCCAAACATTCTTCAACGCTCAAGCGGCGATTCAGAATCTCATCGGGATAATCGATCTTACCGCAACCCGCACAGGCGAGATTGCAACGAAACAAAGGCTCGAGCATGAGCACCAAAGGATACTTCTGTTTGCCGGCCAGCTTCTGCTTCAGCAGGTATTTTGCAACGGTGATCTGCTGCCTTAATGGAACGCCCATGTGTCCTCCAAAGGATAAGGGTTCATTGGTCGGATGGGCCAAACGAAGGGGCCCCGGTGGTGCCGGAACTCGACGCCAAGATGTTGCGGATTCCAGCGGTTGGAGTCCTTAGGAGGGATCTCCATTAAAAAAGCGAAAAATTCAGTGTAAATGGTAGCCCGTCGTTGTATTTTCCTCAACTCTTTTTAGTAAAAAAACAACATTACTTGACGTAAACCACAAAAAAGCTAGAATTTGAGTCACTGCGCCCCATTGCGCGTGTCGCTTCATTTGCAGCGATCATTCAAGAAAGCCAAGCTGATTCAAGGACTTGAAGGAAACTGCTCACCCCTGCATGACTGAAACCACGCCGCTGAACGCCCTTGACACCCTGAGCGATGACGCTTTCCAGGACCATCTCCTTCAGGGCGTGTCCAGAACGTTTGCCCTGACGATCCCCCAACTCCCCGAGGGACTCGCACGGCCGGTCGCCAACGCCTATCTCCTCTGCCGTATCGTCGATACGATTGAAGATGAAGTCAGCCTGGACGCGCCTCAAAAACGTCACTTCTGCACATGGTTTGCTGAAGTGGTCCGTGGCGAAAAAGCTCCAGAATCCCTCCGCGATCGCTTAGGGCCTCTCCTCTCAGCAGCGACCCGCCCAGAAGAACACGAACTGATCCAGGTCATGCCTCGGGTGATCTCGATTACCCACAGCTGTGACCCTGAGCAACGGGAAGCGCTCGCCCTCTGCGTTGTCGTCATGGCCGAAGGGATGGCGAACTTCCAGAATCTCGACCTGAGCCAAGGCCTACCTACCCTCAAGGACATGGACCGCTATTGCTACTACGTCGCAGGGGTGGTCGGTGAAATGCTCACTCGGCTGTTCTGCCACTACTCTAAAGAGATCGCCAGCCATCGCGAGGAGATGATGACGCTGGCGGTCTCCTTTGGTCAGGGGCTCCAAATGACCAATATTCTAAAGGACCTCTGGGATGATCATGAGCGAGGGGTCTGCTGGCTCCCCCAGGATATTTTTGACCAGACTGGCGGCTTCCCCTTAGGGAGCCTTGCGCCGCATCACCACGACCAGAGGTTCCGGGAAGGGTTTCTCTGCTTGGTGGGTATTGCCCACGAGCACCTGAAGAATGCCCTCCGCTATACCCTCATGATCCCCTCAGAAGAGAAGGGGATGCGGGAATTTTGCCTCTGGGCGATCGGCATGGCCATACTGACCCTCAGAAAGATCGCGGGGAACCCCGATTTCAGTCGATCCGTCGACGTCAAGATTACCCGGCGCTCGGTCAAGGCGACCATCGCGACCTGCCGCCTCCTGAGATCCAGCAATGTCGGCCTTAAGGCCGTCTTTGCCCTCGCCGGCCGGGGACTCCCCCTCGCGCCGGCCGGTACCGAATATTTCCAAATTAACCACTGAGAAGCCAACTCTATCAGGGGACATCTCAAACATGTTTAAAGATCACCACGATCCATCGGCGAATTCAGCCCATGTGAAACCACTGATGAGCGGCACCTCCTTGGACCCCGTCGCTCGGGCCGCCGAGCGCGCGCGCGATTACCTTCTGAATCAGCAGCACCCAGAGGGCTATTGGGTTTTTGAACTCGAAGCCGATTGCACCATTCCGGCGGAATACATCCTGATGATGCATTTCATGGACGAAATGAATCGCCCCCTGGAAGCCAAGATCGCCGTCTACCTCCGGAGGCATCAGCGCGAGGATGGGAGCTATTCCCTTTTTACCGGCGGTCCTGGCGACGTGAGCTGCACCGTCAAAGTCTACTATGCCCTGAAGCTCGCGGGAGATGACATCGATGCGCCTCATATGAAGAAGGCGCGGGAATGGCTCATAAGTCAGGGCGGAGCCGCCCGGGCGAATGTCTTCACCCGCATCATGCTGGCCATGTTTCAGCAGGTCCCATGGCGGGCGGTGCCATTCATTCCGGTTGAAATCATGCTGCTGCCACGCTGGTTCCCTTTTCATCTCGACAAGGTCGCCTACTGGTCAAGAACGGTCATGGTGCCGCTGTTCATCCTCTGCAGCCATAAGGTGAAGGCCCGTAATCCCCAGGGCACCTCGATCAGAGAACTCTTCACCGTCGATCCCGATCAGGAAAGAAATTACTTCTCCCACGTCAAAACCCCGCTCGGGAAATTGGTCCTTGGTTTGGAACGACTGGGTTTTAGCCTTGAGCCTTACCTTCCAAAAGCGCTTCGGGCCCGGGCGACTGACAAAGCCCGTGACTGGTTTGTTGAACGTCTCAATGGGGTCGATGGCCTTGGCGCCATTTTCCCAGCCATGGTCAATGCCTATGAGGCCCTCGACTTCTTGGGGTATCCCAAAGATAACGACCTTCGGAAGATTGCCCGGGAGTCCATCGAGCGACTCCTGATCATTAAGGACGACTGGGCCTACTGCCAGCCTTGTGTTTCACCCATCTGGGACACCGGCCTCACGAGCCTAGCGCTGCAGGAGACGATTCGACTGCAACCTGATGAAAAGACCCAACAGGCGCTGACTTCAGGCCTTCGTTGGCTCACCAGCAAGCAGCTGACCGATCATCCCGGCGACTGGCGCATCAGAAGGCCTAACGTCGAAGGCGGTGGCTGGGCCTTCCAGTTCGAGAACACCCACTATCCTGATGTCGATGATTCGGCCGTGGTTGCCCACGCCCTGGTTCAGTCGAACAGCGAAGAATTCAGTGACCCGGTCCGCCGCGCCGGCAACTGGATTGCCGGAATGCAGTCAAAAGGCGGCGGCTGGGGCGCTTTTGATGCCGACAACACGTATCACTACCTGAACCATATTCCCTTCGCTGATCACGGCGCGCTGCTTGACCCACCGACCGCTGATGTCTCAGGCCGGTGCCTGATGTTCCTCGCGAAATTAGCTGAACAGCGCAGCGATCTCGGGCCCGTCCTTAAGGACGCCATCGACTATCTCCTGAAGGAACAGGAAGCCGATGGCTCCTGGTTTGGCCGCTGGGGCACCAACTATATCTACGGCACCTGGTCGGTCCTGGTGGGCTTTGAGTTGGCGGGGCTTCCAAAGAGCCATCCCGCCATTCAACAAGCTGTGGCCTGGCTAAAAAGCATTCAGTGTCAGGATGGCGGCTGGGGTGAGGATAATTTCACTTACCACGATCCTGCCAGTGACAAACGTGGCCGATTCCATACCAGTATGGCCTTCCATACCGCGTTAGCCCTCCTCGGACTCATGTCACAAGGTGAAGGGGAATCTCCCGAAGTCCGGCGCGGCATCGACTATCTCCTTCGAAACCAAGGGGCTGAGGGTCACTGGAACGATGTTTACTTCAATGCCCCGGGTTTCCCGAAGGTCTTTTATCTGAAGTATCACGGCTATGACAAGTTCTTCCCGTTATGGGCGCTAGCTCGTTTTCAGAACGACCGCCAATCCTGACGTGCCGGTTTTAGGATTTGTCGTCGCCCTCCCAGGAGAGGCCAGAACACTCTCACCCCAGCGACTTAATTTTGAGGAGACGCTGCGCTTGCCTTCGGGGCACTGGATCGGGGTCTCGGGGGCAGGTCCTCAGCGGGCCCACCATGCCGCGAGAAGGCTGTTGGATCAACGCGTCGATGCCCTCATCAGTTGGGGCTGCGCCGGAGCCTTAGATGAGGGGCTGCGACCAGGACACCTGATGGTTCCAGAGCGGATTGTCTCGGCGGATGATGAGGTTTTTGTTCCAGATCCCTCTTGGCATCAGGACTTTATCGAACAGATTCCGCGACATCTCATGCATCATACCGGGACGCTCCTTGAGAGCATCCGGGTGATCAAGACCGCCGATGAAAAGGGCCGCCTCCACCGCGCAACAGGGGCACTGGCTATCGACATGGAAAGTGCGAGCATTGCTCGCCTTGCCAAGGCCGAGAATCTTCCTTTCTTGGTCATTCGAAGTATTGCTGATCACGCCTCAATGACTTTTCCAGAAGTCATCAACCGATCGCTCAATCCCAGAGGCGATGTCCACATGGGCCCCTTGCTGCTCGAACTCCTAAGACGCCCTCAGGACCTTAAAGGCTTGATCCAGCTTGGCCGGAGCTTTTCTTTGGCGATGACTACACTCAAAAGGGTCAAGAACGCCCAAAATAGCCATTTCAGCCTCAAAGGCCGTTGAATTCGAAGTTACCGATGCCACCCACCCAACCCTCTCGCATTGACCGCGTCATGTGGTTTCTGGAAGCAAGACTCATCCGCTTCCCGTGGCTAATTCTCCTTCTGTTCCTTTTCGCAGCAGGCCTAACGCTCCGCTACACCATGGAACATCTCAAGGTGAACACCAACACGGCGGACATGATTTCGCTGGAGGTTCCCTTTCAGAAAAATCGCCTTGCGCTTGAAAAGGCCTTCCCCCAAGACATCGGCACCGGCCTCCTCCTGATCGAGGGACTGACGCCTGAATCCACCTCGGCCGCGGTGGATGAGATCACTCAAAGACTCACCAGCGACCCCGCCCACTTCAAAGAGGTGGTGATCCCTGATGGCGGTCCCTTCTTTGCCCGCGAGGGCCTTCTCTACTTGAGCGTCGAAGATCTCGAGGACCTCTCTTCACAGCTTGCCAATGCGCAACCCTTCATCGGTCGACTGGCGAAAGAGATGCATCTTGACAGCCTCATCAGCCTCATCAAAGAAGCTCTTGAGACGTCGAGTGAGGAAGATTTGCCGCTTGATCTCAATCCTCTTCTCAACGCTTTAAACGAGACGTTGAAGGCTAACCTTAACGCCCGTCCCTATGATGTCTCCTGGCGCCAATTGATGACCCCGAAGGCCACGGGGCTTGGCGTCACCAAACGGTTGGTGCTTTTTAAGCCAATCCTCCACTATGAAGAGGTGATGCCGGCGGAAGCGGCGATCAAGGCGCTCGATGCCGTGATCGCCGAAACCCTCACAGGCACCCTCAAAGACGTGACGGTTCGAAAAACCGGCGAAGTCGTCCTCGAACATGAGGAGATGGATACGATCAGCAACGGTGTCTCCAAAGCCAGTATCGCTTCTTTGATCTTGGTCTGTCTGACGCTCTGGCTGGCCTATCGCTCTTTTAAACTGGTGCTCGCGACCTTTATCTCACTGACCTTGGGGCTGGTTTTTTCGCTGGGCTTTGCAACGGTCGCGATTGGTCAGCTGAACCTCATATCCATTGGTTTTGCGGTCCTTTTTATCGGGATGGGAGATGCCTACTCCTCGCACTTCTGTCTTCGCTATCGGGAGCTGATTTTAGAAGGATTAAGCCCCTCTAAGGCTCTCCGCTTGACCATGAGCTCAACGGCACCCGCCCTCGTTCTCAGTGCCTTTACCGCCGCGATCGGGCTCTTCGCCTTTATTCCAACCCGTTATTCAGGCGTCGCAGAACTCGGCGTTATCGCAGGCGCCAGCATGTTTATTGCCCTGTTCACCACGTTCACCGTGCTGCCCGCACTGATGAAGATTCTGCCCATCAAGCTCTCCCAAAAGAAGGGCATCAAAGGCCAAGATCGAAGCCGCCTCAGTAACTGGCCGATCACTCACGCCCAAACGGTGAGGCGCATGACCTTCGTCCTTGGCATTCTGGCCTTGGGTCTGATGTTTGGGGTAGAAGTGGATTTCAATCCGATCAACCTTCGGGATCCCCACACCGAATCGGTTAAAACCTTCAAAACGCTTCTGGCATCCAAAGACACCTCCCCCATGTCCTTGGCCGCCCTCGCCCCCAATGAAATCGAGGTCGATCGTCTCAAGGCCCGATTTGAGGCGCTCCCAACCGTTGATCAGGTGCGAACCCTCAAGGATCTGATCCCAGAAGATCAAACAGAAAAAATCGATCTGATCCAAAACCTGTCGCTGATCATGGGCCCAGGGCTCCAGGACTTTCCGCCGCCAAGCGGCCAAAACCTCTCCCTCAAAGGCTTGGAGGATCTTCATCTCGCCGTTCAGCATCGCCTTACCAAAACCCCGGAGGATCCAATCCTCATGGCGCTTGACACCACCCTTCAAGCGTTCCTGAGCGAGGCGATTGGATTATCTGAAGAGACCCAAACTTTGCGGCTTCAAGCCCTGGAGAAAAGTCTTCTCGGAGGCCTCCCCAAGGTCATTCACGACCTTGGGGAAAGCCTCAAGGCCGATCCCATCACCGAGGAGACTCTTCCACCTGAACTTTTGGCCCGCTGGCGAAGCCCCGAAGGACTTTACCGCCTCCAGATCATGCCGAAAGAAGACCTGAATCACCTTCAATACCTGAGGGCTTTCATTGTTGAAGCGCAAACGGTTGACCCGAATGTCACCGACCTTCCGGTCACTTATCTTGAATCGATGAATGAGGTCATCACCGCCTTTAAGGAAGCCTTCACCATCGCCTTCCTCGCCACGACGGTCATCCTCCTCCTTGTGCTGAGAAGCCTTCGGGACACCCTCTTAGTGCTGCTCCCGCTGCTCCTCGCCTCCCTTTTTACGGCGGCCGCCACCGTGCTCTTTGGCGTCCCCTTCAATTTCGCCAACATCATTGCTCTCCCGCTCCTTTTTGGTCTTGGAGTCGACAGCGGCATCCACATGACCCATCGCCTGCATGCGATCCAGCATGAAGGCGGCAACCTTTTGGACACCAGCGAGGCCAAGGGCGTCTTCTATGGGGCACTGACCACCATCTTTAGTTTCTCAAGCCTTGCCTTGACCTCCCATCAAGGTACCGCCAGCATGGGCCTTTTGTTATCGATCGGTCTCCTCTTGACGCTGATCTGCGCCCTGGTCGTCCTTCCCGCCTTCAGCGGCATCAAGCCCCGGCGGATGCCCTAATATCGTGTAAAATCAGGGCCATTCATTCACCTTCGAATTCCCTGAGGCACGACACCGATGTCCACGTATATCGCCGATCTTCTGGTAGAACACAGCGGTCAAAACTTTTCGCTGCACGAGGAACACCTCAATACCCAGATCGTGCGCGTCTTGAAGACCATCGGCTATGATCGGGTCTACACCCGCGCCAAAGGGGCTTACCTCTATGATCAGGATGATCAGGAATACCTCGACCTCTTAAGTGGCTTTGGCGTTTATGCGATGGGCCGCAATCATCCAACGGTCGTCCAGGCCCTCAAGGACGTTCTCGATCACGAGCTTCCCGATATGGTCCAGATGGACGTCTCGCTGTTGAGTGGCCTTTTGGCTGAAGCGCTCTTAAAGCGCTGCCCTCCTAAAATTTCGAAGATGTTCTTCTGCAATTCAGGGACAGAGGCGGTCGAGGCGGCGATCAAGTTTGCCCGTTATACAACCAAACGGGACCGGGTCGTCTATTGTGAGCACGGCTACCATGGCCTCACCTTGGGTGCCCTCTCTCTGAATGGTGAAAATGTCTTTCGGGAAGGCTTTGGCCCCCTCCTTCCGGGTTGCGCCTCGGTTCCTTTCAATGATCTTGCGGCGCTTGAAAAGGCGCTTCAAGGGCGCGATGTCGCCGCCTTCATTGTGGAACCCATTCAAGGGAAGGGTGTTAATGTCCCTGATGATGATTATCTTCCAGGCGTTCAAGCCCTCTGCCAGAAATATGGCACCCTGTTCGTCGCCGATGAAATCCAATGCGGTCTCGGCCGAACCGGAAAATTTTGGGCGATCGAGCATTGGGGGGTTGAGCCGGACATGATCTGCATGGCCAAGGCTCTCTCTGGGGGGTTTGTCCCGGTTGGCGCAGTCGCCATGACCAGCCAGGTGATGGAGGCCGTGTTTAATCGTATGGACCGTGCGGTCGTCCATGGTTCGACCTTTTCAAAGAACAATATGGCCATGGCCGCAGGGCTTGCGACCCTCAAAATTATCGAGGATGAGAAGCTCATCGAGAACGCGGCCAAAATCGGTGGCGAACTGATGATCGGGATGCAGGCGCTTGCGGATCGTTATGAACTCTTTAAAGCGGTTCGTGGTAAAGGGTTGATGATTGCCATGGAATTCGGTTCGCCGAAAAGCCTTTCGCTGAAAGCGGCCTGGAGCATGCTGGAAGCGGCCAACAAGGGGCTTTTTAGCCAGATGATCACCATCCCTCTGTTCAAGAATCACCGGATCCTGAGCCAGGTGGCGGGGCATGGCATGAATGTCGTCAAATTTCTGCCCCCGCTGGTCATTAATGAGCGCGATCGGGATTGGATCCTTGGCGCCCTTGATGAGGTCATCGGAGATTGTCACAAAGTCCCAGGTTCGATCTGGGATCTTGGCAAGACCATGGCCGGTCATGCCCTCAAATCTAAGGCAGGCTAACCCCATCGTCATGCCGCCACGACTCAACGCTTGAGAGGAAGTCCCATGCCTTTTTTGTCTCTAAGGTTAAAAGGCGCGTTGCGCCTGATGCCCTTGCTCGTCTGTTTGATGATGCCGAGCGTCAGCTTCAGTCATGCCGTGGTGACCGAATCTTCCTTGGCCAAGGAAGCCATCAAGGCCCACCACCCAACCAAGGTGGTTCTCCTCTTTAATGCCAATGTGGAACTCGCTCTATCACGGGTCTTTCTGGTCAGCGCCGGTGACATTTTTCATCCGGCTGAGATTTCTCGAGGTCAACGCGCCGGTGAACTCCTCATTCACCTGCCATCTCTTGAGCCTGGAGATTACGCCATCAAATACAAGGTCTTCGCCGCCGACGGTCACCTGACCGAGAACAATATCCGTTTCCACGTCGCCCCCTAAGCCCCAGGTCAGGAGTTCGTCCGCATGTACATGCAAGGTCTCGCCAATTTTATTGACGATTTTCTCGGCGGCCTGATCCTGATCAGCTATGCCTTGGTGGTCGGTAGCCTTTTTTGGAGCGCTCTGATCCTTAGGGTCTGGGCGAGAGAGCCTCTGGCCAACCCGGCGATCGTCCGCCGCGCAGTGAGCGTCCTTCGCTTCGGTGCGATCGCTCTTGGAAGTCTTCAGGGCATTAAGCTGCTGATCAAAGGGATGGTTCTCTGGGGTGTTTTAGGTGAACTCCCGATCCAAGACTACTGCGGCACCGTCCAGTTCCAGGCAGGGTTTTTGAGAATGCTGCTCGCGCTCGGCATCGCGCTCCTCGCCGGCCGACTTCTTCTCGACACCCGCCAAAGGAAGCTTTGGAATCTCCTCCTCCTCTTCACCATCCCTCTGGTGATTGCTGGTGCCTGGCTCGTCCATGCGGTCGGCCGATTCGAGCACCGGGAAGCCCTGATGACCATCACCCTCCTTCACCAGATGGCGGCCGCCATCT
>RFVA01000038.1 GCA_009922685.1 Gammaproteobacteria bacterium | reverse complement strand
TTCAATGCATTGGTCTCATGACCCAGTTGAAAAAACTTAATCGAACCAGAGCCCTGCGCGTTGGGCCATTGAGTCAGCCATTTGCGCATCGCTTGAACCATGGAGCTCGGCATGGAGCCATTCACGAATCGAGACCGCTCCTGATAATAATCAGGGGTACCTGCATCTGAAAGATACGAACTAGCATTCCAGTAGGCCATCAATTGAATGACTTCTTCATCTGGAAATGCCTGTTGGTAGATAGGCGCCAAAATCTCCTTGAGATCCCGAACGGAACCAATGTACTGGCCAATTACAGAGACATTAATGGGTCGCTCTTGTCCTTCAATGGCTAATCCAGGGGTCAGGGTGACTTTAGAGCCTAGTTCCTTAGGTGCCGCCTCAAAAGTCTTAAAATAGACGTCAAGAAATTCATTGCTGACGTTGGACCAGCCCAATTGGAATTCTACGATTTGATCAACCGGGAACGTATTGAGCTTAAACGAGGTGTTGATTCCAAAATTACCCCCAGCCCCTCCGCGCATGGCCCAGAAGAGATCCGAATGATCGTTTGCACTGGCCGTCACAATATCCCCGTTGGCAAGAACGACATTCGTCGCGATGAGATTGTCGCTCGCGATGCCATGCCGGCGCATGTCAAAACCTATTCCGCCCCCAAGAAGAAAACCACCCGCAGCAACCGTTGGGCAGCGACCATGCGTGATCGATCGGTTGACCTTGCTTAAGGCGGAGTAAATGGATCCATTACGAATCCCGCCACCGACAGTGATTGTCGGCATCCTGAGGGTTATAGCTCGCGGCATTAAAATTCATGAGGTTGATCATCAAACCCTCGGTTGACGAGTAGCCTGCGTAGGAATGTCCGCCCCCCCGGGTAGCGAGTGGTACACCGGTATGGCTACACCACTTAAGGCACTCGGCAATGTCTTCTGGAGTACGACAGAGCGCAATAGCTCCTGGGCGAATCGTGCGATAACGGAGGTTATTCGGTAACGCTAATTCATTGAATCCCTGATCACCGGGTGTTAGAAGCGGCCCTGTGAGTGAGCGCCTGAGGGATTGCCAGGCAACGTTCGAAATTTGGGCTTCATGGGTCTTGCCAAAGACGGATGGGCTCAGCAAGGCCCCGCTCCAAAGGGCGCTAGAGGCTAAAAATTTTCGACGACTCGATGGCTTATGCATCAGGTTCTCTCAGTTGAATCGGTGCTCACGGCTATTCTAATATTTTTAGCCACTTCGATCCTAACAAACAAAGGTCAGCCGCAATGCGGCGAGAGTTGAATGATTTTCATATCCTCGAGAGGATCCAGGGGGGGGCGAAGATGAAGGTAAGTTTTCAATCATCTCCTACCCTTGTGAAAGCATCGCTCAGAGTGATTCCCTGAGGGTTTTGAGAAGAGGTTCAAAGGCCAATAAGCCTTGCGTCTTTGCTCTGGCCACAAGGGACGATGGGGGGGGTGACGCCATGTCGCAGGAGACCGAAGTCAAAAGCGGATGGCCTGATCGTAGAGGATGTTGGAGAGATCCTCAAAGCGGGCGTCGTCCTGCTCACTTTTGAGCTTGATGACCAAGGCATGATCGGGATTAATTTCAAAGACGGGCTTACTCATCGGCATGGCCTGACCTGCTGACTTCATGATTCGCTCCATCGTCCGGCTCATGCCAAAACCTTCAGTGACGAGGCAGGCCGGCGAATCGGTCAAACGCGCGCTGATTTTGACATCAGCCACACGATCACCCAGCACCTGCTTGATCCGATCAATGAGGGGTTCTAAGGCCTTGGTGGCTTCTTCTTGATGCTGCTTGTCGGTGTCATCGGCCAGCGTTCCAAGATCGAGATCCCCCTTGGCGATCGATTGAAGGGATTTTCCTTCAAATTCGGTCAAATACCCAACCAGCCAATCATCAACCCGCTCATGCATCAGGAGAACTTCGAGTCCTTTTTTCTTGAAAATTTCAAGATGGGGGCTGTTCTTGGCGGCGGCATAGCTTTCAGCGGTGATGTAGTAGATCTTCTCCTGACCTTCCTTCATCCTTTCGATATAGTCTTCAAGGGAAACCGTTTGCTCCTCCCCAACGTTGTGGGTTGAAGAAAATCTTAAAAGCTTTGCAATGCGGTCCTTGTTCTTGTGGTCCTCAATGGGCCCTTCCTTAAAGGCCTGGCCGAACTCCTTCCAGAATATGCTGTATTTCTCAGGATCATTCTGGGCCAGATCTTCGATGAGACCGAGGACCTTTTTGACGGCCCCTGAACGGATTTTTTCAAGAAGCGCGTTTTCCTGAAGGATTTCCCTCGAGACATTGAGTGGCAGTGAGTCGGAATCAATAACCCCGCGGATGAATCTCAGGTACCGCGGCATCAGCTTGTCGGCTTCCTCAGTGATGAAGACTTTTCGGACATAGAGGCGAACGCCATGCTTTGCATCCCGCTCCCAAAGATCAAAGGGGGCTGCCGCTGGGATGTAGAGGAGAAGGGTGTATTCATTATTCCCTTCAACCCGGCTATGAACACGGGCTAAAGGCGCCTGAAAGTCGTGGGAGACGTGCTTGTAAAAGGTCTCGTAATCTTCATCTGAAATGTCATCGCGGCTCTTGGCCCAAAGCGCTGAAGCGCTGTTCACTGTCTCCCATTCTTCCTTAGGGGCTTCTTCATCCTCTTTAGGGTCGCCGTAATGCTCCTTTTGCATCTCGATCGGGAGTGCAATGTGGTCTGAGAATTTCCGGATGATGCTCCGAAGCTTCCAGCCATCCAGAAATTCATCTTCGCCCTCACGAAGATGGAGGGTGATGGTGGTACCGTGTGACTTGAGATCAACATCCTCTAGGGTGTAGTCGCCTTCACCCTTGGATTCCCAGCGAACGCCATGATCGGTAGGACTTCCAGCCTTCCGGGTCTCAAGGACAACCTTATCAGCGACGATGAAGGAAGAATAAAAGCCGACGCCGAATTGGCCAATCAGCTGACTGTCTCTGGCCTGATCTCCGGTCAGTGATTCGAAAAATTGCTTGGTGCCTGAACGGGCAATGGTCCCGATGTTTTCGCGGACTTCATCCCGGGTCATCCCGATGCCATTGTCCGTCAGCGTCAGTGTCCTCGCCTCTTTATCAAAGCCAATCCTGATTTTAAGGTCAGGATCGCCCTCATAGAGCGCATCATCACTCAAGGCATTGAAGCGGAGCTTATCGGCCGCATCGGAACCGTTTGAAATCAATTCCCGAAGAAAGATTTCCTTGTTGCTGTAGAGCGAATGGATCATCAGGTGCAGAAGCTGTTTAACTTCAGCTTCGAAACCCATCGTGACCTTGTTGTCCTGCGTTGTCATAGCGAGATCATGCCTCCAGAGGTTAAATTTGGTTGAAAACCTGGTGTATCGGGAGGTGTGGGGGCAGCGTCGCCCCTTTTCAAGAGGGCGAAGGGGGCTCTGGTTCCTGAAATCCGCCATCACGGACCATTTGCGCAAAAAGGCCATTGAGGGCAACCAGTTCGCGAAAGGTCCCCCGCTCGATGATACGACCTTGTTCAAGGACCAGAATCTGGTCGGCATGCGCGACGGTTGAGAGACGGTGGGCAATGATAAAGGTGGTTCGGCCACGGCGAAGGGCATCGAGGGCCCGTTTTATTTTAGCTTCGGTTCCGGTATCAAGAGCGCTGGTCGCCTCATCGAGGATCAGGATGGGGGCGTTTTTGAGGAGGGCTCTTGCAATGGCTAGGCGCTGACGTTCGCCACCTGAGAGGGCGCCGCCCCTTTCGCCAATGATAAAGCCGAAGCCCCCGGGTTTTTTCTCGATAAATTCTTCCGCTTCGGCGAGCCTCGCTGCGGCCATGACCTCATCCTGTGTGGCGCCGGGTCTTCCGATCAGGATGTTTTCCGCAATCGATCGATTGAATAAGCCCGCTTCTTGGAACACGATACCGATCGCGTCTCTGAGAGATTTTAGGGTGACCTTTCGGATATCTTGGCCATCAATCGTGATCCGCCCTTGATCCGGATCTCTGAGCCTTTGGAGGAAAGTGAGGGTGGTGGTTTTGCCGGATCCCGTAGACCCCACCAAAGCAATGGTCGCCCCGGGGGGCACATCAAAATCGATGGAAAAGACACCTTGGGTGCTCCCTGGAAATTGAAAGGAGATGTCCTCATAAATGACGCGGCCTCCATTGACCTTTAATTCAACCGCATCCGGGGCTTCCATCGCGGCGCCTGGGGCTTCAAGAAGATGAAAGAAATTCTGAATAGTCGGGGTCTGATTGAAGATCCTTGATACAAAGCTTGAGAGCTGGTCGAGTTTTCCGATCAAAAGGGTCGCAAAACCCACAAAGCTGACGATTTCACCGACCGTGACGGCACCCTTTTCGGCGAGGAGGGCGCCGACAGAAAAAATGGCCACCATGGTGATGGTGGCAGAGGCCCGGGTCATCACGGTCAAGATGGCCCACCAGGTGAGCACCGGGTACTGCACTTTCAGTAAATGACCCATTAAGGATCGAAGCGCCGAAGTCTCAGCATGGAGTCGAGCGAAACTTTGGACGACACTGACATTCCCAAGGACATCCCCGACCCGCCCAAAGACATCTTGATTGTAGCGTTCAACCGCATCTTGGCCCCCGGTGGTGCGCTGGACCACGATCACATTGGCGACCACATAAATGATGGAGAGTCCCCCAAGGATTGCCGCCAGAAGGGGTTGCATCGCAATCGCCGTCGGAATCAGGAACCCAATGCTGACCAAGGCGGCCAGGTGTTCGCGAAGGAAGGTCAGCCACATCCAGAAGAGGGCATCGCTGCCCGCGAGGAGGGTCCGCACCACCGTGCCGGATCCCCGTTCGGCGTGGAAGGCGACTGGGAGGGTAATCACCCGCTCAAAGACGTTTGCGAGGACCGATAGTCTTTGCCGATGTGCAAGGCGGTCGGCGGCCACCGCAACGACGACCCCGCCTAAGATGCTAAAGAGGCCCAGTCCTGCCCAGAGTCCGATCAGAGGGAAGGCCGCCTTACCGCCAGCCAACGCATCAACCACACGCCCGAAGAGGATCGGCTCCAGAAGCTGGACGAGACCAATGGCGACATTGGCCAGGACCAGGCCGGATGCGAGCCATTTTTCAGGGGCGAGGAGGGAGAGTGCTTTAAGGTAGGTTCTTAAGAGGTTCACGGGTCGTCTTTGATCAAGGCCTGGTTTGTAAAGCGACCTTGGTGATCCCTGCGTGCTGGGCGATGGCGAGAACCTCGGCGGCCTTGCCGTAGGAGACCTTTTCATCAATCTCAAATTGAACGGTTAAATCAGCTTGTTGGCTGACGCGTTGCTGAAGCATCGTCGCCAGTGATTCGGGGGTCTGTGGTTCGCGGTCAAGGAAAATTTGCCCACCGGCATCGACACTGATTAGGGTCAAAGGCTGGTTTGGGGCTGGGGCGGCCGAGACGGTTTTAGGGAGCGCAACTCCAACGGACTGAGTTAAGAGGGGGGCGGTGACAATGAACACCACCAGCAAAACCAACATCACGTCCACTAAGGGGGTGACGTTGATTTCGCTCATCATGCTCTGATCGTTCTTGTTTCCAAAGGCCATCTTAGCCCCCCTTTTTTAATGAAAAACCTGTTTTGAGGGCCAAATGGAGGAAGTCGGTGGCGAAATTTTCAAGATCCGCTTCCTCCAGTTTGACCCGTCTCAAGAAGTAGTTATAAGCGAGAACCGCAGGAATCGCAGAAGCGATGCCGATGGCGGTTGCAATCAAGGCTTCTCCAATGGGGCCGGCGACAACATCAAGGCTTGCAGACCCTGCCTTGCTGATGTCTTTGAGGGCATGCATGATGCCCCACACCGTTCCAAAAAGGCCGATGAAAGGGGCGGTACTGCCGATACTGGCGAGAATGGTGAGCCCCTTTTCGATTTCATGGCGTTCTTGTTGGATCCTTTGACGGAGGCTTCTCTCGAGGATGTCTTGGCGGTCCCCGCTCGCGGCAAGCCTCGGGGCGTTATCGGCATGCGTCTCCTCAAGAACGTCAAAGCCCGTTTTCGCAATGCGGGCAAGCGGTCCTTGAAGGCTGCTGAGATCCCTTGCTGCAGCGAGGCTTGGCGCACTCCAAAAGGCCAGACTATAAGCGCGGTTTGCCGCTTTGAGACGCCATTGCTCGATGGTTTTCATCAGGATGATGGCCCAGGCGAGCACTGAGAAGCCGATCAGTAGCCAGAGGGTCAGGTTGACGATATGGCTCGATGCAAATTCACTCATGATGTTGTCCTCAGGTGGGTTATGGGGTTTCCAACAGGTTGAAATTAATGGGGACGTTGACCAGGCTGTCGACCGGCTGACCACCCCTTTTGGCAGGCACGAAATGCCACTGTCGGACCGCTTCAAGGGCCGCTTCGTCCAATATCTCATGGCCGCTAGGGGTTTGAATGCTGACCTCACTTGCCGCCCCGCTGGCGAGCACCTTAACCTTCAATATCACCTTGCCTTCCCATTGTCGCCGCTTCGCCATAGCGGGGTAGAGAGGCTTTGGGTTATGAAGATAGGCCGCATTCGCCTTAGGGCCCTCATAGGCGCCGCTCCCTGCCGTTTGATCCTTGGGCGTCGCTGAAGACTTCGAGGCGGCGTTTGATGGGGCGCTCTCCTTTGGCCGTGCGTCAGTCTCAGAGGCTGTCTTTGGGGCTTCTGACTTCTCTTGGGTGGGCCTTTCAAGGGGGGACACCGGCGCCTCTTGAGGTTTTGTGACCTTCGGTTTTGAAGGAACAAAGCGGTTGGGATCCTCTTCGAGAGGTTTTTTAGGGGGCGGCTTTTTAGTAGGCTCAGAAGAGGGTACTCTTTTTGGAGGCTGAGGCTTAGGGGGCGCCACGGTAACGTTTGGTTTTGGAGGCGAAGGCTCTGGACTTGCTGCGGGGGGTCCAGAACTTGGGGCTGGCAACAAGAGAACATCAATCGGTGCCTTGGGTTTTGGCAGCGTTTCAGGCGCCATCTCCTGTCGCTGAGAGAGCCACCAAAAAGTGCCATGGAGAAGGAGTGACAGCAGAAGAGACAGGAGCAGCAGTCCGAATCCTTTATGTCTCAGACTCTGCGGCCGGCGGTAAGGCCCCCTCTGATCAACACCCATCGCCATTGTTAGCGTCGCCAGAAAGAAGGGGTTAAGAGAATCAAGGCGGTGAAAATTTCAATGCGTCCAAGGAACATGGCCAGCGTCAGGGTCCAGGTCTGGACATCGGTGAGCCCCGAGAAGTTGCTGGCGGGCCCAACGTCTCCAAGCCCAGGCCCCGCATTATTAATGCAGGCAATGACCGCTGAGAAGGCGGTGATGAAATCAAGTCCTGAAATAATCAAGACAAATGTCAGGATGACGACGGTCATAAAGTAGGCAAAGATAAATCCAAGGACCGAGAGAATAATTCTTGAATGGATGACTTGCCCGGCTAGTTTTAGGGGGTTTACCGCATGGGGGTGGGAGAGGAGAAACATCTGCATTTGGCACTGCTTGAGAAGGATCAGGGACCTCATCATCTTGATGCCGCCGCCGGTGGATCCCGTGCAAACCGCGATGCAGCTGATAAAGAGCATCCAAAGGGGGGCAAACAGCGGCCATTCATTAAAATCTTGGCTTGCAAAGCCGCAGTCGGTTCCTATCGAGACTAAATTAAAGCTGGTATGCCGAAGGGCAGTCCCAAAACTGTCATAGGTTCCCATCTGCCAGAGATAAAGACTCACGCCAAAGCAACTTCCAAGGATTAATATCAGGTAAGGCAAGGCCTCCAAATCTCGCTTGTAGGGTTCAAGGCTTTTATCCCTTAAGGCGACAAAGTGAGTCGCGAAGTTCATGCCGGCGATCAGCATGAAAACGATCAGAACGCCCTCAATCTCTGGGGAATTAAAAAATCCGATACTCGCATCATGCGTTGAAAAGCCGCCAAGACCCATGGTCGCAAAGGCATGACAGATGGCGTCCAGCCAGTCCATCCCGGCCCACTTTAAAGACAGCATGCAAGCCAAGGTAATGAGCGCGTAGGTCAGCCAGAGGTTCTTTGCCGTCTCGGTAATCCGAGGGGTCAGTTTGCTGTCCTTTACGGGCCCCGGTGTTTCTGCAACATAAAGTTGTCGTCCGCCAATTCCAAGGATGGGCAAGATGGCAACGACCAGAACAATGATCCCCATCCCGCCAAGCCAGTTCAGTTCATGACGCCAGAGATTAATGGCAGCCGGCAGGTAGTCGAGGTTGGTAAGCACGGTGGCCCCTGTGGTCGAGAGGCCTGACATGGTTTCAAAGTAGGCATCGGTGAAGCTCAGAGTTTCAAGGGATGCGGTTAAGGGGAAAGTTGAGAAAGCCGCCATCCCAAGCCAGGCAAAAACGACCAGCACAAAGCCATCCCGGGATTTTAGTTCCGTTTGAAAGGAACGGGTCAGAAACCAGAGGACTAGACCCACCCCTAAGGTAATGGTCATCGCGTTGATGAAGGCCACAAGGCTGCCATCGTCATAGATGATCGACGTCACAATCGGGAGCAGGTAGGTCATGCTGAAGACCGCCAGCATCAGACCGAAAATTCTGATCAGAGAGAGCAGCTTGATCACGGTGACATCCGGGTTTCGTTCGCTCGATCTTTATCGCCCGAAGGGATCTTGGTCACCTCGGTGGCCGTCATCAGCCCCTGATCGTCAAACCAGACCGTCACGGTCTTTAACGCTTTACTCGATTCAAGATCTAAGCTATTGGCCATAAAATCCTGATCAAGATATCGGTCCTCTTTCTCTGGTTTATTGTCCTGAGGGCGCTGTCGAGTGAGCGAGGTCACAAGGGTCCAGAGCATCCAAGCGATCAGAATGCCAAGGATGGTGAGCCCATACATCTCCAGGAGTTCGATGAGGCTCTTATAGCCACCGAACCAGCGGACTTCTGCGGAAAATTTCCGCACCCCCATGAGCCAGCCACTCAAAGAGACCAGAGGGATGAGAAAATAGATCCAAAGACTCCAACAGGCCATCGCGACAAACAGCGAGCCGAGGCGCTGGCCAAAGCTCTGAAGGTGGGGCATTTCAATGATCAGATCGTTCTGTTTCATCGCTGGCGAAGTCCTCGATCGACGGTGACCCAAACGGCACGCTGGCCGCGTTTTTTTCTGACGGCCTTAAAAAAACCGTTGACCGTGGTGCCGACATTGATCAGCCAATAGGCAATCGGATACCAAATCATCCAGAAATAATAACGGGCCAGGCCCCCAGCCCGGCGCTCATAGCGAGAGTCAATCAACAGGCTCGTAGCAAACTGAATCAAGCAGGTGATGCTCAGCAGCATGCTGGTCCAGCTCGGAGAAAGATCCTCCAATTGTTCCTTCCGGGTTTCGTGAAACAGTTCAAGGGGCAGCAGCAAGATCGTTGCCAGCACCATGAATGACCAGCTGATGCTGATCACAGATTCGGCATAAAGGGGCCACATGGCTCGGGAGCGCCATCGGGTGATGGGTTTGAAGTAGCGAAACAGGACCTCGACCCCACCTTGGGCCCAACGGGTCCTTTGCTTCCAGAGACCATTGAGGGTTTCCGGCATCAACACCCAGCACAAGGCATTAGGCTCAAAGCGGATCGACCATCCCGCAATTTGGAGTTTCCAGCTGATATCAATGTCTTCAGTGACCATATCAGGGCTCCAGTAGCCCACCTCTCGAAGGGCACTTTTGCGGAAGGCGCCAATGACCCCTGAGATGGTGAAGACTCTGCCATAAAGCCGCTGGGCCCGTTTGATCATGCCGACGATAGCGGAAAACTCGCCGACTTGAACCCGGCCCAACAAGGTGGAGCGATTACGGATTCGAGGGTTGCCGGTGACGGCGCCGACCTCCGGGTGTTCGAGGAAATGCCGCACCATCCAGCTGATCGCATCCGGCGATAAGAGAGCATCTCCGTCAATACAGAGAAGATACTCACTGGCGCTCAGGAGGGATGCGGTCCGAAGGCCCACCGCTTTGCCTTGATTGGTGGCGAGATTGATCACCCGAAGGTTTGGATGAATGGCCGCCAATTCAAGGAGGATGTCAAGGGTGTTATCGCGGCTGCCGTCATTGATCGCAATGATGTCAAAATCAGGATATTGCTGTTGAAGGCAATAGGCGATGGTGTCCCTAATATTGTCCGCTTCATTGTGACAAGGGATCAAAATGGAGACCGGCGGTGTTGCGGGGAGACTCGGTGGATTCGCGTCGACGCCGCCTGCCTGCCGTTCAAAACGCCAGTAATAAACCACCGCGCCAATCATCCAGACATAGGCCATGAACAGCGGGTAATAGAACATGAAGCGGGCGAGAGAGTCATCCACCAAGGCCCACTCAGGCCAGGCGATCAGTTGACTGAGGGCTTCCTTGAAGAAGGATATGGCCTTTTCACCGGCGGGGATCAAGCGCTGCAATAGAGGGTCTTGGAGTGATTCCTTCATGATCGTTATGGCGTCACATCCACCTTGAAGACCTTTTGTAAGGTCAGGATATCGGGATGATTCGCATAGAGATTATCGGGATAGTAGCCAAGGTGGTGGGCGCCTTGCCGCTTTAGCTGTTCTATCTGGTGGCTAAAGATACTCATCGCAATCGGTTGCTGAGTGTTCCAGTCAAAGGGTTGCAGCTCGAAAATCACCTGTTCGAGTCCCTGTGGGGTTTTAGCCACCTTTTGACCCAGGTCTCGAAGCCATTGGTCGGGCTTTTCGGCTTTCTCCATAAAAGGCATCGCTTCAATGGCGACATAATCGTAATGGTTCAGGAAGCCTTCGAGGGATTGTGCATACCATTCCTCACTATCGGGCATCAAGACGGGAAGGGCATAGAGGTTCCGGGCCGTTTTGAGGTATGGGCGCCACAGTAAACTCCGTTCGGTCAGATAGTCGGTGAACTGCAGCATGAGATCCGTTTTAAGGCGGGCCCATCGCAGTCTCATGGCGGGGGTGCCATGGAGGGCTTCAAAATTATCTGGGAGTCCCCACACATCATGGGTCATCGTAACGGCTGCCGGTGAGACGTCTTCAAAGTCTGAAAGAATGCCATCGTCATGAAACAGGAGCCCATCAAAAGAGCAGTGTTTGGCGAGATCTTCAAATAGATCGCCGACCCAACGGCGACCTTCCGGGCTGAAGGGGGAAATCCGTTGATAGATGTGGCTGGCTGGCTGGGGTTTTCCATCGCGCCATTCCATGACGCGCCACTCCTCAGGAAGATCCGCCTTGTAAGCCATCATCGGCATCCAGGCATACACCTTTACTCCGGCTCGGGTTTTGAGTTGCCAGGCCGCTCGGCTAAAGAGGTCACTCTTTACCGGAAGGTGGCGATTGGGAAAATAAAGGGCATCCGCATTGCCGTCCCCATCGGGGTCAGCAAACGCCTGCAGGAAGACGGTATTGCCGCCACTTTCGCGAATCCTTTCGACCAGCAGGCCGAGGTTTTTTTCGGTCTGCTCAGGATCCTTATCGTCAATCGCATCGAGATCGACGTGGATCACCCGAAGGGGGCGATCGGCCCTGAGTCCCTTGACGATCTTGGCGAATTGCTTCTGATCGGGATCGTCTGCGATCAACAATCGCCGCATGGCTTTGAGGTCCGCGAGGGTGTTGGTGCCGTCCCAAAGCGCCATGGTATAGGGCATTCCCACCGCCCGTGCCGCGCTTAAGAGGCCGTCATTGTATTCGCCGAAAGGCCAGACCATGACGCGCGGACGAATTCCGGCATGTTGCCAGATGAAGTCGGCGCTCTTGCCGATGGCGAGGTGGACGCGTTGCCGGTATTCCTCATCATCCTCATATTGACCGAGATCGGTGTCATAGGCGTGGGTAGTGGCGGCGGCCTGCTCATTGGCTTGGGGATTGGCGGTGACACCGCGGTGAAGGTCATAGCTGTGGGAGGCGATTTCAACCAGCCCTGATTGTTTGAGTTCCCGAACCTCCGCCCAAGAGAGGAGCTCCTTGTTAGGCGGTCGCTCTTTGGCATCTGTGCTCTCCATCCAAGCCCCGACCAAGGCGACGACCGCTGGGTAATGGTATTTCTTGAGGAGCGGATCAAAGGGAGGAACCCGTTCCTCTTCAGGAATGATGTCGTGGTAATTGAGGGCGATGAAGCTGTTGCTGCCGGAGACAGCCGGGGCTCCAAAGCAGCACAGCATGAGAGCCAGAAGAAGGCGAGGTGTCATCATAGGAGTTCCGCGAATGGGGAAAGCGCCTGGCCTCAAAAAAAGCGGGAGTTAATAAAGAAATGCGTGGCGATGCTGGCGGCGTAACCTAAAGCAATGACGGGCGTCCATTTAAGATGCGACACGAAGGAATAGAGCCCTCGGGTTTGCCCCAAAAGGGCGACACCGGCGGCAGAACCGATGGCGAGTAGGCTGCCACCCACCCCCGCGGTCAGAGTGACCAGCAACCATTGACCTTCGGAGATATGAGGCTCCATGGTCAGGACGGCATACATGATCGTGCCGTTATCTATAAAGGCCGACACAATGCCGACCAAAACATTGGCGACGGTGGGATCAAGATCCGTATAGAGCACGTTCGAAGCAAGCGCAAGATAGCCGATATAGCTCAGACCGCCAACACTCACCATGACCCCGTAGAAAAAGAGGAGGGTGTCCCATTCGAGGCGAGAAACGTTATGAAAGACATCAAAAAAGTGTCGCTCTTCCTCTGGATCTTTGAGATCCAGTGCAACATCGTTCTCTATCACCAAGGTTTCAGTCTCTAGGATCAGTTCATCCTTATGGCGGGAACTGTAAAGATAGTAAAAGTAGAAACTCAGATAACTAAGACCTGCAAGCATGCCTGCGGCGGGCGGAAGGTCGAGGAAGTTCTCGAAACAGACGGCCGTCGCTATCGTGAGGAAAAAGAGAGCGATGATGCCCAAGGCTCCACGCCGGAGCGGCTTGGCTTCCGTTCTGGCGTCGGGACGACCTTTTGGAATCCAGAAATGCATGATGGAGGCCGGCACCAGGAAATTCACCATAGCGGGGATCAGGAGCGAAAAGAAATGTGCAAAAGGAACCACGCCCTTTTGCCAGACCAACAGCGTTGTGATGTCGCCAAAAGGACTGAACGAACCGCCGGCGTTGGTCGCTACGACGATATTGACGCAGGCAATGGTAATAAACCGCCGGTTGTCCTTCGTCATGGCGAGAACGACGGCGCCCATCAGAAGTGCCGTGGTCAAGTTGTTCAATACAGAGGACATCATGAAAGAGAGGATGCCTGAAATCCAAAACAGCTTTCGATAGCTGAATCCTCGGCTGAGTAACCAGACCCTCAGATTGTCGAAGATGCCGCGCTGCTCCATGGCATTCAAATAGGTCATCGAGACCAAAATGAAGAGGAAGAGTTCGGCGTAGACTTCAAGACTGGCCCTAAACGCGTGGCCTGATTTCTCCCCAAGACCTATTTTGGAGTAGACCACGGCGATGAGGACCCAGATCAAGCTGGCTGCGAAGACCATGGGTTTTGATTTTCTGAGCAGGGTGGACTCTTCGAGCATCGCGAGGATGTAGGCCAGAAAGAAGATCATCAGTGAACCATACCCAACCCAGCTCTTGGTCAGATCGAGTGGCGGTAGTGATGCTTCTGCCGCCTGGGTCATCCCCGGGAGGAGGACAGCACCAAGGCAGAGGAGAGTTTTGGCGATCGTGATATTCATGCGTGATGATCTTACTCTGGCGTCACGGTTCAGGTTGCTACTTGGGATGGCCTTACCGATTCGAAGGGCCTTTTTAACCCTCAAATCATACGCCAGCCCGAACCAGATAAAAACGATGAGGGGATTATTCCGGATCGTAGCCCGGCCGTCCCATGCTGTTGGGGTTGGTGATGCCCCAATAGCCCATATTGCCCCAAGCGCCAGAAGGCGCAAAGCCAGCCTGTTGGTTTTCGCTGATTTCATGGCTGATCATCGCGCGGTTGGAATTGGCAAGATCCACCGAGAGTTTTTGCAGCTTCTCAAATTCCTGTTGGCGGCCGACATAGAGACAGCTGCAGACGACCGGGTCTGGGTAGACGTAATAGGTGTCGTCGGGCCGTTGAAAGTGGCTCATGGTATCCGCTGGGAGGCTCGTGAGCATTTTTTGTCGTTCCTTAGTATCGGCCATCATGATTTTGAAGCCCGCTGCCGTCAGCTGGTTTTCCATCGTCCTGGCATTTGACTCCTGAATTTCATGCTTCACGGTCTGGCAGCCGGAGAGGAGAAAGGCGGCAGCACCCAGGAGGGGGGCTAGGAATCCGGTCAATACCTTCATAAGGGTGTTCCTTTTGGGGGTGGAGTCATGGAGTTGGAGATCGTATCAAATCCTATAGGCATGAGCTGCAGTAAAGCCATGAACCTTGGCTCTTGGGCTGAAAGCAGGGGGCTCCCAGGGCGCATCCGTGTGACCGTTGAGGTATTTTGCAAGCCAAAGTGCTTGATGACGGATCGGCATCACGTAGGCATATATTTGGCCGTCGGCGCATTCAGCCGCATCACCTAGAGCGTAAATCGTCTCATCATTTGTCTTGAGCCACGAATTAACGAGGATGCCGCGATTCACCTCAAGCCCCGCGGCTTCCGCAAGCTGGGTCCTCGGCTTGAAGCCGGTGGCCGCAATGATGCCGTCAAATCCAGAACTTAAGGCGTTGTCCATCTGGACCCCGAATTGTTCCCCTTGACGCTCAAAGCCTGTGACTTGGGCCTCGAGTTGGACTTGGATGCCGAGGGAGAGGAGAACCGCCTTAAGCGTGTTGGAGTCTTCCTCAATGAGTTGCCGCTCCATCAACCTCGGTAAAGCGTGGAAGAGGGTGACGGCATCACCGGATCGGGCGAGGTCAGAGGCGACTTCTGAACCAATCAAGCCGCCGCCGATGATGGCCCAGTGAGGCTGTTGGCCACGCCCTTGAATCTCCGTCCGACGCCTTCTGAGGGCCTTTAAATCCTGAAGACTGTTGATGACGTAAAGAAGATCTTCAAACGGTTTCAAGGGGGGCGGAATCGATGCATCGGAGCCTGGTGCTAAGACGAGGCGGTCGAAGCCAACGGCCCCTTCTAAGCCATTCTCAACATACCGAACGGTTTTCTTTGAGCGATCAATACCCTTGACCTTACACCCGGCCATGACCTTGAGGCCGCCATGATGAAGGGCGTCAAAGGATTTCAAGATGATCTTCGATTCAATATCATCCCTTGAAAAGCCATGGGAGAGCATGGGCCTTGAATAGTAGCCGTCGGTATCCTCCGTGATGAGAGTGACAAGCGCCGAAGGGTTCCCTTTAAGCGCCTCTTCTGCGAGAGTGACCCCCGCCATACCGGAACCTAAGATGAGGAGACTCACTGTGGTTGGCCCCCCAAAGGACGAATGCCGATGCTGTGACGGACCTCTTTCATCAACGGCGCACTGAAGGCGCGTGCCTTTTCAGCCCCTGTTAGAAGGATTTCTTCAATGGCTTTAGGCGCTTCCATCAGGGCATCGTAACGCTCCCGGGCGTCTTTAAGGTGATCATTGAGATACTCAAAGAGAACGCCCTTCATCTCTCCCCAGCCGATGCCCTCCTGATAACGGATCCTGATGGCGGCCGTTTCTTCGGGGGTGGCGAAGGCCTTGAAGAGACTAAAAAGGGTGCAGCCCTCAGGATCTTTAGGTTCCCCAGGTTCCTGCGAATTGGTCTTGATCTTATTGATGATTTTTCTGAATGGTTTCTCCGCCATGAAGAGGGGGATGGTGTTGTCGTAACTCTTACTCATCTTGCGGCCATCAAGACCCAGGAGGGTCGCGGTATCTTCACTGATCACGGCTTCAGGGATGACGAAGTGTTCGCCAAAAAGATGATTGAAGCGGCCAGCAATATCGCGGGCCATTTCAATGTGTTGGACCTGATCCCGACCCACTGGCACTTTGTGGGCTCTGAACATGAGGATGTCGGCGGCCATCAGGACGGGGTAGTTATAAAGGCCCATGGTGACCCCTTTGTCAGGATCTGGGTCGCCGGCATCCTGATTGGCCTGAACGGCTGCCTTATAGGCATGGGCTCGATTCATAAGGCCTTTCGCGGTGACGCAGTTCAGCATCCAGGCGAGTTCGGCGATTTCAGGAACATCCGATTGGCGATAGAAGATGGCGTTGCCGGTATCAAGCCCCAGCGCCAGCCAGCTGGCCGCAATCTCGAGGGTCGATTGTTGAACCCTTTGGGGGTCGTGGCATTTGATCAACGCATGATAGTCGGCTAAAAAAAAGAAAGGTAAAACGTCGTGACGCTTGCTGGCTTCAATCGCGGGGCGGATTGCGCCGACATAATTGCCGAGATGCGGTGTGCCGGTTGTGGTGATCCCGGTCAGGACATGCAGCTTGTTGCTCATGATGGAAGGTCATTGTGGCTGAGTGGGGCAACAGGATTTGAGCCATAGATCCTATGGCTTTTCATGTCCTGTTTTAAACCGCCGAAAGATAACACATTGGGTATGGGCTTCGCCCACGTCTCTTTGGAATCTCCCTTGAGACCCAGTGACATCGATTACAATAGACGCCTTATTTTCCGAAAGGCGAGGAGTCAAGTGTCATGGTGAGCGGTGATCGTGAAGGTTATTCAGCACCGCTTCATTGTGGGTTGGTGTATCGTCCTATCGCAGAGGCGGCTACCTATGAGGGGGTTGGGATCTGTTGGAGTGGCAGCGGAATCGAGTTTAGGGGAAGTCATCCCCTCTTGGACGGTGTCGCGGCCGAAGTTCGGATTGAGGGCGTCAAAGGGGTTTCTCCCTCATGGCGGGCTTTCATAGAGGTCACAGATTGTTGGCCCCAAGCCGAAGGTGGCTTTCATATGAAAGGCTGGATCAAGGGTATTCTCAGCGACGGCTGATGGTGGTGAATGGGATGTACAGTATTACCAAGGATGTTTACTTCTGTTACGGCCACCGGCTGATGGGGCATCCCGGAAAGTGTCGCCACGTCCATGGCCACAGTGTCAAGGCGGCCATTACGGTTGAGACGCCATCGCTCAATGACGGCGGGATGGTGTGTGACTTTCAGGACATCAGTCAAGTGGCCTCGGACTTTATCGATGGGGTGCTGGATCATAATCTCCTGCTGCATCGCAAGGATCCCTTAGTTCCCGCCCTTGAGGCCGGGGGCGAGCGGTTTTTGTTGCTGGATGAACATCCAACGGCCGAAGTCTTGGCCCGCCTCATTTATGAGGCCTGTCGGTCTAAAGGATTGCCCGTCAGCCGGGTCACCCTTTGGGAAACCACGAGTGCCTCGGCGACTTACACGGAGCGCTGAGGGAGGCTCGGGTGGTCTATCGATTCTTTCCCGAGGAGAAGGCGCTTTGGCTGCATCACCTGTGTGAGGCCAATTTCAGTCGGCTTGAGCGACTGATTCCAGGTTTTGAGGGGATAGAGGACGAATCAGTGGGCTGCGCTCGGGGGAAGCCCGCGCTCTATTTACGCCTGCTGGAGCGTTCCCCCTTCACCTTGGTGATCGAGCTGACGCATGATTTTTCCGGGGAACCGCCGCTCATTTTCGAGCCAAATGTGAGGATCAGGGTCTGTCTGGATGCTCGTACGGTTGAAATGCTCAGTGACGATGAAAGGCCGCATGTGCATCTCGCCTTGAGAGATGAGGAGGCGCCGGCAGCGATTCTCGATTATAAGTGGGAGATGAATTACTTTCTCTCGCGCTGGCTTGATCATTGTCTTGCAGCTGGCTATCGTTTTCCGCTTCGAGAAGTCTCCCGCGATCTCGCCTCCGCATAGCCGTAAGCGGCTCGCGCAAGGTTTAATCGGTCCTTTCGTGTTCTAGAATGATCCTCAGAAACGGTTTCCCATAGCGGAGCAGCTTTTTCTCTCCAACACCCGACAGTAAGGCGAAATCGCCCAGTGTCTTGGGTTTTCTTTCCAGCATCTCGATCAAGACGCTGTCTTGAAAAATGATGTAGGGAGGCACTCCTTGCTCCTCCGCCAGTTTTTTTCGGAGTTCTCTCAAGGCCGACCAGAGCGGTTTTTCAGAGGCGATGAAGGGTCTATTAGCCCAGCGTTTTGTTGAAGCGCCAGGTCGGGTTTCCCCTTGGTCGTCCTCCCATCTTAAGAGGAGTTCCTTTTCACCTCTCAGAATCTGTCGGCAGGTCTCGGTCAACTTCAAAGCACCATGCTGTGCCTGGTCAACCTCCAGATAGCGATGGGTAATGAGCTGCCTAAAAACAGAGCGCCATGTCTTCTCGCTAAGATCACGGCCAATCCCAAAGGTACTGAGGTGTTGATGGCCATAGCGCTCAAGGCGCTCTTGCGTCTTTCCAAGGAGAATATCGATCAGGTGATGAGCGCCAAATCGCTGATGGGTTCGATAGCAGCAGGAGAGAGCCTTTCGGGCCGCTTCTGTCGCATTCCAGGTAACCGGTGGTGTTTGGCAGTTGTCGCAATTAGCGCAGTAATCGGGGGCGGCCTGATCGAAGTAACGTAAAAGGACCTGTCGGCGGCAGGAAATCGTCTCACAGAGGCCGAGCATGGCATCAAGGCGCTGACGTTCGAGGCGCTTATGCTGTTCTTCAGCCTCCGAGGCTTCGACCATCTGGCTGAGCGTGACGACATCTTGAAGTCCATAGACCATAAAAGCATTGGCCGCTTCACCATCACGGCCCGCTCTCCCCGTCTCCTGATAATAAGCCTCAGGGCTTCTCGGAAGATCGAGGTGTGCCACAAATCGGACATTGGGTTTATCAATCCCCATACCAAAGGCAATGGTGGCCACAATGATGACGCCTTCCTCGATCAGGAAGCGTCTTTGGTGGTGCTGTCGATCTTCGGCGGGGAGTCCTGCGTGGTAGGGCAGCGCGGTGAGTCCTTGAGCTTTGAGGAAGTCCGCGGTTTCTTCGACCTTGCGGCGAGACAGGCAATAGACGATGCCGGAATCCCCTGGATGTTCGTGCGTCAAGAACTTTAGAAGCTGGTGTCGGGCATTTTGTTTTGGGGCGATTCGGTAACGGATGTTCGGTCGATCGAAGCTTCCTTGAAAGACGCGAGCCTTTTGAAGGCCAAGGCGCCGGATGATCTCCTCTTGGGTCTTAAGATCTGCCGTTGCAGTCAAAGCCAGCCTCGGTATCTCAGGGAAGCGTTCGTGAAGGAGCGAGAGCTCGAGGTAGTGGCTCCTGAAGTCATGTCCCCATTGGGAGACGCAGTGGGCTTCATCAATGGCAAAGAGACTGATCCTGACCTCAAGGAGGAGCTTTAAGAAGCGTTCAGTGTTGAGTCTCTCGGGAGCGACATAGAGGAGGTCCAGCTCTCCCTTTGAGAACGCACTTTCGGTGGCCTTTTGATCCTGTAGGTCGAGAGATGAATTGAGGAAAGCCGCCTTGACGCCGAGTTGGCGAAGCGCCTCTACCTGATCCTGCATCAGGGCAATGAGTGGCGAAATAACAACACCCGTTCCGGGGCGAGCGATCGCCGGAATCTGATAGCAGATGGATTTGCCGCCGCCGGTCGGCATCAGCACGAGGGCATCGCCGCCGCTCATGATCTCTTGAATGATCTCTTGTTGAAGTCCTCGGAAGTTTGGATAGCCGAAGGTTTGTTGGAGTATGGCAAGCGGTTCGGTGGGCATCCCCCGTATTCTAGAGGATGACAGAGGAGGGCGCTGAAATGGTTCTTCTATGGTGCGTTTTTTTGAGGCTTGGCCCTCTCATGGTGCGCTTTGTTGCGCAAGTGTCTCTTATTGTTGCTAAAAACACAGGTTATTGTAGTTGGCACAACTCCTGCTTTTATTTCAGGTGAACGTCACCACGGAGACCCTCAATATGAACAGACGCCCTATTACACCGTTCCAGCAGGTCGCTGGATGGGCTGCCTTTAGCCTGGCCTTGAACCTCACTCCCGCTTTCGCTGAAGAGATTGAGGAAACCACAGGACTCGCTGACTACATCGCCGGAAGTTCAGAGCATCAACCCCTTAAGGACTATGGCGTGACTTGGGGTGGCTGGCTCAACGCGGGCGTGACAGCCAATGCCAACAATCCTGCCGATAAATTCAATGGCCCCGTCACTTTTGGTGACCGCGCTGGCGAATTGCAGATGAATCAGCTCTATGCCTATGTCCAGAAGACCGTCACGGCGAGTGGTGATGATTTTGATTTCGGTGGCCGTTTTGATATCAATTATGGCACCGATTCCATCTTTACCCAGGCTTATGGTGTTCCAGCAACCGATGTTAGAACCGGTGCTGCATTGAATCGTGGTAACTACGACTTGCACCTCACCAGTTTTGATAATCGTTTCTATGGACTTGCCTTGCCGCAAGCCTACGTTGAAATGAATCTCCCGATTGGTAATGGTCTGACGGTTAAAGCTGGTCACTTCTATACCCCGGTTGGTTATGAAGTGGTTACCGCACCGGATAACTTCTTCTACAGTCACGCCTACACCATGCAATATGGCGAACCCTTCACCCATACCGGTATTTTGGGTAATTACGCCTTCGATGATAACTGGTCTGCGATCTTGGGTACGGTCACCGGGAGCGCAACGGGTGGTTGGGACGGCAACTTTAATACCCAGCTCAATAACTGGGACTTCATTGGCGGTGCGACGTGGACCAGTGATGAAAAGGACTACTCTCTCAACTTAACCTCAACAGCGGGCCCAACCTCGGCAAAGGACAGCGACACGTGGGCGCTCTATAGCATCGTGGGTAAGGCGAACTTCTTCGATAGTACCCTTCATTACGTGATCCAGCACGATCATGGCTTTGCCAATAACGTGATTACTGGCAACGGGCTTGCAACAGGGGCCGCAGCCGGTAGCCCTGGCAGTCGCCAGAATGCCGAGTGGTATGGTATCAACCAATACCTGATGTATGACCTCTTAGATAACCTAGGGGTTGGTGTTCGCGCCGAATGGTTCCGCGACAATAATGGCTTCCGGGTCGCAGGTCCTGCGCGTTGCCCTGGGAGTTACAACCTCAGCGTTCCTGGTGACACCGCCTCAGGTAGCGAGTACGCCTGTCAGAATACCGGCCCTCTTTACCCCTTCAAAGGTGCTAATTACTATGCGATGACGGCGGGTTTGAATTACAAGCCGCTGAAATGGGTCATGGTTCGACCCAATTTTAGGTATGATTTCTCGAGCCAGAATACGTTCATGACCTCGACCCCTGGAAAGTTTGTGGATTACCAGTTCACTTTCTCGGCGGATGTGGTCATTACCTTCTAAGACGTCAAGGAATCAGCTATCCAAGAGAGACGTACTCACACACTTTCGAGAAACATCATGAATACTAATATGCTTCGTTTGATGATCATGCTCGCCCTCTCGGGCGCCGCCGTCCTGTCAGGGTGTACCCCAAAAAAGCCCGTCTCTTCTGAAGGGGTAGCGATTGAAAAGACCCTGCAGCAGGCAGAAACGGATGCCCGTGCGGGCAATGAAAAGAAGGCCCTTGAGGAAATCGATTCGGCGGAAAAGGCGTTGATCGAAGAAGACAAGAAGAAGCCTTATGTTCAGGGTATCAAGACAGAATCGGGCATTAACCCGAAAGCTGCCGCCGATCAAGACGCGATCAAGGAGTTGAAGCGGGCAAAACGCGATGCCAGTGGCAATCTCGCAGGAGATGCGGCTGACGATATCGACAAGGCCCTTAAAGACGTCAAGGTCAAGGAAGGCAATTGATGGCTTGATCCCTGAATCGATGAAAAAAGACCCGCTTCGGCGGGTCTTTTTTTGTCTCGTGATTCTGCCCTCCTTTGGCTTCATGTAGGGCTTTCAGCGAGAAAGTGAGATCCACCCAAGGGGTGATGAGTCTGATCGGCCTCGTGCCTTGATTATTAAGGAGATGCTGGTTTCTAATAGTGAATGCCCCAACGATTTTGAAGTCCGAAGAACGTTGGGGCATGGGGCCCCCATGCCCCTTCTTGAATTAAAAATAACTGATGAGGAAACGTGATGAATAAAAAAAATGGAACCCTCTCTCTCTTGGCGGCCCTAGTAACGGGGTCCCTCTTAGTTTCAGAGGGCGCGCAGGCCCTCCCTTTTAATAACAAGATCATAAAAGGGTCCTATGCGACGACCATTGATGGGGTTTTTACCTTTGTGGAGAAGAACCCGGTCGGACTTCCTGCATGGTTCACCGGCATTGTCGAGGCCGATGGGAAGGGTAAGTAACTGTTGCTTGTGATCTCTGAAAGCCTTTCCTAATCTGTGATTATGGAAAAGCGATTAACAAAGATTGGTGAAGCCGCGGCCCTCCTCGGGGTGTCCGTGGACACTCTACGGAAGTGGGAAAAGTCCGG
>RFVA01000037.1 GCA_009922685.1 Gammaproteobacteria bacterium | reverse complement strand
ATTCAAGAACTCAAGATGAAAGGGGAACGCGTCGGCATGGTGGGCGATGGGATCAACGATGCGCCAGCCCTCGCGAGCGCCGACGTTGGGCTGGCCATCGGAACCGGGACTGACATCGCCATTGAAAGCGCCGATGTCGTCCTCATGAGTGGCTCCTTAAAGAAGGTTCCCGAAGTCATTGCCCTTTCAAGGGCCACGGTTCGTAACATTCAAGAAAACCTTCTCGGCGCCTTCATCTACAACGTGTTGGCGATCCCGATCGCCGCCGGCGCCCTCTATCCAGCATTCGGCCTGCTGTTAAGTCCGATGCTGGCGGGTGCGGCCATGGCGCTCTCTTCGGTGACCGTGGTCACCAACGCCAATCGCCTCCGCTACCAGCGCCTTGAGAGGTCTGGACTTTCCTAAGGCTTGGTCCCGCGGAAGAGGCAATAGCGAACCAGCCCACCATGAAAGACCTTCCACTGCGCGAGTGCCACCTTAAAATTGGCCGTCTGTGCTTTCTTTCGAAGCCCCAAAAAGTGCATCACCCATTGCATCGGGGATGTCCACAGGGCAGTGAGGTACATCCGCCGGGCCGATGGCATGGTTTCCTTGGTCGCCTCGGTGACACTGACCGCCTTAAACCCGCACTCCTCCATGCCGCCTTGAAACTCCTCAACGGTTGAAAGGTTCGGGACCGCCCACCCATTGAGACAGTCCATCACCGCCTGCCATTCTTCCTCATTGAACTCTCGCCGGGTGGCATAGCCATCACACGCGATCAGGGTGCCGCCCTTTCGGAGCAGCCTGAAGGCTTCTCTAAAAAAATCCCGTTTATCGACCGCATAGCAGCTGCTTTCAACGGCCCAGATCACATCAAAGGATCCATCAGGAAAGGGGGTCTGACAAAAATCCGCCACCTCAAAGCGCACCTGGCCCGAAACTCCATGGCGCCGAGCATTCCTCTCAGCATGACCGACCTGCTCTTGGCTGACGGTGATCCCGGTGACTTGACAACCCCGGTGCTTGGCGAGCCAGATGGAGCTGCCGCCGATGCCGCAACCCGCATCAAGGACGTTTGAACCCGGCTGAATCTCCGCCACATCCGCCATGATGCGATTTTTATTCAATAGCGCCTGACTGTGGGTCTTGATGCCCTCTTCCCAATAACCGTAGTGAAGTGCGAGATTTTCATTATCGAACCAGGCGGTCCTGTAGTCCCAATAGCAATCATCGTAATGTTTCGCCGTATCAATCCGTATCTCGGCCTCCGAAAAATCGGCCTTTTTACGAAGGCTATCGGTCCGATAGTCCCGGCAAGGCTCAAGGGTATAGGTGGTTGACTCAACTCGTGTGGTCATGGGGACTCATGGGGTATAGAAAACGTTTCAATCGATCGAGAGCCGATGATTTTAGTCAGCCCTCAATTAAAAAATCCCGGACCCCCTTTAAAGAGGGCCGGGAATCCTTTTCACTGACTTTCCCCAAGCCCTTTTGGGGCTTGGGGACGCTCGGCCTCCCTTAGAAGGAGAACCAGCCTGAACCGAAGGAGGTCGCGAACACGAGGCTCACGATACTCATCAGCTTGATCAGGATATTCAGTGAGGGGCCGCTGGTATCCTTGAAGGGGTCACCGACGGTGTCACCAACAACCGCCGCCTTGTGGGCGTCGGAACCCTTGCCACCGTATTCACCGGTTTCAATCCACTTCTTCGCGTTATCCCAAGCGCCGCCGGCGTTAGCCATCATGACCGCCAACAGGAAACCTGAAGCGGTCGTTCCAACCAGAAGGCCTGCGAGGGCTTCTTTGCCGAGAACGAAGCCAACGACCAAGGGGACGATGACCGCCAGAGCGCCTGGCAAAATCATTTCTCGAAGTGCCCCTTCGGTACTGATACCCACGCAAGCCCGATAGTCAGGCTTACCCGTCCCTTCCATCAAGCCTGGGATTTCCTTGAACTGGCGACGCACTTCAAGAACAATCGCATGGGCCGCCTTACCGACCGCCATCATGGTTAATGCCGAGAAGAAGTAAGGCATCATCGCCCCAATCAAGATACCCGGCAGCATGGTCGGACTTAGGATATTGAGCGACTCCACCTTGGCCGCCGTCACATAGGCCGCCAGCAATGCCAGTGCGGTCAGTACCGCAGAACCAATGGCAAAACCCTTACCGGTCGCCGCGGTGGTATTGCCAAGGCTGTCCAAGGCATCCGTACGCTCCCGAACTTCCTTGGGTAAATGACTCATCTCGGCGATGCCGCCCGCATTGTCAGCAACCGGACCATAGGCATCGGTTGCAAGGGTGACACCCAGCGTACTCAGCATGCCAACACCCGCTAAGGCCACGGCATAAAGACCAGCCGTAATCGAGCCATCCGCCTTCATGCCCAGCCAAATGCTGAGAAGAATCGCGACCGCGGTGATCAGTACCGGAAACACCGTACTCATCATGCCCACCGCCATACCCTGGATGATCGTTGTCGCAGCCCCGGTCTGGCAGGAGTTCGCAATCGATTGTGTGGGTTTTTCGGTATAGGAGGTGTAGTACTCCGTGACATAGGCAATCGCATTACCGGCCACCAGACCAACCAGAATGACCAGCCAGTAGTTAAAGCTCACCCCAGTGAGAATGACGGCCACCAGAGAAAGCCCCAAGATGACAGCGGATGCCCCCCACACGGAGTGCCGAAGGGCGGCCAAAAGATCTTCAAGAGACGCCTTTTCGTCAATCTTGTGGACATGTTTGTCGATATGCTTGGTCAGCGCCTCCGGCAAGACAATAGAATCATCGCCACCGATGACCATGTAAATACCAAAGAGGGAAGCCACAACACCGACCGCAGCCACGAGGAAGGGAAGCCCCACGAAGGCCATGGCGTCCTCACCCAAGCTTGCGCCAAGAGCTGCTGCCGCAATGATAGAGCCGCTGTAGCTTTCAAAAAGATCGGCGCCCATGCCCGCAACATCACCGACGTTATCGCCCACGTTATCAGCGATGACGGCCGGATTCCGGGGGTCATCCTCTGGGATACCCTGCTCCACCTTACCGACGAGATCGGCACCGACGTCCGCCGCCTTGGTATAGATGCCACCGCCAACCCGCGCAAACAGTGCGATGCTGCTGGCACCAAAGCCGAAACCGGTGATATAGGTCAGCTGGTTAGGATCGCCCTTAAAAAAGAGGAACAGCAAGGTCATCCCAAGGAGGCTGAAGCTGACCACGGACATGCCCATGATCGCCCCGCTGCCGAAGGCGACCCGAAGACCCTCATGCAAACCAACGCTCGCCGCAGCAGCGGTTCGAACGTTAGCCCGAACAGCCACGTACATCCCCAAGTAGCCGGCGCCAGCAGATGCAATCGCCCCAAAGACGAAAGACATCGCGGTCTGCCAATGCAGAAAGACCGTGATAACAACGGCGACAATCGCCACAAAGATGGAGAGAACCTGATACTCGCGATTGAGAAACGCTGAGGCGCCTTCCTGAATAGCCTGAGCGATGTCACGCATCGTCTGGTTGCCCTGATCGTAGCTCAGAACGCGCTTGAACTGCCAGAGTACATACCATACCCCGACCAATCCCATCAGCAGTGCGATGATGACCGATGCATTTGCTTGCAACACGATGTCTGCCTCCCTATCTTAAAGTTATATGTTTTTGATTTTGAGAACGTCTCCCCCTCTTTGAGGGTCCAACCGAAACCGGCGCACCCTGGATTCTGGTGATCCTTGGGGAAAGAGGTCTTAAGGCTGATTGTTTGATCCTCAGGGACACACAACACACCGGCAGACGTCATTCTGACGAGGAGGTTACTGAAATTTACCAACAAGCTCAATAAAAAAGGCGTAGTTGTCGCTTAAAAAACAGAAAAAGTTCCGTTGCACCCCTTAAAAATTCAGGGTTAAGACGGCCTTTTAAAGGAGGGTTTAGCCTCTCTAAGGGCTAAGACTCCGATCACGCTCCCGTTCGATAGTAACGGTTCAATCGATCGGGGTCCTGATCGAGGTTCGAAGAATCTTGAAGCCGAATGGTCCAAGGTTCCGATGTCTTGGGGTCGATATGGAAAGCCAATGAGGCATGTTTGTGAAGCAATCCCTCCTCCCCAGACGCATTGGGATTCAGCTGACCCTTTTCCAAGAAATCCACCATACGGCGGGCGTTATAGACGATCAGGACTCGATGTTCATGGTGATGACTGTAGATTTGATAGGCCACATGATCCTCTCCGAAGGCCGGTATTCGGCCCAGAAGTTCCTCGAGTCTTTGAGGATCGGATCCCGCGATATTTCTCAAAATCGAATCATCATGGGTCCTGATCAATTCCTCGAGATAGGGGGCAAGCCGACCTTCTCGTTGCCGCTCATGGAGCCGATGGACCTCAGCGACGGTAAAGGAAAAAGTCTCAGCCACAAGGTAATGCCGATCCACTTCACCGTCGTTGGCAAAAAGAGCCAGTTTATCGAGGGCCGTGTGCTCCAGGGCATCGAGAAAGGCCCCTGGCGCCCTAATGTGTTTATCCACCGCGACGACCCAAGGCAACGCTCTGCCGGTTCGCTCGAAACGGTCCTTGACACTCAAGATCGCGGCCACTCTTGGAAGCTCTTCCTCACGTCCGCGCGGTTTCACAATAAAGGCATCCACCCCAGCAATCAGGGTTCTGTAGCCCGCCGCCTTGAAACTATCGACGATCCCCGAGTAACGAGGGATGAAGGGAATACTGGTGCCGTCATAGAGGAGATTAATACCCTCAACCCGGGCCTGACTGGCGACCCAATCCCTGAGGGTATTCGCAAAAGGCTCGACATAAATATAATCGTCACTGTGATGGTTCGCTGCGGTTAGAACCAGATAAAGATCACTCTGCTTCCTAAACTCATCCAGCGAGGCCGTCACGAAGTTGTCGCCGCAGGTCGCTTTAGCGATCTCCTCCACCGCCGTCTTGCCGGCACCCGCCCCGCCCATGCAGAGAAAGAGCACCGGCTGCTCATCGGCCGTCTTCCCGGCGAGAATGTCCTTCTTGGTCTGATCAAGCTTGGTGGCAATGCGGCTCAGCCGCTGATAGGCGATTTCAACCGCACGGGCCAGACGCTCGTCGCCATCCGCCGCCTCTATCAACTGATCTCTAAGCACCTCGTTGTTGGCCAATGTGAAAATAGGCGTCTTTTCTCCGGCGATCTCCTTCATCAATTCGAAGAATTCGGTATGACTCGGGGAGCGAAGGCCCGTGAGGATATTGACGTCCAAACAGAACAGCGGTGCTTCACCATGGGGCCCAATTTCAATCCCATCAATATCGGTTTTGCCACGAAGCGTCTCAGTCCCCGGCAAATAACCGATGATGTTGGCCGAGAGGCTCAAAGGATAATCTGCAAAATGAATCCCAAGCGGGATCTGTTCCTCCCGAAGACTCTGCAGCGGCAGAAGACCACCATTAACCGTCACCAAACAGTCCAAGCCCTCAGGGGTCCGGTGTCTTAGGAACGGCATACCAAAAACAAAGGTTTTCTGCTCAGGCCATTTCCCATAGCCATTGGGTTCATTCTCAAGCCCTCGATTTCGAAGGGGATCCATGGCGTGCCTGAAGGCCCGCGTCACCTCCGAAAGAGAAGACCCTGAATCATGCAGGAGCTCGGCATCGCGGGCCTCTAAGCGCCTGAAATCAATTTCCTGCTCATAGACACTACTGTAGGCGGGCAGATTGCTGAGCGCGATAATGAAAAAATCAAGGGTCAGCTTATTGCCATAACCAAAGGGTTTGATCGCACGCATACTATGATAGAAGCGGGCCACCCGTTCAGCGATATTCGCTGTTTTAATGACAAAGCCGTTGTTATCAAAAAGGGCGGTGTCCTTATTCTCGTCCTCATTAAGGACAAGACTTTCAATGGCTTCACGGAAACGTTTACGCTTACCGGCATCCGACATGGTCCCAGGTCGGTCCGGCGTCATCGCCTGATCCTTCCAATCCTCAAAGATTTCGCGGTGAATCCTCGAAAAAAGCTCGGTCAGATAGGTGACTCTTTTCGCTTGATCGTGAGAAATCGTGCCCTCGGCCTCTTTCTGAAAGGTCGAGAGTAACCGCCGACAATGAATGATAGCCAGCGCATTCCGTAGTTTTTTGAGTTGCGGGCCACAGGAGATGGCCTTGGTATCCGATTTGTTCATGAATGTCCGACGAATGGCGACCAGCTGAGGGGCTTTCAGGCGCCAAATCCTGGTGAGGGGTCATCCGAGCGCCATACGCTCGAACCGTATCTCCCAAAAATACCATTCTAACGCTGTTCTGAAAACACAACGGGGCCCCTCACCCGGCCGCTGTCCTCACTCAAGGGCACTATTCAACACAACCATAGACAAAAAAATGCCCCAGATGGGGCATATCAATAAAAGCCAAAGGCTCATGGGAAACCGAAGGGCCCGGGGTCACTTAAAACCGCGGGCCCCATTCAAAGGCCTGTCCTACTGACAAGCCTCGCAGGTAGGATCATCGATCGAGCAGACCTTGGCACCACCCTCAAGGCGAATGTCGCTCGAAAGAACCGCCATCGTCGCAAGATTGACCGCGGCGGAAGACTCATTCTTGACGGCATTGAGCTTGCCATCAAATGCCGTACTCTTTTCTACGTGGGTTGCCCCCATGGTTCTGAGGTAATACGTGGTCTTAAGACCCCTCACCCAGGCAAACTTGTAGAGATTATCAAGCTTCTTGCCTGAGGGTTCGGCCAGATAGAGATTGAGCGATTGCGCCTGATCGATCCACTTCTGACGTCTTGAAGCCGCCTCAATCAGCCATCGCGCGTCGACTTCAAAGGCCGTCGCATACATGGACTTGATCGATTCAGGAATCCGCTCAATCCTTTGCAGGCTGCCATCGTAATACTTGATGTCGTTGATCATGACCGCATCCCAAAGGTCATGACGCTTCAGCTCTGCAACCAGATAAGGGTTCACGACCGTGAACTCCCCAGAAAGGTTCGACTTCACAAAAAGGTTCTGATAGGTCGGTTCGATCGACTGCGACACGCCACAAATGTTCGAAATGGTCGCGGTCGGCGCGATCGCCAGGGTGTTACTGTTTCGCATTCCAACCTTCAAAACGCGTTCACGAAGGCTATCCCAATCTAAGGTCGATGACCGATCCATCTGCAGATACCCACCGCGCTCCACCTCAAGGCGAGCCACGGAGTCCAGTGGCAGGATGCCTTGACTCCACAGCGAACCTTGATAACTGGCGTAGGTACCCCGCTCCTCAGCGAGGTCGGTCGATGCCCCAATGGCAAAATAGCTCACCATTTCCATGCTGTGGTCGGCAAAGGCAATCGCCGCCTCTGAGCTATAGGGAATCCCTAATTGGTAGAGGGCGTCCTGGAAGCCCATGATGCCCATACCCACGGGCCGATGCTGAAGATTGGAGCGGCGCGCCTGCGGCACGCTGTAGTAGTTGATGTCGATGACATTGTCGAGCATGCGCATGCCGGTTGAAATCGTTCTCTTCAATTTCTCGGCATCCAACGCACCGTCCTCGGTGATGTGTGCGGCGAGATTAATAGACCCTAGATTGCAGACGGCGATTTCCCCATCATTGGTATGCAGCGTAATCTCCGTACAGAGATTGGAACTATGTACGACGCCAACATGCTGGTTGGTGTAACGAATGTTGCAGGGATCCTTAAAGGTGACCCAAGGGTGTCCGGTCTCGAACAACATCGACAGCATCTTTCGCCACAACTGACTGGCTGGAATCCGCTTAAAGAGGTGAATATCACCCCGATCGGCACGGGCTTCATACTCCTGATAGCGCTTTTCAAAGGCAGCGCCCGTGAGATCATGAAGGTCTGGCGTATCACTTGGGCTAAAGAGGGTCCATTCGCCTTCTTCGGCCACTCGCTTCATGAAAAGATCAGGAACCCAGTTAGCGGTATTCATGTCGTGGGTCCGGCGACGATCGTCACCGGTATTCTTACGAAGCTCGAGAAATTCTTCGATATCGATGTGCCAGGTTTCAAGATAGGCACACACTGCCCCCAAACGCTTACCGCCCTGATTGACCGCAACCGCGGTATCGTTGGCGACTTTCAAAAACGGCACCACCCCCTGAGACTTGCCGTTGGTACCCTTAATGTGGGCGCCGAGACCCCTGACGCGCGTCCAGTCGTTGCCTAGTCCGCCAGCGTATTTGGAGAGCAGCGCATTATCCTTGATCGCGCCGTAGATACCGTCCAGCTCATCAGGCACCGTGGTGAGATAGCAGGAGGAAAGCTGCGGGCGAAGGGTGCCCGAGTTGAAAAGCGTGGGGGTGGAACTCATGAAGTCAAAGGACGAAAGGAGATTGTAGAACTCGATGGCCCGACTTTCCCGGTCAATTTCATTCATCGACAGCCCCATGGCAACCCGCATAAAGAAGGCTTGTGGCAGTTCAAAGCGAACGCCATTCGAATGAATGAAATAGCGGTCATAAAGGGTCTGTAAACCCAGATAATTGAAATGAAGATCCCTTTGGGGCTTGAGGGCAGCCCCTAAAGCCTTAAGATCAAAGCGCGTCAACTCGGTAGAGAGAAGCTCAAGCTCCGCACCGCGCTTAATGAAATCTGCAAAATATTCCGCGTAACGCCCCTCCATCTCGGTTTGGGTCGCTTCACGTTGTCCGTGAGCGAGGAACCCGAGAGCTTCACGGCGCATGCTGTCGAGAAGGAGACGGGCGGTCACAAAGGAATAGTTTGGTTCCTGCTCGATACGGGTCCTTGCGGCCATCAGCAAGGCTGGTGCGACATCCTTTTCCGGCACCCCGTCAAACAGGTTGCGGCGGGTCTCATCCAACATCCAAGCACCGTCGACATCACTCAAATCGCGGCAGGCTTCATCGACAATCTTCTGGAGCCTCACCATATCGAGGGGCTTCCGCGTCCCATCGTCGAGGGTCACCATCAATTCACTGGATACTGAGGATTCAGGCTGCTCCTGAGCCGTCTTCTCAGCGCGGAGTCTCGCCCGCTCGGCGCGGTAAAGAACGTAGGAGCGGGCAACCAGATGATGTTCGCCGCGCATGAGGGCCAATTCGACCTGATCCTGGACATCTTCGATGTGGATCGTACCGCCCGAAGGTAACCGACGGAACAGCGCCTTGGCCACCTGATCGGTCAACTCCTCGACCAATTCATGGATACGACCGCTCGCTGCCGCGGTACTCCCTTCGACCGCCAAGAAGGCCTTAGTAATCGCCACGCTGATCTTGCTGGGATCAAAGGCGTTGACCTTGCCATTACGACGGATAACCCGCATTTCCCCGGGTGTATTGGCACGAAGCTCGACATCAGCCATGCCGCCTTCGGATGGCGGAATGGTGGTTTGTGGGGATGGGGTCAGGGACTCGAATTCCATGGGAAATACCTCGGGTTAACAGGACAGGTTTGGCGTGAGACACACTATAGGGTGTGGTTAATCCCCGCGTCAAGCACTATATGATGTGTTAACGCCTGATGAACGCCTTCCCGCCACAGGGCCCTGAAATAACACTAGAAGGCCCGAAATCTAAGCCTTCAGAGCCATTTGCGAGTACGATGGCGATGGGACATTGAGACCTGACAGACACAAAAATAAGCACGAGAGAGGGGGTTGGCCATGAAAAATATTCTTGACTGGATCAGTGACTGGTTTCGTCGGGTTCTTCCGAATCCACAGGCTGTCTCCTTCGCGATTTTCTTGCTGGTCTCAACCATATTGGTCATTAATCTTGGACAAATGCTGATGCCGGTGTTTGCGGCAGGGGTCATTGCCTACCTCCTCGATGGGATCGTCATGCAGGCGGTCCAAAGGAGAATCCCTCATGTCATCGCCGTCATTTTGGTGTATCTCCTGTTCCTCGCCAGCTTCAGTTTTCTCTTGGTGGCCGTCTTACCCTCGCTCTACCAACAAACCATGGAGTTGATCCAGCAGCTCCCGGGCTGGGTCACTAAAGGACAAGTTCTGGTGCTGGAGCTTCCCGAGAAATATCCGGAGGTGATTACGGAAGACCAGCTTCTGGAGGTGATGGCGACCATCCGTCGAGAGCTCCTCATCTGGGGGCAGAACATGTTGACCACTTCCTGGGCTTCTCTGGTCAGCGCGATCACCCTGATCGTCTATCTGATCCTCGTGCCGCTATTGGTATTCTTTTTCCTCAAGGATAAGCAGCGGATTCTGGCTTGGTTCGACCGCTATTTGCCCGCAGACCGTTACCTCCCGCACAAAGTCTGGGGTGAAGTCGATCTGCAGCTTGGAAACTACGTCCGGGGAAAATGCTTCGAGGTCCTGGTGTTATTTTTGGCCAGCTTTCTGGTGTTTTGGTGGCTGAACCTCCACTACGCCCTATTGCTGGCTGTCCTGATGGGGCTCTCTGTCATCATTCCCTATGTGGGTGCAACGATGGTCACCTTTCCGGTGATTTTTGTCGCTTTTTTTCAATGGGGTTTGAGTGACCACTTTGGCTATCTCGTGCTGGCCTACACGATCATTCAGGCGTTGGATACCGTGGTCCTGATTCCCCTATTGTTTTCAGAGATCGTCAACCTTCACCCAGTGGCGATCATTGTCGCGATCCTTTTTTTCGGAGGGCTCTGGGGATTCTGGGGCGTGTTTTTCGCAATCCCTCTCGCCACCCTGGTCAATGCGGTTTTGAATGCCTGGCCGGTCAGGAGCGCCTCAGGCGGGGACTCTCAGCGGACACCAGAAGGGGTCGTCAACTGATCCGAGCTGAACCCGGTTAAATCGACTTTTTGCCTTGCCCCAGAAGATAGACCTCAGGGCTACGATCCCTCGACGCCTTCGGCTTTTTGACGCTGACCCGAGTAAAGAATCCGCGGGCTTGGAGGACATAGGCATCGACATCCGGTCCCTGAAATAATTTGGTCACAAAGGTCCCCCCCGGCCGGAGGATCTCGCGGGCGGTTTCAAGGGCAAGCTCCGCAAGATGCATGCCGCGGGCCTGATCAACATTACGATTGCCACTCATATTGGGCGCCATATCGGAAAGCACGAGATCAATCGGCCTCCCGTCCAATTGGCCCATCAGTGCCGCTAAGACTTCTTCTTCGCGGAAATCACCCTGCAGACAGACCACTCCCGGCAAGGGTTCCACCGGCAGGAGGTCCAGCGCTATAATTGTCCCTGTCTTGCCGACTCGCTGCGCCGCATATTGACTCCAACCACCCGGTGCCGCTCCAAGATCGACGACAGCCATACCGGGCTTTAAGAGCCTCTCCTTTTCATCCAGCTCCTTGAGCTTGAAAACCGCACGGGACCGATAGCCCTGCGACTGCGCAAGCTTGACGTACTCATCGGAAAAATGCTCGGACAACCAGCGTCCGCTACTTCGACTACGTGCCATAAGACAGGCCGGATGATCCATTGAACATAAGGTAAAACGATTGAAAGCCGAACTGAAGAAATTTCTGCGCGCTAAAGCGCATACCCTGAAACCCGTCGTCATTACTGGACAACACGGCGCCAGCCCCCAGGTTCTCAGTGAAATCGAACGGGCACTTGATCACCATGAGCTGATCAAAGTGCGTGTTAACGCCGGTGATCGGGATCAGCGCCAGAGCCTCATCCAGGAGATTCTTACGGCGACTTCAGCCGAATTGATTCAGTCGATCGGCCATATCATCACCCTTTATCGACGAAATACCCGCCAGCGCTGAACAAGCGTCCAACAGGGTCAGGGTGCGCTTAAAGATAGCGCACCGCGCAGATATCAAACTCTTTGAGGCCGCCCGGTGCTTGAACCGTCGCGACATCCCCTTCTCGCTTGCCAATCAGAGCACGTGCGATAGGTGACGTCACCGAAATCATGCCTTGTTTAATATCCGCCTCATCTTCTCCGACAATCTGATAGGTGACTTCATCACCGGTCTCGGCATCGGCAAGATCAACCGTCGCACCAAAGACCACCTTGCCACCGGCATTGACCTGCGTCACATCGATGATCTGACAATTCGACAGCTTGGCCTCAATTTCATTGATGCGGCCCTCAGCAAAACTTTGCTGCTCGCGCGCCGCATGATATTCGGCGTTTTCCTTGAGATCGCCGTGGGCTCTTGCCTCAGCGATCGCTTCGGTGATTTTCGGGCGCAGCACGGTCTTCAGGTGAAGGAGTTCCTGCCGCAGTTTTTCGGCGCCTCGGGCCGTCAGGGGGACTTTATGCATCGATATAACCTAGAGTTCCTCGTCCGCATCTTCAGACGATCAATAAAGGGTCTTATGGAGGGCCTGTAGTGAATTCACGGTCGTTGCCGTTTCTTCCCCAAGCGCAGAGCAAGTGGCCCAGGCGCCCGATATCGTCGTGGTATAGGTCACCTGATCCTGAAGCGCCTGACGCCGAATAGTGAATGAATCGGCAATCGCCTTTTTGCCCTCTGTCGTGTTGATGATGAACTGCAACTCGCCGTTCTTGATCATATCCACCACGTGCGGACGGCCCTCATAGACCTTATTGATCACCGTACATTCGATCCCAGCATCGGCCAGCGCCTTGGCCGTGCCTCGGGTCGCCACCAGCTTAAAGCCCTTGGACAAAAGATCGCGGGCAATCGGGATGACCTTCGGCTTGTCACTTTCGCGGATACTGATAAAGACATTGCCACTTTTTGGCAGTTTCACGCTGGCAGCCCGCTGAGCCTTGGCATAGGCCTCACCAAAGGTCTTGCCTACCCCCATCACCTCACCGGTCGACTTCATCTCAGGCCCCAAAAGGGGGTCTACACCACGGAATTTGATAAACGGGAATACCGCTTCTTTAACCGAATAATAGGAGGGAATCCGCTCCTCCGTCACACCCTGTTCTTTAAGGGTCTTACCCACCATGCAGCGAGCGGCAATTTTAGCCAAGGGATAACCCGTTGCCTTGGAGACAAATGGCGCCGTCCTTGAGGCGCGGGGATTAACCTCCAGGATATAAATATCGTTGCCCTTGATGGCGAATTGCGTGTTCATGAGACCCACCACACCAAGAGATTTCGCCAACAAGCAGACCTGCTCCCGAATGGCATTCTGTAACTCGAGACTCAGATCATAAGGCGGAATAGAGCACGCGGAATCCCCTGAGTGAACACCCGCTTGTTCAATGTGCTGCATCAACCCGCCGACCAGCACCTCCGTGCCGTCGCAGATGGCGTCAACGTCCATCTCGATGGCATCATCGAGGAAGCGATCTAAGAGGACCGGGGATTCATGAGAGACGCTCACCGCCTCTCGCATATAGCGGCGAAGATCCTCGTCGTTGAAAACAATTTCCATAGCGCGGCCACCCAAAACGTAGGAGGGCCTCACCACCAGGGGATACCCCACCTCATTAGCACAGACGATCGCTTCATCGGGAGAGCGGGCCGTCCGATTGGGCGGCTGACGAAGACCCAAGGTGTCCACCAGCTTCTGGAAACGCTCCCGATCCTCGGCGAGGTCAATCGAATCCGGCGTGGTTCCAATGATTGGCGCATTTGCCGCCTCAAGCGCCCTTGCGAGCTTCAAGGGAGTCTGTCCACCGTACTGAACAATGACCCCATAAGGCTGTTCGAGATGAATAATCTCAAGGACATCTTCAAGGGTCAGCGGCTCAAAATAAAGGCGGTCCGAGGTATCAAAGTCGGTCGACACCGTTTCCGGGTTGCAATTAATCATGATGGTCTCGTAACCATCTTCACGCAGCGCCATGGCGGCATGAACGCAACAATAATCAAATTCGATGCCCTGCCCAATTCGGTTGGGTCCGCCGCCGAGAACCACAATCTTTTGGCGATCAGTCGGCGCCGCCTCACATTCTTCCTCGTAAGTGGAATAGAGATAGGCGGTGGAGGTCGAGAATTCAGCCGCACAGGAGTCGATCCGCTTATAGACCGGCCGAATACCAAGCTTGTGCCTTGCTGCACGAACATGGAATTCCTGGCTGCCTAAAAGCCGAGCCAAACGGGAATCGGAGAAGCCCTTCCGTTTCAACCGAAACATTTCCTCGCTCTTGATGCTCCCCAATACCCGCCCCTTGAGGGACGCTTCCTCGGCGATGAGATCTTCAATCTGCGCGAGGAACCATGGATCGATTCGGGCATGTTGATGGACCTCATCCAGCGACCAACCCATGCGAAACGCATCGGCCACATGGAAAATTCGGTCAGGACCTGGATGGCGGAGCTCACGGGCAAGACGATCAGCTGCATCAGCGGCCCCAAGATCCATTTTCTCAGCGAAACCATCCACTCCAATCTCGAGACTCCTCAAGGCTTTCTGCATCGACTCCTGAAAAGTCCGGCCGATCGCCATCGCTTCACCGACCGATTTCATCTGGGTCGTCAGCCGGTCATCTGCCTGAGGAAATTTCTCAAAAGTAAAGCGGGGAATCTTGGTCACGACATAATCGATCGTCGGCTCGAAAGAGGCCGGGGTCGCGCCACCAGTAATTTCATTGCGAAGCTCATCAAGGGTATACCCCACCGCCAGCTTGGCGGCGACTTTAGCAATTGGGAATCCCGTCGCCTTAGAAGCCAGCGCCGAAGAACGACTGACTCTTGGATTCATTTCAATCACGATCATTCGGCCATCCATCGGCGAAATCGCAAACTGGACATTGGAACCGCCGGTATCCACCCCGATTTCACGCAACACCGCAATCGATGCATTACGCATCAGTTGGTATTCCTTGTCGGTCAGGGTCTGTGCAGGTGCTACCGTGATCGAGTCACCCGTATGGACACCCATCGGATCGAGATTTTCGATAGCACAGATAATGATGCAGTTATCCTTATGATCGCGAACAACCTCCATCTCATATTCCTTCCAGCCCAAGACGGATTCCTCGATCAGCAACTCCCGAGTTGGCGATAATTCAAGACCACGCTCACAGATCTCGATAAATTCCTGGCGGTTATAGGCAATACCACCGCCACTCCCCCCAAGGGTAAAGGAGGGTCTCACGACCGCTGGATAACCGGTATGTTCGAGACAAGCCAACGCTTCTTCGAGGGTATGAGCCACATTGGAGAGAGCGGATTCAAGGCCAATCTTGGTCATCGCCTGCTTGAACTTCTCGCGGTCCTCTGCTTTATCAATGGCCTCCTTAGAAGCACCGATCATCTGGACCCCGAACTTTTCAAGCACACCATGTCGATCAAGATCGAGGGCGCAATTCAGAGCGGTTTGCCCCCCCATAGTCGGCAAAAGGGCATCGGGCCTTTCCTTCTCGATGATGCTGGCAACGGTCTGCCAGTCAATCGGCTCAATGTAGGTGGCATCAGCCATCTCAGGATCCGTCATGATGGTTGCAGGATTCGAGTTCACCAGGATGACCCGGTAACCCTCTTCCCGGAGCGCCTTACAGGCCTGAGCCCCTGAATAGTCGAATTCACAAGCCTGCCCAATGACAATGGGGCCAGCGCCCAGTAGCAGGATGGACTGTAGGTCGGTTCTTTTGGGCATGAATCGATAAATCTCAGTGGCGGGCAGAGGACATGTTCGTCATAAAACGATCAAAGAGCGGCATCAGATCATGGGGGCCTGGACTGGCTTCGGGATGCCCCTGAAAGCTAAAAGCCAGGCAATCGGTTCGCTCAATACCCTGTAAGCTCCCATCGAACAACGAGCGATAGGTCGCTCGGACATGGGGGGGTAAGCTGGCTTCATCAACAGCAAACCCATGATTTTGACTGGTGATGAGCACACGCCCGGTATCTATCTCTAAGACCGGATGATTGGCGCCATGATGACCAAACTTCATCTTCATCGTCCTCGCACCACTGGCCAACCCCAATAACTGATGCCCAAGACAAATGCCAAAGACCGGGATCCTCGCCTCAAGGAGGCGCCGAATGGCCTCGATCGCATAGACGCAGGGCTCAGGATCACCAGGGCCATTCGAAAGAAAGACGCCATCCGGCTGCAACGCGAGCACGTCTTCGGCGGGCGTGGTCGCGGGAACGACCGTCAGACGGCAACCACGATCCGCTAGGAGCCGAAGGATATTGAGTTTGATTCCAAAATCGTAGGCCACCACATGATAAGCGCCCGCGGGCGCTTCACCATAACCTTGACCAAGCTGCCAAGAGCCTTGATGAAAGGGGTAAATTTTAGAGGTGGTCACTTCACGAGCCAGATCCATGCCCTTGAGCCCAGGAAACGCGAGGGCCTCAGCAATGGCACGTTCAGAATCCAAAGTGCTGCCGGCGATGATGCAGCCTCGCTGGGCACCCTTATCTCTTAAAATTCGGGTCAGCTTACGGGTATCAATACCCGCAATCCCTACCACCCCGTGGTCCTTCAGGTAGTCACTGAGGCCCCCTTGGGCGCGCCAATTACTGAGACGTTCCGGCACGTCCCTCACAATTAAGCCGCTCGCATGAAGACCCCCTGACTCGATATCTTCGTCGTTTACACCGACATTACCGATATGAGGGTAGGTCAAGGTGACCATTTGTCGAGCATAAGACGGGTCGGTCAGGATCTCCTGATACCCCGTGATGGAGGTGTTGAAAACAACTTCACCAACCGCAAAACCGTCGACGCCAATGGCAATTCCCCGGAAAAGCGTCCCATCTTCAAGGGCCAGCAAAGCTTCAGTATTCAATGATATTCACCCTTTAAACACACAAAACGGGTAGAACCTTATGGCCCTGCCCGCTCATGTCGGTTCGCGACGGTCTTTAAGCCTAGAATTCTATGGAAATTTGGATCCCCTGTCCATGGGACAGGCCCTTTGCAAATTAGCCCAAAAGGCCAATCCTCCCCTTTCTTCGAAGCGGATTTTGAGGGTCAAGGTCTGCCATCAGAGGGTTTCTTCGGTCTTCATCGGTAATCTGATAAATGAGGCCTAGCCAGTTATTGAAGACGGCCTTGGCGGTATCCCGCCAGGTATTGTCGAGCTGCTGAAGCACTTGATCCTCGATAAAATCAGGCATCGGTTGCCCGACCTTTCGGGCTTTTCGAACACGCTGCCCGTATTCACTGAACCGCTCAGCCAAATCCCGATGAAAGTAATGTTCGGGCATAGGGGGGTAATCATCGCTTTGGCCTTCATAAAAGCGGATCACCTCGCGCTTGTACTCCTTCAGAAGGCTGATGGTGTCGTATTCCGGATGCCCTTGAAAGAACACCACCCGCAAGAGGTCCTCACTGACGGCAAGATGGACCCCGGCCTCGGCACTATCCACCAGCACTTTAATACCCACCCCCTCGAGATCCTCGCGAAAGATTTCGTTGAATCTCGAGTGGGGCACATCAAAGCGGGTATTGATGTTTGAAACCAGGGGATGTTGGGTGTCCACTACCCGGTGGGAATAAACCCCCCAGCGCTTGAAGCCGAGGTGCGTCCGCTGAATGCCATACCCGTATTCAATCAGGGCGTGGGTCGCAAGACACGAACACATGGTGGAGGTCACATGCTGTCGTGCCCAGTCAAATACCGCGGTCAAAGGCTCCCAAAAAGGCTCCTCTGGAAGGCTTGGGTGGGTGACATTAGCACCGCTGATAATCAGCCCGTCAAGCCCATCCAGCTGGATCTGGTCAAAGTTTTCATAATACCGATCAATATGGTCTTGAGCTTCCGGACTGCGGATCAACCCGTCAATCGTGAAGGGGTGCATATGGAACTGAACGATGGGATTCGCTGCGCCGACCAATCGGTAAAACTGCCGCTCGGTGGCCTCAAGGGCCGCATCTGGCATCATATTGAGAAGACCAATGTGCATCTCCCGAATATCCTGCTGCTGAGCACGCTCAACGGTCAGGACATCCTGTCCCTCCTCACTGAGACGCTGATAGGTTGGTAGATCGGAATGGGCTATCAGCGGCATGGCCGTCTCCTTGGAGGATTGCGTCTAACCACGCTCAAGCGCCTCGCAGATCAGTTCGATAAAGTCGAATTCATTCTGAACCTTCGCGAGATCCTCAGCATCAACGCTATAGCCGAAAGTTTTGGCGATAGATTCATACCTCGGCAGCCGGGCATGAAACAGTTTAGGGAAAACCCAGGTCACAAACTGATCCGGAGGGATGTCGGTCACCTGACCATAGCCATGGACCCCCATGAAGATTGACAACTGTTCATCAAGAAAAGTTTCGCGATAGTAGAGCGGCTTGGGATGAGACTTAGCCCGCTCAATGAGCACATGATCAAGTTCGGCGCTGGTCTTGATGTAGAGGATCAACGTGTTGTCGGCAAGGATCGAAAGCGTCTCGGGATCATCGAGCTCACACACGCTGCCACCGGCATCGTTAATAAAGTTTTGATACCCATAGATGGCATCCACCTTGCGAATAAATTCAGGAACATCCCGCATCGCACTAATTTCCGCCTGGCGATGGAGATCCTGACGTCGCTTAAATTCTTGCAGGCTGAGCCCACCCTTCAAGGGGTCACCGATCTTGCCGAGGAAACTCGAGATCGGGGCCAGGTTATCGATGGTGATATTGCTGCGAATGTAGATCGAATCTGATTGCAGCAACGCCTTAAGGAAAGGCACCTCCATGGCCTGCAACTTCATGTTGTCGGAAATGGGCTCATCGAGATAGCGGGTTCCGATCCGGTAATCTCCAGAATAATGGAACCAGTTCTGCTTTGGTAACTTATTCGCGAGTGTGGTCTTGCCCACCCCGGACATGCCCAGCAGCGTGATGCGCTTACAGGCCCAGGCTCTGAAAGCGCTTGGACTCATTTTCATAGAACAACCCCTCCCCCTTCACCAAAATGACCCTCATACGGCTGATTGATCATGTGCTGGGCCGTCTGCGCCAAGGCTTCTTCCAGCGTCTCACGTAATTCTATGTCAGCGACCGTCTCTAAAAGAGCTATTCGCATGCAACCCATCCATTGATCTCTCTCGGCTGGACCAATGACAAAGGGGAGATGGCGCGCCCTCAGCATCGGATGGCCATAAGCCTCCCAAAAAAGGTTGGGGCCACCCAACCAGCCCGATAGAAATTTATAAAGCTTTTCGTTCGCTCTCCCAAGATCTTCGTGCATGGCGCGGATTCCGGCCGCCCAAGGCAACGTGTCCATTGCCTCATAGAAACGGTCAACCAGTCGGCGAAGTCCAGCTTCGCCGCCGAGGCGTTGGTAGGGGCTTGAACTTAGAGCGTCACTCATGATGAACGATCAACGTCCGCTGCAATGTCCGCCTGAAGTCTTGCAGGCAGATTTTGAAGGGGGTGCCGAGGGTTTGGTCTTGGATGCCGCCTTGGGGGGTAACGTCTGCTGCGTGCCATGCTTTGGCGGGGAGACCATGGCGGATGAGGCCGAATGATTATTCTTTGGAACCGCCTTGGACTTTGCGCTCGAGGATGTCAAACGACCGCCCTTCGTTGAGGGGGCTTGAGGGGCCTTCTGACTGTTGGGGTGAGCGGCCTTCTTGGAGGGCTCGGCCATCACGCGAGCCGCCTTAAAGCGGCGGGGGCTTCCAAAGGAGAGCGTCGGTGAATCAAGCTCCAAATCCTGAAGGCTTCGCCCACGGGGCATGGGAGCTCGCTCAAATTCTGCAACAATCTCCCTAGGCGCTGCGCCATTCATCTGGGCAAAGCCATCATCAAGAATGTCTCGCATATGACGATCACGTCTGACCGCGCTGGGTCCTCCAAAGACCACACCAATGAGACGATGACCTCCACGTCTCGCTGAGGCTACAAGGTTGAATCCGGAGGCATTAATAAACCCTGTCTTAATCCCATCCATCCCGGAATAAGTCTCCATCAGGTGGTTGTGATTATCAAAACTTTGGCCTCGGTAATAGAACCTCGGCGTTGAAAAATAGGGGTAGTAGCGCGGGAAGTCACTAATCAGGGCCCGGCCGAGTTTGTACATGTCACGCGCGGTAGTGACTTGCTCTGGATCCGGAAGGCCTGAAGCATTCCTAAAGAGGGTATCGCGCATTCCAAGGGCACGGGCCTTCGTGGTCATCATGGCCGCAAAAGAGGACTCTGTGCCCCCCAAATTCTCCGCAATCACCGTCGCCGCATCATTGGCTGAGCGGGTCACCAAAGCCAGAATGGCGTCCTCAACACTTAAGGTATCACCCGGCGTCATGCCCAATCTTGAAGGCGGACGCAACACGGCATTCCTTGAGATATCAAGGGGCGTGTTGAGGGTTAAATTGCCGCGCTCCAAGGCTTCAAAGACGAGATAAAGGGTCATCATCTTGGTCACCGAGGCGGGATGCCTGAGCTCGTCGGCGTACTTCTCGTAAAGGACCCGCCCTGATTCGGGCTCAACGACCAACGCGGAGTAATCTCGGGCTAAGGCCACGTGATGGAACAAGGAGAGAAAAACAAACGCCAGCAGCGGGTAAGAAGTTCGGTTAATCATAAGGAGAAAGCTCGCCTCAACCGGGCGGCAAAGAAAAAAAAGGCCTCGTACAAACCGCGAGGAATGAAGGTGACTCAAGCACCATGGCGCATGAGCCGCTGTTTTTCACGATCCCAGTCCCGATCCTTTTCAGCCGCACGCTTATCATGCAGCTTTTTGCCACGCGCCAAACCAATCTGAAGCTTGGCTCGCCCCCGGGACCAGCCCAGAACCAAGGGAATCAGGGTGTAACCCTTGCGCTCGACATGGCCGATCAGCTTGCTCAGTTCGTGTCGATGTAGGAGCAATTTCCGGGTTCTAACGGGGTCCGGAAAAACATGGGTGCAGGCGGATAAGAGAGGTGAGACATGAGCCCCAAGGAGGAAGGCCTCCCCATTTTTGAGGACCACATAGCTCTCCTTGAGTTGGGCACGGCCGGCGCGAAGACTCTTCACCTCCCAACCCAGCAAGGCAATACCCGCCTCGAAACGCTCCTCAATGAAATAATCATGAGTGGCCTGACGATTGAGGGCGATAGTCGAGCCTTTGGTCGCATCCTTCTTCTTGTTAGCCGCCATTGGTCTCTTCCACAATCCCTGACGCAGTCGCGTAAACTTGCTATTTTACTCCAATCGGCTTTCCTTAGGGCTCAACACTTCATTTACCGCTATGTCAGAATCGCCTCAACACCACGGACAGTGGTCCTCTAGGATCGCCTTCATCATTGCAGCCAGTGGCTCTGCCATCGGTCTTGGCAACATCTGGAAGTTCCCTTATCTGCTTGGGGAAAACGGTGGTGGCGCCTTTGTCCTTGTTTATATCGCCTGTGTTATTGGCATTGGCCTCCCGATCATGATGGCCGAAACAATGATAGGACGACGGGGACAAAGGAGTCCCATCCACACCATGACTGTCTTAGCCAAAGAGGCTAAGGCCACCCCTTTATGGCAGATCGCTGGCTGGCTCGGCGTTCTGGCCGGCTTCCTGATCCTCTCCTACTACTCGGTGATTGCGGGCTGGTCGATGGCCTACCTCTTTAAGATGGTCGGCGGCTTTATGGACCAGGTAGGCCCCGAAGAGGCCCAGCAAGTCTTTATGGACCTAAAGGCTGCGGCCGATGTTCAGCTGGTTTGGCATAGCCTCTTCATGGCGCTGACCACGGCGATTCTGATGAAAGGCCTCACGGAAGGCATCGAACGGGTCACCCGCGTCATGATTCCGAGCCTCTTTCTGATGCTCTTGGCCCTCGATGTTTATGCCGCGACCACGCCGGGATTTTGGGAAGGAATGACCTTCCTCTTCAAGCCAGACTTCAGCAAGATCACCCCCGATAGTCTTTTGATTGCCATGGGGCAAGCCTTCTTTTCGCTAGGCCTCGGCATGGGTTCGATCATGATCTATGGGGCTTATCTTCCAAAGAACGTCTCGATCGGCCGCTCCTCGGTGATCGTATCAATCGCCGATACCGCGGTCGCACTCATGGCCGGCATCGCGATTTTCCCGGTCGTCTTCAGCAACCACCTTCCGCCATCCATGGGGCCCGGACTCATTTTCGAGACTCTCCCACTGGCCTTCAGCCACATGCCTTTGGGTGCTCTTTTTGGCTCCCTGTTCTTTCTATTGGTGTTCTTTGCGGCCATCACTTCGGCCATTGCCCTCATTGAGCCGGCCATCGCCTACTTGATCGAGACATTCGACTACAGCCGACAGAAAGCGAGCGCCATAGCTTGCGGCGTCTGCTGGTTTCTGGGTCTTGGCACACTAGGGTCCTTCACCGGTGGCAACCAATGGCAATGGCACGGAAAGACCTTCTTTGAGCTCATCGATTTCGTGACGGCTGATGTCATGCTCCCCTTAGGCGGCATTCTCATCGCGGTATTTGCGGGTTGGGTGATGAAGGAAAAGGTCAGCGCGGCAGAACTTGATCTTGGGAGGTATCTCCGCTACTGGCAGATCGGCTCACGCTATATCGCGCCATTAGCTGTCACTCTGATCCTCTTGAAAGCCCTCGGCCTCTTCTGAGGCCTTCATGGACGACCGATTGATTGAGGTTGAAGTTGCCTACGCAAGGCCCGAGCGTCAGGTGATCGTGCGCATCAAGATGACCACCCCGGCTACTATCGAGCAGGCGATCAAAGCCTCGGGAATACTCGATCAGTTCCCGGAGATCGACCCTTTGATTGGGGTGGGCCTCTTTGGACACCAACTCCCCTTGGAGACCCAGCTTCAAGGTGGTGACCGCGTGGAAATTTACCGCCCGCTGATGATTGATCCCCGAGAGGCGAGGCGAGCGCGGGCGCTTAGAAAGTAGACGGCTACTCGTCTTCCGAGGTAAAGAGGTCGGCGACCATTTGCCACACCGTCTTCTCTCGATCGATTTTTGGGACCTCGACCGATGAATCTTTTTTCATTTCGATGGAAGGAAGCGTCCCGGGACGGAAGTCCCCTTGCAGCTGGTCGAGTGATTCACCTTTGAAAATCAAGGTGACCGACTTCTGAACCCGAGGCTCATCCCCTGGCTGATTGGAATAGATATAGTCCCAGCGATTGTCATGGAAAGGATCCACCAGCAGGGGGGCGCCCATGATGTAGGTCACCTGACGCTGGGTCATTCCAGGCCGGAGCTGGTCGACCATTTCTTGCGTGATCACATTGCCTTGGTGGATATCCTGGCGGAAAACGAAGGGGATCCAATCAAAACTACACCCTCCTTCAAGGAGCAGGGTCAGAATCAGAACAACAAAGCGAATATGCGACATGTTATGATGGGTGAGTCCATTAGCCAGCACATCATCATACCCGATAGGCCAGCCTAAAACATCGGACGGAGCCATCCCCCTGGAAAGTAAAAACATCCGTAATGCCGGCCTTAAGGTCACGCTACCTCGAATCAAGATTTTAGATATTCTTGAAGGGCGGGGCGAACAGGGCCAACACCTCAGCGCGGAAGAAATTTTCAAAACCCTCGTGACTGACGGTGAGGAGATTGGGCTTGCGACCGTCTATCGGGTGCTGACCCAGTTTGAGGCCGCCGGCCTCGTCGTACGCCACCATTTTGAGGGCGGCAACTCGGTCTTCGAACTGAACCGTGGCGATCATCATGATCACCTGGTGTGCGTCCAATGCGGCCATGTCGAAGAATTTCAGGACGAAACCATTGAAAAGCGTCAGTCCGAGATTGCTGAGCGAATGAACTTCAAGCTAACGGACCATTCACTCTGTCTTTACGGCATCTGCGCCCATTGCCAAACCGTCCGCGCCAACGACTAATCGCATCCCTCATCCGCGGGATCGCAAAGCCACACCATGTTTAAACCACTTTCTCTTTTTATTGGCCTTCGTTACACCCGAGCGAAGCGCAGAACCGGCTTCATTTCCTTCATCACCTTGACCTCGGTTTTAGGTATCGCACTCGGCGTTGCAGCCTTGATCACGGTGCTTTCCGTGATGAACGGATTTGAAGCAGAACTCCGTGACCGCATTCTTGGGATGACATCCCATGCCTCCATTACCGGCGCCGATGGCGAACTCCATCAATGGCAGAGTTTTGAGGATATCCTCAAA
>RFVA01000036.1 GCA_009922685.1 Gammaproteobacteria bacterium | reverse complement strand
AAATCCAGTCCGTGACCTATAGGAGTATCCATTCCATCTTGAAGAATGGCCTTGATCGCCTTGACGCCAACAAACCCAAAAATAACCCCACCAGTAATCGTAAGTATTCACGGGCTTGCCTGTTGATGGCCCCGGTGGCCACCCAAAATCCCCCAGTACCCCCCCCATTCAGGCTTGAGCGATGATCCTTTGCAAAAAAGCTTGGGGTCATCCTTTTGCAACCTTTGGATAGTGTGATCATCAAAGGATTATGAAATGGATTCCCTTCTTTGTTGTTTTCCTTTGCACAGCCCTTCCAGGTTGTGGGCAATCTCGTTCCCCTGAAGAGGTTTTCACCCAGCTTTTTGAGAGAATCTCTAACGTCACCGAGGTAAAGGTTAAACCGATGGACCCGGTTAACCTTCTGCCATCCTATCCTCGTCCTCGAGATCTGGTGCTGCCTGTGGACGACATTAGGGTTGGATTTTCCACCTACATAGGGCTCGGCCGCTGCGGACTAGTCGGGGAGGTAAGCGCCCGTAACAGCTCACTCGGCAAGTTTCAATCCGCGACGGCCCGCCTTCTTTATGAAAGACGCTTCCTCCGCCAACTTAAGGGATGCATTCAAGACTTACAGCAGTCAAACGAAAAGGAACAAAAAAAGTTTCTGGCAGAGGCGCAATCGATTGCGGACCGAAAAACAGCGATTCTTCCCACTGTTTTTTGGAATGCAACATTTGGAAGTCCCGAATTCAGGGTGCTGTTGAGTACTCACAAAGAAACACTACCCTTGAAATCCAAGTCTTCTTCGACGGAACTTGTCAGTGCTCTTCGCTTCATCTCTCTACAGGGCCTCGAGCGTCGATCGGATCAGGATCCTAAAGAGCAAAGCATGCTCGAATCCCAATATTACATTCTTCAATCTTCAAAGCTTTTGGGACAGTTGTTACAGGGAATGGTGGTGACGACCAACTACATCCAACAAGGATCAGAACTTCTTGAAACCGTGGCGGAGCAAAGGAAACTCTGTCCAATGGGCGGAAAAACAGTCAAAGCGGACTACCTCTTCAATGTCTTTCAGAAATTCTATATTGGCGAGGCGCAGCCTTACATTAGTCTGATTCACACACAAGCTCGACCCCTGGTGGAGGCCATTAACGAATTGGTGCAAGAACAAAAGATTGAAATACCGGATGCCTTTCAACGCTTTTATGATCAAACTTTGAATTCCAACTCCGATGGGAGTGTTTGGACAAAATTCAACAAGGCGATCTCAAGACACACCATCGCTTGGCAATCCGTCCTCAAGCAATGCGACTTGATGCCCCGGGTCTGAGTTTGTAACTCCCGTAAACACCGAATCCATCATGGAGTCATTCGTTTTTATGGATTGTATTGGGCCGAAAAAATTCATTTTTAGAGAAGGTCAACATAGTTATGAAAGAGGCTGTGTGATACCAAAAAAGTTTCATTCGGAAGGTTTCTTCTGGAGTTGAACGTTTAGCGTGTTGACGATGTTAGGATGAATGCCTGAAATCAATAGATCCATCGAAGAATTCCTGGGGATTAAGTCATGACCGACATGCGCCGCCGTGTATTTATACAGTCTAGCCTTGTCAGCCTCGGAGCGGGGATCATTTGCACTCCTGCATGGTCCCAGAAGATAAATGCGCTCTCAGGTTCAATGGAACAGGGCTCTGCCTCTGAAGCTTTTCAGCCCCCGATGATGGCGTTCCCCGAGAAAAAACCTTTATGGATGCACTCGGACAGTCCGCCCTTGCTTGAGACGCCGCGCGAGGCATTTGCCAGTGCGGTTACGCCAAATGATGAATTCTTCGTCCGGTGGCATCATGCCGTGATCCCGGACACTATCGATCTCAAAACTTACCGCCTCTCGGTGTCGGGAAATGTGGATACGCCTCTCGAGCTGAGTCTTGCCGAATTGAAAAGCCGCTTCGAATCGGTTGAGCTTTATGCGGTGAAGCAATGCGGCGGCAATAGCCGATCGAATTTTTCTCCCGTGACGTCTGGGATACAGTGGCATCATGGCGCCATGGGTTGCGCCTTGTGGAAAGGAGTCCGACTGCGCGACGTCCTCGCCGCCGCCAAAATCAAACCAAATAGTGAATTTCTGAAGCTAAACGGGCTTGAACGGCCGATTCTCCCCGGTACACCGCCATTCATGCGTAAGCTCGACAAAGATGAGTTTAACCGTGAGGATGTGATTATCGCCTACCAGATGAATGGCGAGGATCTTCCCCTACTCAATGGTTACCCGTTAGTTCTCATTGTGCCGGGTTATTTCGCTGACAATTGGGTCAAGATGCTAGAGCGCATCGATGTCTTGGATAAGGACGAGCCGGTTTTTTACACGGACAAGGCTTATCGCCTCCCTGCAAACCCCTTCGGATCCGTCGCACCCGGTGATCCCATGCCCAAGGATACCCGCGCCTTGAAAGCCCTAAACATAAAATCCGTTATCGCAACCCCATCAGAAAACGCCGTCATTCATAGGGGAGATCAAGTCGAGATGGCGGGTGTTGCATTTGATGCGGGCTATGGCATTAAGGAAGTCCTCGTTTCTATTGATCATGGCAAGTCGTGGACCTCGGCGACCTTGGATAAGGACCTTGGCCCATATGCATTCAGGAGATGGAGTTATACATTCACGCCTTCTAAGTCTGGGATCTTGACTATGATGAGTCGCGCAATCAATCGCCTTGGAGAAATCCAGCCACTCCCTGCCAACATGGAGTGGAATCCTTCGGGATATGCATGGAACGCCGCTGATCATCTCACCATCAATGTGCTTTGAGTCATGGTAAATAGAATGGAAGGCATACGATGAAAATAATCGGTATCACCCAGTCACTTGCCATTTTATTTTTGTTGGCCTCTTTAAGTGTAAACGCGGAGGATGCAGCTACCCCGCCTTTTGCCGGAAAGACGATTGATTTCCCGAAGGCGTACGTCTATCAGATGCAAAAGGGCGAAGGTTATGAAACCATCCAGAAGTGCAGCATTTGCCATTCCTTCGGTTACATTCTGAATCAAGGAAAGCAAAACCGTTCTTTCTGGGAGCATGAAACCCATAAAATGATCGAGGCTTACAACGCGCCTATCAGCCCTGAAGAAGAGAAAGTCATCGTCAGCTATCTTGTTAAATTCTACGGAAACGATAAGAAATAATTTTCGATCTGAGATTTATTTGCTCACTCGGTGAGGCAGGGATCATTGGCGCCACTCACATTTTTATCCAGCCTTCCTCCTTCAATAAGGTGGCTATCAGTGAAATCCCATCTTACAGGTGGTGGGTTTCTGAGGATCTTCGTCCTTTGTCCGGATTCATGTTTAGGCTGAACTAGGGGAGATAAATTTGGAGAGGGGGAACCAAAGGGGCACCGAACAAAAAAACACCAGAAGAACCTAAGGCATTGATAATATTGTAGAAAAAGGCAGACCTGAACCGGCGACACCCGCATTATGAAGCTTTCAGGCGGGATCAGATGCCATATGAATCAATGAGATTGGTGATCGCCCGTTGCGCCTGATTGCACCACTTTTCACTACCGTGCAGAACTAAAATCGGCCATTTTACGGCACCAAATTTCGCTAAATTGGTTGATGCGGATAAATCGAAGCCTGATGGGAAGGCGTCAGGCTGGCTTGATTTACTCAACACCTGTGGTGAGGAGACATCGCAGGCTTACTGATGGTTAAGTTTGAAATATCATATTCTTCAATGCCCCGCCACTGAAGGCTTAGAGTGGCCATGAAGGATGACCTTTCTTTCTATAACATCAGTATCTATGGGATTAATTGAGGTCAAATCGGTCGAGATTCATCACTTTATTCCATACCGCAACGAAGTCGTATACGAATTTTTGCTCAGCATCCGCTTGGGCATAAACCTCAGCAATCGCCCTGAGCTGTGAGTTTGAACCAAAAATAAGATCGACTCTCGATGCTTCCCATTTCAGTTCTTGAGTCTTGCGAGAATGACCGAGGTATACCCCCTGTTTATCAAACGATAAAGACCAAGTCGTATCTATATCAAGCAAATTAACGAAGAAGTCATTGCTCAGTACCTGAGGCCTTTTAGTAAATTGCCCTGTCCTCGAACCATCCCATTGGACACCCAGCACACGAAGCCCACCCAATAGAACCGTCATTTCAGGTGCACTTAAGTTTAGAAGTTGTGCCTTATCTAGCAGAAGAGACTCAGCTAGACGGCCGTACTCGTGACTCGAATAATTGCGAAACCCATCCGATATTGGCTCAAGTACTGAAAAGGACTCGACATCGGTCTGAGATTGATATGCATCGCTACGTCCCGGGACAAAAGGCACGACGACCAGGATACCTGCAGCTTTTGCTGCCTCTTCTATTCCTGCACACCCCCCAAGGACTATCAGATCGGCCAATGACACGCGCCGACCATCCACTTGGATTTCGTTAAACTGTTGTTGAATGTCCTCTAGTACCGCTAATACGCGCGCGAGTTTCTTGGGCTCGTTAACGGCCCAATCTTTCTGTGGAGCCAATCGAATTCTTGCGCCGTTTCCACCACCGCGTTTATCTGACCCTCGAAATGTTGAGGCCGATCCCCAGGCTGTTCGGACTAGGTCTGAAATTGTGAGGCCACTTGCTAGAAGCGAGGCTTTGAGACTCTCAATATTCTTTTGATCAATGAGGGGATTGGATAAGACCGGTAAAGGGTCCTGCCATATGAGATCCTCGCTGGGAACTTCAGGACCGAGATATCGGGATTTTGGACCTAAGTCACGATGGGTCAGCTTGAACCATGCGCGCGCAAACGAATCAGCAAAGAGATCCGGATTGGCGTGGAATCGACGCGCGATGGGCTCGTAAAGTGGGTCAAAACGCAGTGCAAGATCGGCCGTCGTCATTATCGGTGCGTGTTTCTTAGCCGCGTCATGCGCATCTGGGATCAGGTGTTCCTCCTTGACATCCTTAGCTACCCACTGGTGAGCACCTGCAGGGCTTTTTGTAAGCTCCCATTCGTAGCCGAAAAGCATATCAAAGTAACCGTTGTCCCACCGAGTAGGATTGGGCTTCCAAGCCCCCTCAATACCGCTGGTAGTCGTGTGGATTCCCTTTCCAGATTCAAAAGCATTGATCCAGCCGAGCCCCTGCTCTTCAATAGATGCAGCTTCTGGCTCTGGCCCAACTAAACTAGGATCCCCGGCTCCATGAGCTTTACCGAAGGTATGCCCCCCGGCAATAAGGGCTACCGTCTCTTCGTCATTCATCGCCATTCGGGAGAATGTTTCCCTTATGTCACGTCCAGAGGCCACGGGATCAGGATGACCATTCGGCCCCTCAGGGTTAACGTAGATCAATCCCATTTCTACGGCGGCTAAAGGGGTCTCGAGTTCACGATCTCCGCTATACCGATTGTCCCCAAGCCATGTGCTCTCAGAGCCCCAGTAGATATCTTCTTCTGGCTGCCAAACATCTTCACGCCCACCTCCAAAACCAAAGGTTTTAAATCCCATTGACTCAAGGGCACAATGGCCTGCGAGAATCATCAGGTCGGCCCATGAGATTTTATTGCCGTATTTTTGTTTGATAGGCCAGAGCAATCGCCGAGCTTTATCCAGATTTCCGTTATCAGGCCAACTGTTAAGTGGAGCAAAGCGTTGACTACCCGATCCAGCCCCCCCCCTACCATCAGTGACACGATAAGTACCCGCGCTGTGCCATGCCATTCGGATGAAAAGGGGGCCATAGTGTCCCCAGTCGGCGGGCCACCACTCTTGTGAATCGGTCATTAGCAAGACTAGATCGTCCTTAACCGCAGTGAAGTCAAGCTGATTGAAATGCTCCCGATAGTTGAATTCAGAACCGAGCGGATTTGAAATCGGAGCATGCTGGTGAAGTATGCTCAGATTAAGCTGGTTCGGCCACCACTCCTTGCTCGTCTGCGCACTGTTTTTGAAAGACTCAGCCTGTGATCCACCAAACGGACATTTGCTCTCACTGCTCATGATTTGACCCTAAAAGTTGGGATAGACAAGTTAATTGATCCTTAGAATCTGTGTGAATGGATTGTCTAGGGTTCAATGCCTTACTTGTATCGGTACGAATGTTCTGGTCGTTTGTTGCCCACTGTGCGTCAAGCTTGTAGTGTCGAATAACGATATTTCCTGATGCCCCTGAATTTCCTGGGCGCCAGGGCTGTCCGTCCTTCACTCCTTTTGGGTGAGCTTTGAACCATGCCTCTAAATGCGCTCATACGCAGCATGCACCCTGGTCCTGACTCTTCATGAGCGACCGCATCGCTATTGGCGATGGGTTGATTATCACACCTCTGTGGAAAATGACCGCGTAGCTCGCCAGAAAAAGATGACTGTGGCCCGATCAATCCTCTATGAAAGACCGGAGGGTTCTTCGGGGAGAACTATAACCCATCATCAACATCTGTTTCTTCTGTTTTGAGAAGGAGCCCCGCAGCAGCAGCCTCCAATAGGAGAAGCTGGGAAAAGTCATCCTCATATCCCTGGCCTATAAGTGACTGAACCTGGTCGCGCGTTACGCTGGTGGTTGGCATCGGTACCCCAAGAGCACGGGCAGCAGAGAGTCCAAGGTCGAGATCTTTCAGCATCAATTGTGGGGTGAATGTCACCTCGAAGTCGAGATTCGTGAGGGCTGGTGATTTATATCGGGTAAACAGCGACCCCATCACGCTCGAATTCAGAAAATTCAGGAAATCGTGCCGTTTCAGGCCAGACTTTTCTGCGAGCACGAGAATCTCTGAAAGGTTCTGGGTGACGACTCCCAACATCACGTTATGACAAATCTTCGCGATCCTGGCGAGGTCTCCCGTCCCAACATAGGAGACGCTTTGGCCGATCACATAAAGGTAAGGCTTCACCTCCTTGAAGGCATCTTCAGGTCCTGATGCGACGATTGAGAGCTTGCCCGCATGAATCACTTTTGCATTCCCTGAGACGGGTGCGGCGATGAATGCAATACCGTGTTCGAACAGTTTTTCTCGAATGAAGGCGGATTCTTCTGAACCGATTGAGGTGCAGTCGACGATTATTCTTGGTTTGTTTTTCCCTGAGAGAAGGCCTCGCTCACCCAATAGGATGGCGTCGACTTCGTGATGACTCGCTACGATCATGAAAACGATATCGCAGGAGCCAAGCTCAGAGAGATCTTGGGCAACCATTGCTCCTTTCTCCGCGAGGGGAAGGGCTTTAGATGCGGTTCGATTCCAAACCTTAAGTTCATGGCCTGCCGAGAGCAGCCGATCGGCCATAGCAAGACCCATGCGCCCAGTCCCGATCCACCCTAGTTGACAAGGTACGTCTTTTGATTGATTCATCATAATCAAATGGCGGAGCTTTATGGTAGAGACCGAGGTTATCAGAATCGATTGGTGGAGGACATCCAGTGAGAGGGCTTCACCACCAAATGAAAAGGGGACCGAAGCCCGCTTGATGAGTAACCGGAAGCGGAGAGGGACGAGGACGGGAAAAGGTCTTTCACCGATGCACACGCTGAGGGAACGGCTTGGAGGGCTTCCCTGAATGAAAAATGAAGGGAACCTCAAGCCATCATTATTAACTAACTATGGTCTCTCAGTAGTTTGCGTTTATTAACCAAAAAGTGACGAGAAAACATTATGAAAAATACTATGATCGCCGTGAGCATGGCATGGCTGCTGAACAGTGGACTCGTCTTCGCTGAGTCCGTGCATCTGCCCCAAGCCATAGAACACACAAAAGCAGCGGTTGCCCATGGCGAGGCCAGTAACCATGGGGGTGTTGAACACGTACCGCTCCTGGTCAGCAACATCAACACGGCTCTGGAACATGCCAAGGCTTCAGAAAAAGCGGAGGCAAACCCTCATACGGCAGAAGGGATCGTGCATCTGGAAGCGGCGGTCAGCGCGACCAAACAGAATGATGCAAAAGAGACTACGTTGCATGCCAAAGAAGCCCTAAAGCACCTGGAAATGGCGCAATCGACACAAGCGAAATAAGACGATTGTTCAATCCGAGCTGAAATCATCTTAGCCAGATACAGCACGGTGTCTCTGACCCCCTGTCGGCCGGCTATAGACTGTGTTCAATCCATTGTTGGCCACGGGCTTCGGCCCGTAGCCGACCTCGTTTCCCTTAATAGCCCTATGTGCTTCAGTCGTTCTGCCAACCCTAACCAAAGTTCTTGCACGTGCCTCTGTAGTTGTCTCCCCAAAGGAGGGCAGGATACAGGAGGCCTGTTATGAGAAGCGTTTTAGTCGAAATGATCAGATCCTTCGTGGTCGGAAGAGAGTCACATCTTAAATCAATGATGATGCAAGACGACTGAAGCCCAATAAGCGTGTGAAAGCCTTCAGGTGGTATCAGATGCCATATTCATCAATGAGCTAGGTGGTCCCCTGTAGCGCCTAGATTCAACTAGGGCTGAACGGCTTCTCTCGACCCAAAGCAGACCTTGCTGATTTGAACGCGAAGGGTATTGGTTCGAGAGCGCCAAGATCAGCTATTCCCGAATCTAAGAATCACATTCAAGACTGAGATTGGTTAGATCGCTATACAGGGTGGGTATTGCTGATCGAGCTGTATCCCAGACAACATCTAAATTGATGTCAAAGTAGCCTCCGCTACCCGGTTCCTCATCCCCTTCATGTTTTTCCATGCGATATGCGGATGGTCCTCCACGAAGGCCTCGATAGTGCTCCATGATTTTGGTTGCAGCTTCACCCAGAATCACCAAATTCATGATGATGGCCTGTTGGGTGTGCTTATCCGACATGAAAGACTCTTTGTCCCAACCTTCCATCTAATTGACAACAAGAGATCTGGGGAATCCGTTTCAGTGAGTTCTACGAAATTCTAAGCCTACAGCGCTCCCAGCGCTGAACGGCCGCATTGCGAAGAACGGTTAATGCCTTCGGCGCCCCAGCCGTCACCGCTCGCAGATGACTCTACGGGCTTCCGGGAAACCTTGCAGCTCACCGATGGTGAGCTGCCCGGACTTGGCCCTTCTGGAGGCATGAAAATCATCCCGGTCTCGTCGCTGCGCAGCTGACCTTTGATTTTCAGCAACCCTTGCCGAAACCCAATCACGGGTCGCCAAAGGGCGCACCCGCCTCAAGCGTCGTGCCGTGGCGATGATCGACTGGACTTGATCCTGTTGCCACTCCAGCACTGCGATCCTCTACTGCCGTTGCCTCAGCGTGTAGCTCTCAGGGGAGGTTTACTTCCTGCAACCCTGGGGTCCATGATGGTTCATGACTTACTCTCAGTCCCTTTCATGTTCCCACCTGCGAAACGCCAGAACGGCATTCAAGCCCCCGAAAGCGAACGAGTTGGACACGGCGCAGCGGATGTCTGCCCGACGCGCCTGGTTCGGAACCACATCCAGGTCACAGGCCGGATCGGCCTCGGTAAAGTTCGCCGTCGGCGGGACCAGGCCGTCCTGAAGGGAAAGTGCCACCGCAACGCTTTCCAGAGCGCCCGCCGCCCCCAGGGCATGGCCATGCATGGACTTGGTAGAACTAATCAGCAATTTATCGGCGTGTCGGCCGAATACCTTGCGGATGCTGACGGTCTCGGTAAGGTCATTGACCGTCGTCCCGGTGCCATGCGCATTGATGTAATCAATATCTTCCGGACACATCTCCGCGTCGTGCAGGGCTGCCTGCATGGCGCGGGCGGCGCCGTCACTGTCAGGCTGGATGACATGGGCGGCGTCGGCCGACATCCCGAAGCCGGCAAGCTCCGCATAGATGTGGGCGCCGCGCGCTCGGGCATGCCTCAGGGACTCCAGGATGAGAACCCCGGCCCCCTCTCCAAGGATAATGCCGTTTCGGTCCCGAGAGAAGGGCCGGCATAGATCGGGTGAAACGACTCTCAGCGCTTCCCAGGCCTTCAGATTTCCTAAACTCAAGGGGGCTTCGCTGCCACCCACGATGGCTCCATCGATGACGCCGCTGCGAATCAGCCAGAAGCCTTGCCCGATGGCATGATTCGCCGAGGAACAGGCGGTGCTGACGGCATAGCAAGGTCCTGTAATCCCGAGATCGGTGGCAATATGGCTGGCCCCAGCATTGGCCATCACCCGCGGTATGGTCAGAGGGTGGACTCGTGGCTTATGGTGGCGATAGAGTTCCACGAAGGCGTCGTCAATTGTGCCCTGTCCGCCTCCACTGGAACCCATCACGACACCGAATCGATTTCTCTGTTCGTCCGTCAAGTCGTGGATGTTTGCATCCCGAAACGCTTCCCGGGCCGCAATCAAGGCAAACTGGGCAAAGCGGTCCATGTATTCGAGTTGTTTGTTCTCCAGATAATGACGCGGATCGAAATCGCCGATTTGAGCGACGACCTTGAAACGAAGGGAATTCGGTTCGATGGTCTTGATGGGAGCGAAGCCGTTCCTGCCTTGGCAAAGCGCATTCCAGAATGAAGGACGGTCATTGCCGATCGCCGACAGGATACCCAGCCCCGTCACCACCACTTTGGGTTGAGACAACGTGCGTGCTCCTTTGATCAGGCCGGAGGGGCCATCATTTTTTCGAGCATTTCGACAATTTGGCCGATATTTTTCACGCCGATGAAGCCGTGTCCGTCAATTTCGATGCCGAATTCGTCTTCAATGGCAAAGGTCATTGTTACGGCATCCACCGAGTCAAACCCCAGTTCCTCAAACGTGGTGTCAAGGGTAATGTTTTCCATGGGTATTTCCGCCGACTTGCGGATGACCGCAATGACTCGCTCCGCCAGTTCCGTTGCGGGGCCTGTCTGCTGAGTACTGGACATAATCTCTCCTGTCAGAATGTTACCCACGAGGCCCTCAAACGCTGCGAGGCAGGCGAGCAGGGTTAGGGAATGGATGTATAACCTGTTGCGTTCAAACGCCTGACGAAGCCCCGGGATAAAATTGGCGCGACGGCTAGGACCCTCACGCCCAGATTGAACCATAGTGGTCGGCGCAGCCAACGAGTAAGCATGGCGCAGGTTCGCTGTCGTTTGCGCACCACGGTGTCATAGGTTTCGCACCAGCGGGCCGTCATGGCCTGGTCATCGTCCAGGCATAGTGCGGAACCCGCTTGGGCCGCCGCCGCCCGTCCGCCGAGCAAAGCCCAGGCCATGCCTTCTCCTGTGAAAGGCTCCCAATAGCCTGCCGCATCGCCAACTAGCAACACCCGGTCATTGGCGACTGGAGAGCGGAAAGTGCTCAGTCTGGGCGTGCCTTGAAATCGCGCGGTTGCAACTCCGGATGGTATTGGCCAGCCCACGTCGGCGAGCACCCGCCCGATGGCTTCGGCCGGTGAGCCGACCCGGTGGAGCCAACGGGGATCGAGCGCGCCGGCGAGATTCAGCAAGCCCTCTTCCACCCGCACCAGTCCGACGTAGCCGTGCCGGTGCGTAGCCATGTGAATGACACCCGCTGGATATTCTCCCTGCTCGTCGAAGGTTGCCCCGAGGCCGATGAAGGCATCGTGCCCTGTAACGCTAGCAATCGTCGGCAATCCCTCAGTAAAGTTCCCCCGAAGGCCATCGGCAGCGATCACCAGCCGAGTCCTGGCCTCTGCCTGGTCATGCCCGCTCTTCAGTCGTAAAACACGATGGTTTGATGAAAGGCCTGCGTCCACCGCCAGGGTGTGCGGAAGGAACTGGGCGCCAGCCCCGATAGCCGCGCGAACCAGTCCGACGTCCAGTACGCGCCGTGAGAGCGCCATGCCGCCCGGCAATTCGATAACAGCTTCAGTGCGTTTGGCCGCCAGGCGCAAACGGTTGACCGGCAGGGCGCCCAGTTCCGCCGGCAGCGCATCCAGCCCCAACTCTGCCAACTGGGCCAATGCGGCTTGATTCAGGCACCCGCCACACACCTTGGCGCGGGGGAAATCCTTTCTGTCCAGTAACAGCGTTTCCAATCCTTTCCTAGCGCAGGCGAGTGCGGCCGCTGCACCCGCCGGGCCCGCGCCGATGACGATCACATCCCATGAGTGCTTGACCGCAGCGGAGAAATCCAGTGAGGCTTCGATCAGCTCTTCAGCCATGTCAGTCTGTATCGACAAGGAAAACTCCGCTGAATTTGTGCGTTGGCCAGTCCAGCACGTAGAGCTAACCGATGAATCTCTTCCAGCGTAAAGGCAGCCCGCACCGAGCGAATGCTGTCCCGATGCACTACCGGCGACCGGCTCAACAGGTGGGCTCCAAGCCAGACCAGGCCGAGATTGATCGATGAACGCTCCAAATCGTTGATGATGATTCCGCGCCGGGCAGCTTTCGACATCTTTGCCAGCAACCCGCAGACAGACTCATCAGCCAGGTGATGGAGGAAGAGGGAGCAACTTAAGAAGTCATAGCCGCTAGGGATAGGCTCTTCCAGCGCATCCAACAGCAACCACTCGGCATCGACCTCGGCGCGGTTCGCCCGATCCCTGGCATAAGACAGAGCGACCGGGCTACGATCGGCACCAGCTACATTCAGATTCAGGCCTCTTTGCCGGGCCTTTAAGGCCAACTTGATCGGGACATCGCCACCCCCAGTGGCGATGTCCAGAAACCTCACAGCCCCGGGTTTTCTGTCGATGCCGGCGATTTTTAGACCTCCCCATATCGATGATGCGGCGTGGCTGATCCAATTCAGTCGAGCCAATCCGTTAAGGGCGCGTCTGTGTTCGCCTTGCGAAATCGATGGATCATCCATTTCCTCAGGTTCAAGTACCCGGTTTTTGAGGCCGTTCATGGGCTTATGAGCTTGCCGACGGGTTCTGAACAGAGGAAAAACGTGTCTAAATTTAGGCGGGATGGGCGCAAGGTTTCACGCCCTTCTGAGCAAATATGCATGAGCGGAAAGGCCAGCGCCGTAAGCGATCATGACGCACCAGTCGCCAGGTTTTACACCATTTTTCTGGATTTCATCCATTACAAACCAGACCGTGGGAGAGGACATGTTGCCGAACTCGGACAGAATGGCCCTCGTCGGCCGGATTTTTTCCTCGGAGATGCCAATCTCGGTACTTACCGCATTGATGATGTTTTCCCCCCCGGTGTGGAGCGCCCAGTGATCGATATCAGAAACCGAGAGATCGCGCGCCTTGAGGACTTCGGTCACTACGCCGGCAGCCGCCTTTCTGACAATGTCCGGAAGTTTGAGTGAGAGTTGGTTATGAAGTTGTCCATGCTTGTGGACATAACGGATGGATTCCCTTTGCTCAGGCACACAATGGCTTGCCGATGCTATCAGCTCCCACCCCTGCGGCTGGTTCCAGATCACCGCGGCGGCCGCGCCGTCTCCAAAAAGGGCGTTGGACAGAATGAGGCTCAGGTCATTGTCCCATTGCAGCGTCGCGCTGCAAATTTCGACGGACACACTTAGCACCACACCATCATGGCTAGAAATCAGTGATTCGGCCACCTGAAGATTGGGAATGGCGCCCCCGCAGCCGCTGCCTACTAGATCGTAGGAGCGAATATTGCGGGGTAAACCTAGCCGCTCAATCAGGTAAGTCGAGACGCCGGGGCAGATATAGCCGGTGCATGTATTCAGTACGATGCCGGAAACGTCATTTACCCCGAGATTGACTTGCTCCAGCGCACGAATGGCGGCCGCTGCCGCCAGTTCGATTGATCTTGTCGTAAACCGGGCAATTCGGCGATCCGGATCCTCGTCCACCAGTTCCATCGGATCATCAATGGCGTAATGACGCTTCCGAATACTTGGATGGGAGAAAAAGGTATGCACGAAGTGCGTACTGCGCTTATCCAGCCTGTCGCTGAAGTGTCGCTTCACGAACTCCTCTGCGAAGGCCTGGTCCGCCGAGTATGATGGAACCGTCACAGCGAGAGAGGCGATGTGTGGATTGCCGATCATGCTGGTTTTAGGCTACCGCACGCTGATTTATCGTTCATTCGTGTCGTGGTGTCCCATAAACCTGCTTGTTCTATTGGATGCTGAGGTGCGCCTGTCGAGTCCGAATAATACCTAAGAATGTCGATCATTGCTTAGTCAATTTATCGTGGGAATATCATGTCATCAAAGCAGACCGATAACCACTGAGACAATCAACTCGAGCCAAGGGGAAGGCATCGAACTCAACAAACTATCCCGGTTGGACTAAACCGCCACAATCCCAATTCATTTCCGTTCATGTCAACGGAAGGGCTTTGGTATCGAGCAACCCTGTTGGGCTAAAGGGGGGCACCACATGCTCTGGGCATTGCTGGGTAAAGGTTAGAGTATTGGGTAGGTGGATGATTTGTAAGAGATTGCTAGCCTCTTCATCGAGATTCGTCTGCTTGGCGACTTTGGATCGCACTAAACCTCGTTAAGTGGCAGAAACAGAGTGTTGGGTGTCAACGGTGACCGGTGAAATCCATGGCCTTCATAGAAATCTGATGCGGTCTCAGAAAGCGCGTGCACCAACAAAGCCTTTACGCCAGCGATTTCGGCGACCTGAGCCGTTCTGAGAATAGCATCACGCAAAAGCGCACGCCCTATCCCTTTTCTCTGCCACCGCAAATCCACAGCCAAGCGGCCTAAAACCATGATAGGGATCGGGTCTGGCGTATTTCTTCTTATATTTCCCGGGGCCATGGTGCTCGTAATCGATCCCGCAGCCAGACAGTAGTAGGCAATCACTTGTGTTTCAACGCAGATAACATAGGTACGCGATGAACCGTTACGCTCATTGCGCATCGCACGTTTCCTGAGCCATTGATCAAGCATGGTCTCGCCTGATGAGAATTCAGCGATTGAATGTTCAACGCTGAGTGGAGTTGGCGGCCTAAACCCCCTGTCGTCTGGCAACTTATTTCTCCCAAGGAGCCTGGGTTGCCATCAGTTTCTGAAGTCTTGTATTGGTGACGTGCGGCGCATCAAGAATGGCCTGAAACCGACTGAAACCGTCAGGATCGAGCATGAAGACGCGCTTATCAAGGAGGACGTCCTCTGCTTCACGACATGCAGTTTCCAGCATGAAATCTGAGCGCGATTTTCCGAGGAGATCAGCAGCCTGATCGATGAGATCGCGTTGGACACGCTTTGCTCTGATGTTGATGTTGATGTCGCGGGCAGTGCTGTTAGTGTCTGCGGGTTTGTTGATTTGCACTGTTTGCTCCTTCACTCATGTTCTAATCAGCATATTGAGCACTTGCGTGCACACAATGTCAATACATTACTCATTTGCTAAATGATAGGCAAGCAACAATCCTCCCATTCCCAGAGGAGATAGACGTGCTCATCCCCAGGTTGTCGTATTGGCTCCCACGGGATGATTCCCTCTGATTTCCGGGACCGGCCAAACCATGCTCATCCGATACTGTGATTTCTGCATGAAGGGTGAGGGGACGCCTCCGCAGAGGGCCATATCACCCACGGTCTGTAGTCCAAACCCTCGTCGGTGAATTGCTGCCCGCGATCTGATCGCCGTCAGGCTGGTCAGGGTGGGATCGGCTCCTGCAGAGGCTCTCATCATCCCCGAAAAAGGATAGAGGCTCCCCCCCAGCTTCCGGCACACCAGAACATTCCATCCACAGGTTCCCCAGCAGTGGCTGCCACGGCATCGGCTGCACAGGCGGCTAGTGCAATGGGGTTGGCTACCAGCGCAATCTCCCGGGTCGTGATATTGGCAAGCTCCTCGTTATTCCAGGTCGGATCCAATTCCGAAAGGGAGAGGGGGCCTCCAGCGATGACGAGCGTGAGGGTTCACGACCTTCATTACACCTTCGGAATGAGACTGAGAGCACAAGGCGTGGGGTTAGAAAATAGACAGGATCTTCTTGGGCATTATGCAGAGAGGATGACCACTCATAACAGCCGTGCTGATATTCAACGGTTGGTCGAATGTGTGGAGTTTTTTTGCAGGACGAATGAGAAGCCGGAGCTCACACTGGTGAAGTGTGCGTAGAGAATTACGGCAAAAATACGGCACTAATTTTAAGACCTACACGGAACGCGTAGTTGCAACATCCGTAAAAGTACGGCCCGGGATTTACACTAGTCTTCAGAGGCGTGAGAATTGTGCGCATCCAGTCGTGGGGTATCCTTGTGCATCATCTCTACAATGACAAAGCGAGCAAGAAATCAGCTAACCTCAGTACGAACTCCGATTTACTCGTACAAGCCAAGTTTTATGGCATCAACTTATCTCTGACCCTCGAAGTCGCTCTTATAGGAGCAATTAGTGAGCATCGGAGGAGGCTTTGGCTAGAAGACAACCGTGAGGCAATCCATTCCTACAACAAGCACGCAGAAAAGAAAGGCGTATTCGGGGATGGGCTAAGGGTTTTTAATGGTGCAATGCGACGTCTTAGAAATCCGAATTCTGAATCGAAGATGTCTCCCTTGTAGAGCTTTTCCTGGTGCGTTACCAGATAATCGGCACCTTCATGCTTTCGAAAACGCGATCGCGTGAAAGTAAAGGAATCCCTTCCAGCAGACTCTGTGCAGTTCATCAAATCTGGCAACAGCCTCACGTCCAATCTCCAACTTTCCCAGTCGGTGCTTGGTTGCGATCTCCCAAGCGCTTGCCGCACTGACTAGAACTTCATTTGATTCATCTCGTATCAGTTCGCGAACACGTGGCGACAATTCCGGCGAATTAGTCCACCACCAAAGTAAGGTGTGCGTATCAAGTAGGAGCCTCATCGAGGATCCCATGCCGCAATTTCATCATCTGATAACGGCTCAAAGAAAGTTTCCGTAACTGCTCCCTGCAAACGGCCCGCCTGTCTTTTACTTGTTTCTCGGTCAAGCGGGACAAGACGTGCGTAGGGCTTACCCGCCTTGGCAAGGATAATTTCTTGCCCTGCATGAGCTTGTTCAAGTAGACGAGAGAAATTTGTTTTTGCTTCGTGCACATTTACTACGATTGCCATTAGATTTATCTCATGCAGTAAGTCCCCCAAACTAGCTACTGATCAATGCAGCTTGGCAAGGAGGGCCTCTGGCATTCAAGAAGGTGTCAGCCTCAACCAAGAAGAAACTGGGCTGCTACCGTCAGGACCATCGGTCTCTTGAATTTCCGCACATGGCTGACCATAATGATCATTCTGATCATAGCAAAGCTATTAGTGTAACAATGATTACCGAAACAAGTGCAGTTGCCTTTCGCCAGAATTTGGGTGAGATGTTAAATCAGGTGCAGTACCGGCATGACAGCGTCCTTATCAACAAGGATGGTAAGCCTGTTGCGGCCTTGATTGACACCCGACTATTTAACCGAATTCGTCGACTTCAGGACCGATTCGACGCACTATGCCACCGAGTCGAGTCTGGCTATGAGAGTGTGCCTGAAGAGGTTGGGCTCGGTGAAATCGACGCCGCCGTCGAGGCTGAAAGGGCCTCAGCTCATGTCACCTCAAAATAGATTGCTTTGCGATGCCCACCTTGCGCGTCGTACTGGACACCAACGTCTTACTCTCAGGAATTGCCTATCCGTCCAGTATTCCGGGGAAAATCATGTCATCGTGGCGACATGGTGCTATCGAAGTGCTTCTTTCGGATTTCATTTTGGATGAATTGCGCCGAGTTCTTCCGCGGTTGTCGCAACGCCATGGATTGTCGGAAGCTGAAATTGACGATTTGATTGATATTCTCTCCATACAGGCCGAGGTTATAGAACCAGCAGCGGGGGACGATCAAGACTTGCGAGATCCTATGGACCGGCCAGTGCTTGGAACCTTGCTTGCAGGACTACAAGTCTCGAAGGCAGATTACCTGATCACGGGCGATAAAGATTTATTGGCGCTGTCCGGACAGTATCCGATCCTGACACCGAGTGAGTTCTGGTCAAAACACTCTTGGCTTTGACCCGCTGCTGCTGGCGTTCAACATCCACACCGTATATGACTTGCATGCATATCTTCAGCTGAGAGACTATGATTCAGTAAGCGGTTGCCTGCTGCATGGTGAAATCACGAGAGTGCCATGGCGGTCCGATTCGTCGAAACGTTAAAAAACTGTCCAGTTTGACGTGGAACAGGTGACCAGAAATGGACCCAACTGGCCCAAGCGGCTTAACTGCGTGTCCGTTAAACCTTGACCACGCAGTTTGGGTTCTGGTTTAGAAACGAATGTTCAAGCTGCTACAGGCTTCCGCTGCGGAACCTCACGGAGAATTTGCTCACCCACTTTAGCCTCGGTTTGCTTCAGGTCAAAAGCCGTTTGCAGATTTAGCCAGAATTGTGGCGTCGTTCCGAAATACCGCGCCAGCCGCATCGCCGTATCAGTTGAAATGGCTCGACGCTCCCTCACGATATCGTTTATGCGGGGCGCAGGAACGTGTAACTCTAATGACAGCGCATTAGCCGACATTGCCAGAGGTTCAAGAAATTCTTCTCGCAAAATCTCGCCTGGATGGATGGGGCGTAAACCATTTTTTATCATGGTACTTTCCTTCAATGGTAATCAACAATCTCTACTTGACTGGGACCACTTGGACTCCATGAAAAGCAGATTCGCCATTGGGCGTTAACCCTGATGCTGTGCTGCCCCGCACGATTTCCGGATAAGGCTTCGAACCGGTTGCCTGGTGGCGCGCGCAAGTCGAATAACTCATGCGCAGCATCTAGCATCTGCAATTTTCTCTGCGCAACAGACTCAATATTGCGAAACCGTTTAGGCTGACCACCTCGATAGAGCAACTCTGTGTCCGAACACCGAAAAGATTGAATGCTCATACGCCAAGCATATAACGCACAGCGTTAATGTCAAGAGAGGGAAACGCGCGCATCCTGCACGGCTATGCGCACAGAAAAGACTGCTTTTGGCCGTAACCCGCCATTCACAGAGCCATGACACTATGATCATACGTTCCGGCTTACGATCCTGCGAGCCTGGGCTGCTCGTTGGTGATGCAAGACGAGCGAAGCCCAGCGCGCGGGTGAATGCTTGTGGCCCCATGCTTTTTGTGTCGACTGCAGGCTCTTCGAAGGTGATGACTGCTGGTGCTTTACCTAATCGTAGAATCGGCGCATGAGCTCAAAGGCGTCATGATCATCAATGAGCCAAAGTGTCCCCACCACCTGCCTCGTTCCGAGATTCATTAAGGCATCAATGAGACCCCCAGGGGTATTCTGGTTTCCCATTCTGGATGGATCGCCTCCGCCCATCACCCAAGAGGATGCCTGAGGCTTCTTCATGCCCAGGGCTGTAGAGGAAGTGTGTGGCCAGGTGCAGGATATTGAAGGATTCGTGCAACATTTCCTCAAGATGCGTGCGATCAAAACGTTGGTTGGCGAGGACGCTGCCTCACCAGATGCCCTGTCGATCAGGGGTAGTGATTGATGTCAGCTCCTCTTCAACCCAGGGAAGCCCTCTCATGGCGCCTTGCGGTCTTCCATTTCCGAGGGCAAAGACCTGTGCCGGCCAATGTATTTTGGGGGGTTTCTCTGAGGCTCCATGAAGGTAGGAGGTTGCATAGCTTTCAACCAGATAGTTCGTGCCATCATGGAGTGCTGCAAAGGGGATACCGGTGATGGATGAATCGGCATCGGCTGCACAGGCGGCTAGTGCAATGGGGTTGGCTACCAGCGCAATCTCCAGTGTGGTGATATTGGCAAGCTCCTCGTTATTCCAGGTCGGATCCAATTCCGAAAGGTAGAGGGGGCCTCCGGTGATGACGAGCGTGAGGGTTCACGACCTTCGTCACACCTTCGGAATGAGACTGAGAGCCCAAGGCGTGGGGTTAGAAGATAGACAGGATCTTCTTGGGCATTATGCAGGGAGGATGACCACTCATTACAGCCGTGCTGAAATTCAACGGTTGGTCGAATGTGTGGAGTTTTTTGTGCAGGACGAATGAGAAGCCGGAGCTCACACTGGTGAAGTGTGCGTAGAGAATTCCGGCAAAAATACGGCAGACCATTTTGGGTGTCCGCCGTAAGTCATTGATAAAATGGTAGCAACGGGCGGACTTGAACCGCCGACACCCGCATTATGAAAGCCTTAAGGCGGGACGATATGCCATATAAATCAATGGAATAGGTGGTCGCCCGTTGCGCCTTAATGCACCACAATTCACTACTGTGCAGGACTAAAACCGGCAATTTTACGGCAGCAAAATTCACCGCTATTCCTCAAAACAGCTGCCCAAAATTAGTTAAGGTTGGTCGCAATGCGATCCGCTGATGAGATTTTATTTCTGCATTGGCTTTTCAAGTGAGGGTGTCACCTGAAACTTTATTCCTATGAATAATTTATCGGCCAAAGCAGTCTTTCAACCAACCAAATGGAAATGTCAGCTAGGGGTCGCCTCAGAATTCGGAAAATAAAGCACGCTAAGGCGGAATCACCTAGTGACCACCCTTCACCGACACGACGAAGTTCGCTCCGTCTTGCAGTGACGCAATCAGCGGGCAGGACACGCTCCCCTTTCGCGCATGGCAGGCGCACACCAGATCAGACAGAATAGCCTCCATGCGCGCCAAGTCAGCCATTTTCTCGTGCACGTCCTTGAGTTTGTGCTCGGCCAGGTGACTGGCTTCGTCGCAGTGCGTGCCATCGTCCAATCTGAGTAGTTCGGCGATTTCATCCAGACTGAAGCCCAGCCGCTGGGCTGATTTGACGAACCTGACTCGCGTTACATCCGCCTCACCATAGCGGCGAATGCCGCCGTAAGGCTTATCGGGTTCCACCAACAAGCCCTTGCGCTGATAGAACCGGATGGTCTCCACATTGACCCCGGCCGCCTTGGCAAAAGCGCCGATGGTCAGATTCTCCAAATTGTTTTCCATGCCGCTTGACTCCGTACATGACTACGGAAGTAAGCTTACGCTATCCAAACTAGATCCGAAAGGCCAAGCGCATGTCTGAACCACAAAACGGGCGCGGCGCGCTCTTCGCCGGCGGGCTGGCCGCCATCCTCGCCTCAACGTGTTGTCTCGGGCCGCTGGTCCTGGTCGCCTTGGGATTCAGCGGTGCATGGATCGGCAACCTGACGGTGCTGGAGCCATATCGGCCGCTTTTCATCGGCGCGGCGTTGGTGGCGCTGTTCTTCGCCTGGCGTCGCGTCTTCCGACCAGCCGAAGCCTGCAAGCCAGGCGAGGTCTGCGCAATTCCGCAGGTGCGAACTACCTACCGGCTTATTTTTTGGATCGTGGCCGCGCTGGTCTTGGTCGCCCTCGCATTTCCCTACGTCATGCCATTTTTCTATTAATCACAGGAGTTCACTATGAAAAAACTGTTTGCCTCCCTTGCTCTGGCCGCTTTCGTGGCCCCCGTGTTGGCCGCCACTCAGACCGTCACGCTGTCGGTGCCTGGCATGACCTGCGCCTCTTGCCCGATCACCGTCAAGCACGCGCTTTCCAAGGTCGAAGGTGTGCGCAAGACCGACGTGAGTTTCGACAAGCGTCAGGCAATCGTCACCTTCGACGATGCCAAGACCAATGTCCAGAAATTGACCAAGGCCACGGAAGACGCGGGCTATCCGTCCAGCGTCAAACAATGAGCCGCTGAACCGGGAGAGACATCATGGGCTTGATGACACGCATTGCCGATAAAACCGGCGCGCTCGGCAGCGTCGTTTCCGCGATGGGTTGCGCGGCCTGCTTTCCAGCGCTCGCCAGTTTCGGCGCGGCCATCGGGCTAGGCTTTCTGAGCCAGTACGAGGGGCTGTTCATCAGCCGGCTACTACCGCTGTTTGCCGCGCTCGCTTTCTTCGCGAACGCGCTGGGCTGGCTGAGCCATCGCCAGTGGCACCGCAGCGCGCTGGGCATGGTCGGGCCGATCATCGTGTTGGTCGCCACGTTCACCATGGCGGAGAAGCTCCTCTATGTCGGTCTGGCTGCCATGGTGGCCGTCTCGATCTGGGATTTCGTCTCGCCGGCGCATCGCCGGTGCGGGCCGGACGGCTGCGACCTGCCAGCACAAGGTGGCTGATGGCAATGGCCGTCGCCGACCACAGAAAAGGAAATCGAATGACTACTCTGAAGATCACCGGCATGACCTGCGACTCGTGTGCGGCGCACGTCAAGGAAGCCCTTGAGAAAGTGCCCGGCGTGCAGTCGGCCATCGTGTCCTACGCCAAGGGTGCAGCCCAGCTCGCCCTTGACCCTGGCACTGCACCAGACGCACTGACCGCCGCCGTGGCCGGACTCGGCTACAAAGCAACGCTCGCTGATGCCCCGCCGACGGACAACCGCAGCGGACTGCTCGACAAGGTGCGCGGCTGGATGGGTGCGGCTGATCAACACGGTGGCGGCGAACGCCCGTTGCAAATCGCGGTCATCGGCAGCGGTGGTGCCGCGATGGCGGCAGCGCTGAAGGCCGTCGAGCAAGGCGCAAGGGTCACGCTGATCGAGCGCGGCATCATCGGCGGGACTTGCGTCAATGTCGGCTGCGTGCCGTCCAAGATCATGATCCGCGCCGCCCATATCGCCCGTTCACGCCGTGAGAGTCCGTTCGACGGCGGCATTGCGGCGACCGTTCCCGCGATTGATCGCCACAAACTGCTGGCCCAGCAGCAGGCCCTCGTCGATGAGCTGCGACACGCCAAGTACGAAGGCATTCTGGACGGCAACCCTGCCATCACCGTGCTGCGTGGCGAAGCACGTTTCAAGGACGACCAAAGCCTCGTCGTCCGTTTGAACGATGGCGGCGAGCGCGTGGTGGCGTTCGACCGCTGCCTGGTCGCCACCGGTGCCAGCCCGTCCGTGCCGCCGATTCCGGGCTTGAAAGAGTCACCCTACTGGACTTCGACCGAGGCCCTGGTCAGCGACACCATTCCCGAACACCTGGCCGTGATCGGTTCGTCGGTGGTGGCGCTGGAGCTGGCGCAAGCCTTCGCCCGGCTGGGGAGCCAGGTCACGATCATTGCGCGCAGCACGCTGTTCTTCCGCGAAGACCCAGCCATCGGCGAGGCTGTCACAGCAGCCTTCCGTGCGGAAGGGATCACGGTGCTGGAACACACGCAAGCCAGCCAGATCGTGCACACGAACGGCGAGTTCGTGCTGACCACAGAACACGGCGAACTGCGCGCCGACAAGCTGCTGGTTGCTACCGGCCGAGCACCGAACACGCGCAGCTTGGCGCTGGACGCGGCGGGGGTCGCCGTCAATGCGCAAGGGGCCATCGTCATCGACAAGGGCATGCGCACCAGCACACCGCATATTTATGCGGCCGGCGACTGCACCGACCAGCCGCAATTCGTGTATGTGGCGGCGGCGGCCGGCACCCGTGCCGCGATCAACATGACCGGCGGCGACGCGGCGCTGGACCTGACCGCTATGCCGGCTGTGGTGTTCACCGATCCGCAAGTGGCGACCGTGGGCTACAGCGAAGCGGAAGCGCATCACGACGGGATTGAAACCGACAGCCGCACCTTGACCTTGGACAACGTGCCGCGTGCGCTGGCCAACTTCGACACGCGCGGCTTTATCAAGCTGGTCATCGAGGAAGGCAGCGGACGGCTCATCGGCGTGCAGGCGGTCGCGCCGGAAGCGGGCGAACTGATCCAGACGGCGGCCCTAGCAATTCACAACCGCATGACGGTGCGGGAACTGGCCGACCAGTTGTTCCCCTATTTGACGATGGTCGAGGGGTTGAAGCTCGCGGCGCAGACCTTCAGCAAGGACGTGAAGCAGCTTTCGTGCTGCGCCGGATGAGGGAAAGAAGGAGGTGTTCGATGAACGCCTACACGGTGTCCCGGCTGGCTCTTGAGGCCGGGGTGAGCGTGCATATCGTGCGCGACTACCTGCTGCGCGGATTGCTGCGACCGGTCGCATGCACCGGGCACATCAACCCGAAGTACGGCAGCAGCCCAGGACGGACTTTCTACACCCACATCTCCGACCAGTACGCACCGTTTCACACCAAGGTGGTCAATGTCGGCGTGCGCGACTCGACCTACGTGCTCGACGGCCTGCTTTACCACGAGTCCGACCTGCGCATCGAGGAGCACTACACCGACACGGCGGGCTTCACCGATCATGTCTTTGCGCTGATGCACCTGCTGGGCTTCCGTTTCGCGCCGCGCATCCGCGACCTGGGCGACACCAAGCTCTACATCCCGAAGGCCGGTGCCGCCTACGAGGCATTGAAACCGATGATCGGTGGCACGTTCAACATCAAGCACGTCCGCGCCCATTGGGACGAAATCCTGCGGCTGGCCACCTCGATCAAGCAGGGCACGGTGACGGCCTCGCTGATGCTCAGGAAGCTCGGCAGCTACCCGCGCCAGAACGGCTTGGCTGTGGCACTGCGCGAGTTGGGCCGCATCGAGCGCACGCTATTCATCCTCGACTGGCTGCAAAGTGTGGAACTGCGCCGCCGTGTCCACGCCGGACTGAACAAGGGCGAAGCGCGCAATGCACTGGCACGCGCCGTGTTCTTTAACCGGCTGGGTGAAATCCGCGACCGTAGCTTCGAGCATCAGCGCTACCGCGCAAGTGGCCTCAACCTGGTGACGGCAGCGGTCGTGTTGTGGAACACGGTCTATCTGGAACGGGCGGCGCATGGACTGCGTGGCAACGGCCATGCGGTCGATAACGCGCTGTTGCAGTACCTGTCGCCACTGGGCTGGGAGCACATCAACTTGACCGGCGACTACCTCTGGCGCAGCAGCGCCAAGATCGGCGCGGGCAAATTCAGGCCGCTACGACCGCTGCAACCGGCTTAGCGTGCTTTATTTTCCGTTTTCTGAGACGACCCCAGCTAAGCACAAACACTCTTGTCTCACCAGCGACTGAGAGCTTCAGTAGCAGAAAATCGAGAAACACACACTCATTCATAATCGTACCTGTAGTTTCTTGATTTCATAACCGGCTTTTCTTGCACTTATCCGGGATTTTCATCTCAAATTAACTGACTCTATAAAATCACTTTTTCCCACATTAATT
>RFVA01000035.1 GCA_009922685.1 Gammaproteobacteria bacterium | reverse complement strand
GCTTCAAAGACGGCAATTTTGTCAGCCGAAGCAACTACCGCTTTTCCTTGTGGAATGAGGAAGTTACGCGCATAGCCCGGGCGTACAGAGACTTTATCGCCAAGTGCCCCAAGATTAGGGACTTTTTCAAGTAGGATGAGTTCCATGATGTAAACCTCAGAAAAAACGATCAATTAATCAATAGGATGCGTTAGGCGGGGTTGTAACCTAGGCGTTTTCTAATATTGATCCAGGGATCAAAAACCCCCAATAGGGCAATCAATAACAGCATCGGCGCGATAAACATTAACGCGATATAAACACCAATCAACCAAAAACGTCCCGAAGGGCTGCCGCCACACACGGCATGGATAATGGCGAAACCCGTGACGATGAAGCCCATGAAGACCGGCAGCATCAAGTTTGCGGCAAAAATCCCAACATCACCCCCGAGAAGCACGCCACTCAAGATAAGAATCAGGATCAAGCTGGCCCACTTAGGGAGCCCTAAACCCAAAAACTCTGGACGAAAGCCGCCAGGGTTATAAAGCAAGGCTTGCCACCATCGAGCAATCAAAAGGCTAATCAGCACAGAGAGGACTGATCCTGCAGCAATAGCACCCGTTGCAAAGCGAGAAAACATCTTGACCGTGAGGGTCAGACGATCTCCATCAACGCTTTCTGGAGACTGGGCCAGCATGGGCTTCATCGCCTCTAAAAGCTGTGTGTCCCAAAACGAAGTCGGGTCATCGACGATGGCATAAAACCCCATCACGCTAATGACTCCCAAGCCAACGGCCGTCATCACCGAGAGTGATAGTTGGGTGGTTTCGCGCAATACAAGGGAAACTAAAACCACAGGAATCCACATGATCAGGCAAAATCCTATCGCCTGTAGGGCGTCTCCCATCACTAATTGGCCCGCTAACGCGACCAAGGGCAGAGCACCCAACATCATCAAAAGTCCCTCACGACCACCCCGCCTTAGGGTCGGTAATGAGAGAGCTGCCGATGCCAGCAAACTCGCCAGCGATAGGAGCCAAGACACGATCATGAGGGAGGAAATCACCAGGACGGCCTGTGATTTACCCCGCATAATAAATCGCGCTAATGCGCCCACAATCAATGCCCCTCTATCTTTCAGCCAACCGGCTTATTCGTGACTGTCGCAGAACGGCAGTAAGGCCAGAAAACGAGCCCGCTTGATGGCGGTAGCCAGTTCACGTTGGTGTTTGACTTTGGTGCCAGTAATACGGCTAGGAACGATCTTTCCCGTTTCAGAAAGATATTCCTGGAGAAGTTCCAGGTCCTTGTAATCGATCAGCTGGCCTTCATCGGATGAAACCCGGCTAAAAGTTTTGCGTTTAAATTGACGTGCCATCTCAGTAAAACCTCACTCGTAATTGGATTATTGACGTTGGATCAAGCTTCTTCAGCATCAGCTGGTGTCGCCTGGTCGACATCATCGTCGCTGTCGTTATCACGGAACGTGGGTGGTTCCTGATATTCAGAACGCGCCATCGGTGATGGCTCAGTGACAGCGGCATCCTTACGGATGGTAAGGCTACGAAGAACGGCATCATTGAAGCGGAAACCGCTCTCAAGTTCGTCCAAGGTGGCCTGGTCGCATTCAATGTTCATGAGAACATAGTGCGCCTTGTGAATTTTGTTGATGGGATAAGCCAGTTGACGCCGGCCCCAGTCTTCGAGTCGATGGATCTGCCCGGTGACCAGAATCAGCGCCCGATAACGTTCCAGCATTGCTGGAACCTGGCCACTTTGGTCAGGATGGACCATAAATATAATTTCATAATGTCGCATGGATGCTCCTTACGGTTAATAAAGCCTCCCGTTTTACGGTGAGGCAAGGAGTGACACTCTATGGTAAGCGCCAACTAAACCACGGAATTATAAAGCGATTTATGCTTGCTCACAAGTCTATTCCAGGGATTCTAGAAACTTATCTGCATCAAGAGCCGCCATACAGCCGGATCCTGCTGATGTGATGGCCTGACGATAAACGGAATCAGCGACATCTCCAGCCGCGAAGACACCTGGAATACTGTATTTGGACTGTGTCCAATGGCTATAAAGACCCCGTCAAGCGGAAGCTCCTTTTCTGTGCCTTTCTCTAAGGATTTGATCTTGATGCCGTTAACGCCACTCTCATTGCCTAAGACTTCTTCAAGAGTTGCATTCCATTCAATGGTGACATTCCCTGTCCGTGATTTTTCGAGGAGCTTATCTGAAAGGATTCGCTCAGATCGAAAGCTGTCACGACGGTGAACAACGGTCACGTGTGAGGCAATATTCGAGAGATAGAGCGCTTCTTCAACGGCCGTGTTCCCGCCACCAATGACCGCAACCGGTTTGTTCCGATAAAAAAATCCATCGCAGGTTGCGCACGCTGAAACGCCGCGTCCCTTAAAAGCTTCCTCAGAATCGAGGCCGAGATATCGGGCCGATGCGCCGGTTGCAATGATCAGCGCATCACAGGTGTAGACCCCTTGATCGCCGGTTAATTTGAAAGGGCGCGTGGTGAGCTCGGCGGTGTGGATATGATCAAAGATGATCTCCGTTTCAAACCGCTCAGCATGATTTTTCATGCGCTCCATCAATTCAGGACCTTGAACACCCTCGACGTCACCAGGCCAGTTATCGACATCGGTGGTTGTGGTGAGCTGACCGCCCATCGCAAGACCGGTGATCAATACCGGCTTGAGGTTGGCTCTGGCCGCGTAAACAGCCGCCGAGTAACCGGCGGGTCCTGAACCTAATATGAGCAGTCTGCTGTGGCGTTTTTCGGCCATGAGTGGAATCTCGTTAATGAATAAAGATGATCTGAGGGCGATCTCAAGGGGTGACTAAAAAAAGGATTAGCATAGCGCCAGAGGGAAGCTTAGGTCTATCCCAATGGTGGGTTTTCAGGCGCCAGGGGCCTTAAGAGGCGGGAGCACTTTGCCTCCTAAAGGGATAAAATAGTTCATCATCCCCTTTGATCAATCATTCTTCAGTCTTTAGACCCATCCCGAAGTCCATCATCCTATGAAGTGGAGAACATGCACGCCTTCTTAAAGAAGTTCACAGCGGGCCGCGAACTCGGGGCCGCCCTGATCCGAGGGATCCGTGAATCACTCCTACTGACCTATCTTGCCCTTTCGCTGATTCTCCTTCTGTCGCTGTCTACCTTCCATCTGGGTGATCCAGGATGGTCTCATGAAGGCTCTCATCCAGAAATCCATAATGCTGCAGGCTCAATGGGCGCCTGGCTCGCTGATTTCTTTTTTTCATTGATCGGTATCGCCTCTTTTTTACTCCCCATCGTTCTCGGAGTTTTTGGAGCACTGATCTATCGTCAAGCGGATGAGGAGTCACCGCCACCCGCTGATGTGTTACTGAGACTCTTGGGATTCATCATGGCACTTGGGGCGAGTGCGGGGATTACCGATCGCTTTATGGTTCGCCCTCGCATGGAACTCCCTGAAGGCTATGGTGGCATAGTTGGGCGTCAAATTTCAGAGCTAACGTATCACGCCCTTGGCACCACCGGTATGACCATCTTTTTGGTGACACTCCTGTTGACGGGCATTTCACTGTTAACCAGCCTCAGCTGGCTTTTAGTGCTTGAATCGATCGGTCGTTATACCCAGAAAGTCATCGAACGCTTCGGCCCGTTGCTTGATCGTCTTGACCACTTTAGCGGTCAGGTCTTGCCATCCATTAGCCCCGATCGTGCCTCAGAAAGTAAACGCGAAAACAGTCCACCCAACGAGAAGGGGTCCCGGCCCATAAGACAACGGCCCTCGCCGATGCCGATCATCACCGGCGAAAGAGACCATCAAGAAGAGACGAGTCATGACGATAAGGCTAAGGGCCCCATAACCATTACTCCGAGGCGCCCCGAAAAGACGGTAGAGCTGCCACCCATACTCCCTGGCGCCCTCCCCTCCCTCGATCTTCTCAATAGCCGTGTCAGTAGAGTTCGAGGGTACAGTACTGATCAGCTGGAAGAGATGTCGAGACAGCTCGAACTCATCCTCGATGATTTCGGAGTAGAGGTGCAAGTCGTCGAGGTACACCCAGGGCCAGTCATCACCCGCTTCGAAGTTCAACCGGCACCAGGAGTCAAGGTGAGCCGAATTAGCGGTCTTGCGAAGGATCTTGCCAGAACCTTATCCGTGACGAGCGTTCGGGTCGTTGAGATCATCCCAGGTAAAACCGTCATTGGTCTTGAGATACCTAACGAGGAGAGAGAAACCGTGACTCTCCATTCTGTATTGGCCTCAGAGGCCTATCAAGGTAATCCATCCCCATTAACGTTGACGCTCGGCAAAGACATTAGCGGTCAACCGGTTGTTGCGAACCTTGCGCGTATGCCCCATCTTCTGGTTGCCGGCACCACCGGTTCAGGTAAATCAGTGGCCGTGAACGTCATGATTTTGAGCATGCTGTTCAAAGCCCGTCCTGAAGATGTTCGCCTGATTATGATCGATCCAAAAATGCTGGAGCTATCAATCTATGAAGGTATTCCTCATCTTTTGACCCCCGTCGTGACCGATATGAAAGAAGCCGCCAACGCGCTTCGTTGGTGTGTCGCTGAAATGGAACGCCGCTATAAATTGATGTCCCTGATGGGAGTCCGCAATCTCGCTGGCTTCAATCAAAAGATTCGGGATGCCCTTGATCAAGGTGAGCCAATCAAAGATCCCCTCTGGGTCGCAGATCTCTTTGCTGAGAGCCCGGAGCCCCCAAACCTTGAACCCCTGCCCTTCATCGTGATCGTCATCGATGAATTGGCTGACATGATGATGATCGTTGGGAAAAAGGTGGAAGAACTGATCGCAAGGCTCGCACAAAAAGCACGCGCAGCGGGACTACATCTCATTCTTGCCACCCAAAGACCCTCTGTGGATGTCATCACTGGCCTGATCAAGGCTAATATTCCAACGCGCATCGGCTTTCAGGTGTCCTCAAAGATCGATTCGAGAACCATCCTTGATCAAGGCGGTGCGGAATCCCTCTTAGGTAATGGGGATATGCTTTATCTGCCCCCAGGCACAGGGCTTCCCATGCGGGCCCATGGCGCTTTTGTCTCAGATGAAGAAGTGCATCTGGTCGTTGAATTCCTTAAAAGGACGGGGCCAAGCAACTATATTCATGACATCACTCGGTTTTCTGAAGAAGGAAATGGTGATGGAGTGAGCTACCGAGGTTCTGGGGATTCTGGAGAGGAATCTGATGCGCTCTATGATGAAGCCGTCCGTTTTGTCACCGAGAGCCGTAAGGCCTCCATTTCGAGTGTCCAACGTAAATTCAAAGTCGGCTATAACCGCGCCGCTCGTATGATTGAAGATATGGAAAACGCAGGAATTGTCGGCCCTGCTGAAACGAATGGATCAAGAGAAGTGATAGCGCCGCCTCCACCCGAACTCTGAGACGTCTTGATTAAGGCTGAGGCGTTTTCAGTACAGCACCTGACGAATCAAACCAGCGCAGCTTCGAGTGAAGGGTCACTACTTCCCCAATAATGATGAGAGCCGGTGACTGGATACAGGCGATGGTGGCCTGGTCATAAAGGGTTTCAAGCGATCCCACCACGACCCGCTGTGATGGGGTTGTCCCTTCTTCAATGATCGCGGCCGGGCGATCAGGATTTGCTCCATGCTGGATCAGGGCATCCCGAATGGCGGGAAAGGCTTGCAGCCCCATATAGACCACCAGGGTTTGTTGAGGATTAACGAAGCTTTGCCAGTCAACCTGTTGGCCTCCTCCATCGCGCGAATGACCGGTGACAAAAGCCACTGATTGCGCATAGTCACGATGCGTTAAAGGAATACCCGCATAGGACGCACACCCAGTTGCTGCAGTGATCCCAGGCACAATCTGGAAAGGGATCCCTTCCTCCATCAACGTCTCAATTTCTTCGCCCCCTCGCCCAAAGATAAAGGGATCCCCGCCCTTTAACCGAACCACCCGATCGCCTTTTTTAGCCAAGGACACGAGGAGCCGATTAATGTCTTCTTGAGGAAGCGTATGACGGCTCATCGCTTTCCCTACATCGATGCGTTCAGCATCCGTTCGACCCAGACGGAGGATGCCTTCTGAGACCAGTCGGTCATGGACAATGACATCCGCCTCCTGAAGCACTCTCAAGGCCTTCAGAGTCAATAATTCAGGGTCTCCAGGGCCTGCACCGACTAAAGATACAAAACCTGTCGTGATGGCTTTTGCAGGATGGCAAGCCGTTTCAAGTAAACGATCGAACTCCTCATCCGCTTTTTGATCTTGACCTGACAAAATCAAATCCTGAAGACCCCCTTGGAGTGTTTCCTCCCAAAATCGTCGGCGACTGGCAGAATCCGGAATCGCTTTTTTAACCCGTTCCCGCGCACGTTCAGCAAGGCCTGCAAGACGGCCATAGCGATAGGGGATGAGTGATTCAAGCCTTGACCTTAAAACCCTGGCCAAAATAGGAGAGGCTCCTCCGGTTGAAATGGCCAGAATGATCGGGGATCGATCGATGAGCGCTGGAAAAATAAAGCTGCAAAGATCTGGGCAATCAACGACATTGACGGGAATGCCTAGGGCCTTCGCTGAGGACGCCACGCATTCATTGATCGGGCGCTGATTTGTAGAGGAAATCACCAATTTGAACCCCCGAAGGGCTTCAGGGGTAAAGAGGGCTTCCTCGTAGATAATGGCGCCTTGATCGAGGAGAACTTTCAAACCAGGCGATAGATCCGGCGAGAGGACGGTGACCTTGGCTCCTGCTCGAAGCAAGGAGCGGACCTTCCTTTGTGCGATATCACCGCCTCCAATAACCAGGCAAGGTTCATTCTTGATATTCAAAAAAACCGGGAGATATTTCATTGAGCGATCTCCATCGGTGATGAGAGACCAATTTCATCATTCTGTAGAGAGCATCCAGGGTCCAAAGCCCAAAAGTCACCCGTGGTTTGATGGGCTCTGACGCGCATATTCCCGTTGCACGCATCAAGATATTGACAGTGAGCGCAACGGCCAGTGACAGGTCTGGGCCGTTGCCTTAGCCCCCGCATCAAGAGGTCTTTATCATCAAACCAGAGACTTGAGAAGGATCTCTTCCTGACGTTTCCCAGGGGATAATGCCCCCTGAAGATGTCTGAATGAACTTCACCGAGGTTCTCGATATGGGCCATATTGACCCCTGATGCATTGCTACCCCATTGACGTAACTTCGCCCTGAGGGTGGGGACGTGTTCAGGAAAATGGCGTTGTGCCCATTGGATGAGATAGGCGCCATCCGCATCATTATTTCCGGTGACAAATTCTGGTGTTTCCCCGACTTTTATCCGGCGGAGCGCGGTATCAAACAAACGATCCATCACCCCTCTAGTCATCTCATAAACAGCATCTGACCCCCGATGCCGATGTCCACGACCCCCATAATTGAAGGAAGAAAGATAAAATTTCTGGACGCCTTCGGTTTCCATGACGTTTAAAAGATGGCCAACATCACCGACGTGATCTCGGGTTAAGGTCAGCCGAAGGGGTATAGCAGCCTCTAATAGGCCCACCAGGGTCCAGGCCCCCACATCCCCCAATTCATTGAGGCATTGGCATTCATCTGTGCAGCCATCCGCTGCTCATCGGCAATCTCCCTTTGGAGTGCGAACTGCTGATAGTGCTGATAGGCCTCTTCATTACCCCAGTAGAGACACTTGCAGGTCGTGGCATCAGCATAAACGTAGTAGACCTTGCCATCTTTTTGATGGGGCACAATTTGATGTTGGGTCAGCGTCTGGACATGAGCCATCTGATCCGGTGTATCGGCTAATTTGATCTGAAAGCCCGCGGCCGCGAGGAGTTCTTCCGTTTTCACAGCCTTTTCAGCCTCCATCCCGGCACAAGCCGCTAATGAAAGACAGCCTACCAGGAGAGACAGCGACCGGATGGAACGAGCGTGGTATCGATGGTAAAAAAACATCTAATGGGTCCCCTTCATCAAACGAATCATTGAGTTGAATCGACAGAGGGCATCATACCTTGGTGGGTGAAGGCTCAGCCACTCATCCTTTGTCCTAAAGCATCGCAATCGCCTCACGAAGGGTTTTAACGGGAAGCACCTCTAAGCCTTGCTGGCCTTCACGGGGGAGGTTTTTGAAGGGCGCCAGCGCATGAGAGAAGCCGTGCTTGGCCGCTTCGCGGAGACGTTCTTCTCCATTTTGAACCGGGCGCACCTCTCCATTGAGACCGAGCTCTCCAAAAACCACCCAATGATGAGGAATGGGCTTATCACGAAAACTAGAGACCACGGCTAAGGCAACCGCTAGATCACCTGCGGTTTCACTCAATCGAAGCCCACCGACTAAATTGACGAAAACATCATGGCCAAGAATGGGGATCCCGCCATGGCGATGAAGAATGGCCAACAACATGGCGAGTCGATTATTGTCCATTCCAACAGCGACACGGCGTGGGTTGGCCTGATGGGATTCATCAACCAAGGCCTGAACTTCAACCAACATCGGACGACTGCCCTCTCGCATCACCATCACGCTACTTCCAGGCGCTGCTTCATCCCCTCGGGATAAAAAGATGGCCGAGGGATTTTTAACTTCCTTGAGGCCGATTTCCGTCATGGCAAAAACGCCCAGCTCATTGACTGCGCCAAAGCGATTTTTAAATGCCCTAATGACTCTAAAACGACTGCCGCTATCGCCCTCGAAGTAAAGGACGGTGTCGACCATATGTTCGAGGACTCTTGGTCCTGCAAGTGCGCCCTCCTTCGTCACATGACCGACCAAAAAGACCGTGGTTTGGGTCTCTTTGGCGAGTCGAACCAGTTGCTGGGCTGACTCTCTGACCTGGGCTACGGAACCTGGCGCTGATTGGAGCTGGCCGCTATAAGTCGTTTGGATGGAATCCACCACGAGGACATCGGGGTGATGTTGTTGAACCGCATCGAGGATCCGTTCAAGTTCTGTTTCAGCCAGGATAAGAATCTGATCTCCCGACAAACCGAGCCTTTTAGCTCGAAGGCTGACCTGACTGATGGATTCTTCACCGGTGATATAGAGGACCGATCGGTGTTGACTGAGAGCTGCAGCGGTCTGCAGTAAAAGGGTTGACTTCCCAATGCCAGGGTCACCGCCAATTAAGATGGCTGAACCAGGAACAAGTCCGCCGCCTAATACGCGGTCAAATTCATCAAGACCACAAGGGATTCTAACGATGGATTCGGCAGCTACACTTGAAAGGGCTACGGCCGCACGCTCTGAAGAAGCCCCCGCATAACCCTCAAAGCGCGCGCCGAAAACGCCTGGCCGATCTTCAAGGCTTTCAACGAGGGTATTCCACCCAAGACAGGCAGGGCACTGTCCCGCCCACTTAGATTGAGCATGACCACATTCGGTACAACGATGGATCCGTTTGGGATCTTTGCCCTTATTCACAGACATGGTTTTCTGCTAATCAGTAGGGTATTGACTTCATGCCGATCAGAGACGGTCGTCAAGCCAAACCCCAGTGACTGCATCACATCGATCGAGGTCGTCAGCCTCATCCGGTGTTCATCGGATTCATCACTCAAAAGGTGAACGACCCATTGCTCCAAAAGGTCTGGTCGATTGATCTCACGGAACACCCTAAAGTAGCCTCGCACTTCATCTTGAATGGTCTTAAGGTGTTCAGCAGGGTCATCAACGCCATAACGATCGCCATTGACGAACCATCCTTTGGGCTTAAGAACCCTTAAGATTTCCTTCAATACTTCCCGCCGATACCCTTCTAAGAAGTTATGAAGGGTGTAAGCACTTAAAACGAGGTCCATAGATTCACTCGGCAAGGCGTAAAGGGCACTGAGGGCATCGTCTGTTATAAGCCTCAACCGTCCCGAGACGAGATGTTCTTCAAGGTGGGTCTCGGCTTGAACCATCATGGCCGGCGCGTTATCTATTGATATCAAGGAGCCTTCGCCCAATGCCGAGAGGATTAATTGCGTCGTTACTCCCGTCCCCGTCCCGATTTCAAGGGCAGAAAGAGAGCGAAGCTCTGGCTGCTCCGATCTAAAGGCCACAACTGAATCCCCTACTCTCTCGCTCATGAACAAGGAAAGGGGACAAATCACTTTGAGGAAATGGTACTCATCAGCGAAGGCGCCATGGAAGAGATGCTCGGCGCGGTGGGGGGTAAGAACGGTCATATGAATAACGGATTGTCGATTTATTGGGCGGATAAACGGTAGATGACGCCGGCCTTGTCATCCGAAATCAATAAAGAGCCGTCTTTTAATTCAAGAAAATCGACGGGGCGACCATAAATCTCTCCATGAGGGCCCAACCATCCGGTCACCAAAGGGGTTTCCGTAAGCGGATTCCTGTGGTCATCAAAGGTGACGGTGGTGACCTGATACCCCGATGGCTGGCTTCGGTTCCAGGAACCATGCTGAGCGATAAAGAGTTGATGCTTATAGCCTTTAGGAAAACTTTGTCCCTCATAAAAATGAAGGCCAAGGGGAGCAACGTGAGCTTTGAACTCAAAAGCAGGGGGTGTCGAAAGTTGGCAGTCATTAGGATGCCCCATATCAGGATCCAGCACCTCTTTACCAAAGCAATGTGGGAACCCAAAATCGAGCCCCCCTTGGTTTAGATGATTGAGTTCATCGGGAGGGATATCATCGCCAAGTCCGTCACGACCGTTGTCGGTGAACCAGAGATCCTTGGTTTCAGGATCCCAGTCGATCCCCATGCTGTTTCTAATCCCCTGAGCGAGTCGCTGCGGCTGGGTCCCATCAGGATGAAGTCGAACGATAGTCCCATAACGAGGATCCTCTGGCTCACAGACATTGCAGGGGACACCAATGGCCATGTAGAGATCACCATCAGGTCCTTTTTTTATCATCTTGTAGGCGTGATGTGTTTCATGAGGAAGATCCTGGTACACCATCGTGGCGGGATTATTTTCAAAACCCGGTTGGCCTAGAGGGCCAAATCGCGTTACACGCGATATTTCGGCCACAAAAAGACTATCACCCACCACCGCAACGCCATTGGGTTCATCAAGTCCCTTTAAAAGCACTCGCTGCAATTCAGCAACGCCATCTCCATCTTGATCTTGAACGGCATAGACCACCCCGAGATCCTGTGATCCAACATAGATCGTCCCATCCGGCCCAAGCGCCATGGTTCTCGCCCTTGGAACATCTGAGGCGAATAAGGAGATCCTGAACCCTTCAGGAACGTGGAGATGGCTGGTTCCCTGGGCCAAAGGCAGTGGCGGTTGAGTACAGGATAAGAGGGCGGATAACGCGAAGGGGAAGACTCGTCTTTTCACAGCGGGCATATCGTCCCGATAGAGCTTGATTTTTGATCCATAGTTCCCAATTATGACACTGAACCCTTCCTTATTGGAGTCGACTTCTATGCGAGTTTTGCTATTTCTCCTGACCAATGGCGCCATCCTCCTTTTGATAAGCGTCCTCTTTCACGTCTTGGGCTTGGGGCAATTTTTTCAGAGCCGCGGTGTCCCTTTGAGTCTTGATGGTCTCCTCCTCTCATCCGCGGTCATTGGCATGAGTGGATCCTTCATCTCTCTGCTTCTTTCAAAATGGATGGCTAAAAAGTCCATGGGGGTTCATGTCATCCTGAACCCATCGAATCAAACTGAAGAATGGTTAGTGAGGACCATTGCAGCACAAGCGCGAACCCTCGGCATTGGGATGCCGGAGGTCGGTATCTTCATGGCCCCAGAACCGAATGCATTTGCGACCGGGATGAGTCGAAACCATGCTTTAGTCGCGGTCAGCACGGGACTGCTCGAAAGAATGCAGGCTGAAGAGGTCGAAGCGGTACTGGGCCATGAGATGAGCCATGTCGCCAATGGCGATATGGTTACCATGGGCTTACTCCAGGGGATCGTCAACACCTTTGTCTATTTCTTCGCATCGATCGCCGGCATGGTCGTTGATCGAATGTTGCTCCGCTCTAACGATGATCGGAGTGGCGGTTATGGCCCAGCCTACTATGTGACTCAGATGGTGGCGCAAATCGTCCTATCGATTCTTGCGTCAATGATTGTGATGTGGTTTTCAAGGCATCGTGAGTATCGCGCCGATGAGGGAGGGGCGCAGCTTGCTGGAACACAAAAAATGATTGCTGCACTCAAAGCGCTACAACGCGCCCACGAACCACAAGATCTCCCTGGTGAAATGGCCGCCTTTGGTATCAGTGGCCATCAAGGGGGGTCGTTCGGGCAGCTTTTCCTCAGTCATCCGCCACTTGAAGAAAGGATCGCAGCCCTTGAATCTCGTCCTCAATCATGAAGGTGTTGCGAAGACTAGAACGGGGTTTTGAATGACCATAAAGAGCCATGACCAAGGATCCAATGGGGCCGAGGTCTATCGCCTCCGTGAATTTGGAATCATCCGCATTCAAGGGGCAGATGCCGGCGTCTTTCTCCAAGGGCAAACCACGGCCGATGTTCTTGCGCTCAAACCAGGTGAGACCATCGCGGGGGCCTTTTTGACGCCTAAAGGACGGGTGATAGCTAATTTTAGACTCAGTCTTGACGCTGAAGGGTACGCCCTTTTGGTGCCGATTGATCGCTTAAAGCTTCTCGAAAAGCGCCTTAAGATGTTCATACTGAGATCGAGGGTCCATCTTCAATGCCAGGACGCCCCCGAGGGGCTTTGCTGGCATCAAGGTCCTCTTGTGGAACTCTCGACGCTACCGAGATTTACATTGAGTGAGAGGGAAGCTGTGACCCCTTTTTCATCTAAAGAAGCGGCTATCGGCTCTATCGATTCTGATCAGGCCTTCGTGCTTTCAGACATTCGAAGGGGGTTCGCTTGGATTACCGAAGAAAGCCAAGAGGCTTATCTTCCGCAAATGCTCAATTTGGACGAAATGGGGGGCATCAGCTACCAAAAAGGATGCTACACGGGGCAGGAAATCGTTGCGAGAACCCATTTTCTTGGGCAATTGAAACGGAGATTATTCCGCTTTTCTTTTGAAAACCAGCAACCCTTAACGATCGGATCGCCACTCTATCTCGCCTCAGGCGAGGCGACAGATCCAATAGGGACCCTCGTCAGCGTGGCGCCTGACGGTGAAGGTCGCTTCGAGTGTCTCGCCGTGGTACAGATCGACAAGGTGACTGAATCCATTAGGGCCCAAGAGATGGGCGTCATGCGTCATGTGAAACAGATCCTCCAAAGTCAGGGTTTTGAATCTCAGGAGAGTGATTCTTTGAAATTAGAGCCCCTTCAGCACTTTCTGTGCGGCCGACAAGGTCGCTTCAATCACCTGATCATCATGAGCGATAGAGACAAATCCCGCTTCAAAAGCTGAAGGCGCAAGATAAACGCCCTCTTGCAACATCCCGTGGAAGAACCGTTTGAAGCGATCAATATCGGCTGACATGACGTCATCAAAATGGGTGATTTTGGCGCAAGGAGAAAAATAAAGACCAAACATCCCCCCTACCGCGTGGGTCGAAAAGGGAATGCCGGCCGCCATCGATAGGTTTTTGAGGCCTTCAACGAGACTCCTTGTCTTTTGACTCAGATCCTCGAAGAAACCCGGCACAGAAATAAGGTCGAGGGTTTTGAGGCCTGCAGCCATGGCAACGGGATTCCCGGAGAGGGTACCCGCTTGATAGACCGGTCCTAAAGGAGCGAGACGTGACATGACATCTCGGCGACCACCGAAAGCACCCACGGGCATTCCGCCCCCGATGACTTTCCCGAGCGTGGTCAAATCTGGACGAATCTTATAAAGGCTCTGAGCCCCACCTAAGGCCACCCTGAAACCCGTCATCACCTCATCAAAGATCAATAAGGATCCCGCCTCATCACAGACCGCACGGAGCGTTTCAAGAAACCCGGAGACAGGGGGGACACAGTTCATGTTGCCCGCAACAGGCTCAACAATGACAGCGGCAATCTGATGGCCACAGTCCCTAAAAAGTTGTTGGATGGCGGCAGAATCGTTGTAGGGTAAGGTCAGTGTATAAGCTGCTAGTGCAGCAGGGACGCCTGGCGAACTGGGTACTCCTAAAGTCAACGCGCCGGAGCCTGCCTTGACCAGGAGAGCATCTGAATGGCCGTGGTAACAGCCTTCAAATTTCACAATGAGATCCCTACCGGTATATCCTCGGGCGAGTCGGATGGCGCTCATAGTCGCTTCCGTACCAGAACTGACCATCCGAACCATCTCCATGGAAGGGACTAAAGTCCGAATGCGTTCAGCCATCGTGGTTTCTATCTTCGTCGGGGCGCCGAAACTCAGTCCCCGATCAACCGCCTCATGGACGGCTTGAAGCACTTCTGGATGGGCATGTCCCAATATCATAGGCCCCCAGGAGCCGACATAGTCAATGTAGCGACGCCCTTCCTCATCATAAAGGTAAGGCCCTTGTGCTCTTTGAATAAAGCAAGGAGACCCACCGACGCCCTTAAACGCCCTTACGGGTGAATTGACCCCACCTGGAATGACCTCAAGGGCGGCATTAAATAATGACTGGTTGTTCATGGCGTCTTAGGCTTTAGGAAGAGTGACACCGCGCTGACCCTGATATTTACCACCACGATCCCGATAGGAGGTCTCGCAGACCTCATCAGCGCCGATAAAGAGCATCTGAGCGACGCCTTCGTTCGCGTAGATTTTTGCTGGGAGAGGCGTGGTATTTGAAAACTCCAAGGTCACATGCCCTTCCCACTCGGGTTCCAGAGGCGTCACATTGACAATGATTCCACAGCGGGCGTAGGTGCTTTTCCCAAGACAGATGACTAGGACATCTCTAGGGATACGGAAATATTCAACCGTTCTAGCCAATGCGAAAGAGTTTGGCGGAATAATGCAGACATCCTGTTGGACGTCGACAAAACTGCTGGCATCAAACGCTTTGGGATCAACAATCGCTGAATTAATGTTGGTAAAGATTTTGAATTCGTTTGAACATCGAACATCATATCCGTAGCTTGATGTTCCGTAGGAGATGCTCCGTCCATCTGATCCTTCACGGACTTGACCCGCCTCAAACGGCTCAATCATGTTCATGTCCTTGGCCATTTGGCGAATCCATCGATCTGATTTGATACCCATAGTGTCCTACTTAAAAAAATGGCTGACAGAGAATGCTGATCCGCTGTGCGGTATTTTAAGATCCAGTGCCAGAAGAATGGGGGATCTTCAACATGAAGGGCCCTATCCTCATCGACATGACATCATCAGGATGATCAGTCATTGACCACGGAGATGGTTGGAAACCGCGCACTGTAGTCTCGCGACTTTAAAGCTAATTGCGCGGCCATTCGCCGAGCAATCTCTCGATAACGGCGAGAGATATCACCATCAGGTTGAACGAGAACCACTGGGGTGCCTTGATCAGCCTGTTGACGAATAGACAGGTTCAAGGGTAAAGCGCCAAGGAGATCCGTTCCGTATTTTATCGCCATTTTTTGGCCACCCCCTTCACCGAACAGGGGCTCTTCATGGCCACAATGGGAGCAGATATGAAGGCTCATATTCTCAACGAGGCCCAGAACAGGAATATTGACCTGCTGAAACATCTTGAGTCCCCGTTGCGCATCCAACAGGGCAATATCTTGGGGAGTCGTCACGATGACAGCCCCAGAAACGGGGATTTGTTGCGATAAAGACAGTTGAATGTCCCCCGTGCCCGGAGGTAAATCGATGATGAGGTAATCAATCCCATCCCAATCGGTTTGTTGCAGCAACTGCTGCAAGGCTCCAGTCACCATCGGGCCCCGCCAAATCATGGGCTGATCCTCATCGACCAGAAAACCAATGGACATGACGTCCAAGTTAAACGCGCGCTTTGGACTGATCCGGTCACCCGGTTTAATTTCAGGTCGTCCTGAAAGCCCCAACATATGGGGAACACTAGGTCCATAGATGTCGGCATCCAAAATACCGACCTTAGCCCCGTCCTCGGCTAGAGAGGCGGCTAGATTAACCGCCGTGGTGGATTTGCCAACACCCCCCTTTCCAGAAGCAATCGCAATGATGTTCTTGACACCTTTAAGGGGTTTAAGATTTTTTTGGACAGCGTGTGAGACGATGTCTTGGACGATGGAGAGCGTGACCGACTGGACGCCCGTGTCGCTTTTCACTTTTTCGGTCAAAGCCGCCATGATCACCGGATGAAAATCTTGGCACGGATAACCTATTGCGACCTCAATTCGTATGCCATCCTCATCGATGCGAATGGATCGGATCATCTTGGCGCTCACCAAGTCTTGTCGTAAATAGGGATCTATCCACCCCTTTAGACTCTTCTCTACGTCCTGTTGGTTTATCAGCATCATCTTCCTTATCTGGGGCGTTGAAGGTCTCTCATCGCGTTAGATTTTGAACGATGGACCCCCCAAAAAAGGAGGTCCATCATTCAAGGGGGGCTACCTTGCGTTATCGAGCTGAAGATCATTGGATCTTTCAGGTGATTTGAGGCGCTCTAATTCCTGGGCATTGGCGGCTTTGTGCCTGACCTTCATTTCCGAATAACCGGTAAAGGTCGCCATGAACATCAAGATCCCAACACTTGAGGCCATCAAACGATCAGGTTGTTTGGTCCAAAACAAAATCCAACCCGGCTTAACGAGGCCGATGAGAAAAATAATCGGTGACAGCGCGACAAGCACTAACATCAACTGAATCATGAGACAGCTCCTCCATCAACGATAAAAAAAAATTAGACCCTCAATCTACCTAGGGTTCCTTATGAACAGTGAATCGATTCAGCCTCGGCGCCAGGTGGTCGTTCCTGCAGCATCTTCGAGCACAACGCCCGCCTCTGATAAAAGATCACGAATCCGATCCGCCTCGCTCCAATTCTTGGCCAAACGCGCATCGAGACGCTGCGTGATCAGAAGATCAATCGAGGCGGCATCAAGACCTTCTGAGTCGTTTTCGCCCCCCCCTTGAAGAAAGATCTCAGGATCATCGGTTAAAAGACCAATCACACCCGCTAAGGTTCGGAGGGTATGGGCTAGATCGCGTGCTTTTTTGAGATCTTGGGATTTGAAGCGATTGATGTCACGGGCAAGATCAAAAAGAACAGCAATGCCTTCTGCGGTATTAAAGTCATCATCCATCGCTGATTTAAAGCGGGCTTCATAGCTTTGATCCATGGCCGCTGTATCGGTCGTGTCGGCGTGGCTAAGGCCCCGGAGCGCTGTATAAAAACGATTGAGTGCAGCCTGCGCTTCTAAGAGATGATCTTCGCCATAATTCAAAGGACTCCGATAATGACTATTGAGAATGAAGAATCGGATCACTTCAGGGCGATAGCGTGCAAGAATTTCTCGGAGGGTGAAAAAATTACCCAGTGATTTGGACATTTTTTCTTCTTGCACCCGGACAAAGCCGTTATGCATCCAGACGTTCACAAAGGTACAGCCCGTCGCGCCTTCTGATTGAGCAATTTCATTTTCATGATGAGGGAACTGAAGATCCATCCCCCCCCCATGGATGTCGAAATGGTTTCCAAGGCAACGCGTGGACATGGCAGAGCACTCAATATGCCATCCAGGACGCCCATCTCCCCAAGGTGAGGGCCAAGAAGGTTCACCTGGTTTTGCCATTTTCCAGAGCACGAAATCAAGCGGATCGCGTTTAGCCTCATCAATATCGACCCGCTCACCTGCGCGAAGATCATCAACCTGTTTTCCTGAGAGAAGGCCATAGCGTTTGAAGGCGGCAACCGCATAGAAGACATCCCCTGTTTGACCGATATAGGCCAGACCTTTATCAATTAGGGTCGTGATCATCTGGATGATGTCAGTCATCGCCGCAGTAGCCCGTGGCTCCATATCAGGGGGTAAGACCCCAAGCGCCCTTTCATCCTCATGCATCGCGTGAATAAAACGCTCCGTCAGTGCTTCGATGGTTTCGCCATTGTGTTGCGCACGCTGAATGATCTTATCGTCGATATCGGTGACATTACGGACATAGGTCACCTCAAAACCTGAATATCTCAAGTACCGTGCGACCACATCAAAAGCAACCATAACCCGCGCGTGACCGAGGTGACACAAGTCATAGACCGTCATACCACAGACGTACATTCGAACCTTGCCAGGTTCAATCGGGGTAAATAGAGCCTTCTTGCGGGTGAGGGTGTTGTAGATCTGAAGCATCAGTGACTGGGTGATAAATAGACGGCAAGTCGGCGGTTCAGGATGGAGGGCTCAATCAAGCGATAGAGTTGCGCAAGCTCAGGACCGTCATGACGGCCGGTAAAGGCCGCTCTTAAGGGCATAAAGAGCGCTTTACCCTTCGCCCCTGAAGCCTCCTTGAGCGCGCTTAAGAACGCGGCGAAGTCCTCGGGGTTTGAAGCAGCGGCATCAAGGGCCTGCCGATAAAAGTCTTCACCCGCTTGATCAGCCAAGATTTTACATTCAGCGTCTACCTCGAAGGCCTCTTCAGTAAAGAGGAGACGGGCCCACTCATGCGCTTCGAATGGATTCTGGCAGTTACTCCGAACCACGTCACGGAATAAAGCCGCCTGAGGCTTCGGGACAAGGACATGGGTTTCCTCTTGAAGCCAGGCATCAAGGCCTATATCACTCACTTGTCTGAGGGCGAGTGATTGCCAATGGTTGAGATGATTCTGATCAAAACGGGCGGGAGAGCGGCCGACGTGATGAAGCGCGAAACCTTTCTTTAGCGCCGGAAGCTCCATGAGCTCCTCTGATTCATAATGATGACCAAGACGCGCCATCAAATTGATTACCGCTATCGGGAAATAACCGCGTTGTCTCAGCTCCTGAATACTCAAGCTGCCATTACGTTTGGAGAGCGGAGCGCCATCATCGCCAAGAATTAAGGCCGAATGGGCATACGCTGGAACAGGGAGATTGAGCGCATTAAGGATCATGATCTGACGCGGGGTATTGGCCAGATGATCTTCCCCCCGCATGACCTGGCTGACACCCATCAGGGCATCATCAAGGGCATTACAAAAAAAGAAAGCGGCGGTTCCATCCGCCCTTTGGATGATGAAATCACCGATATCATCGGTCTGAAACCGTTGGGGCCCACGCACCCCATCTTCAAACGTAATGGTTTCACCTTTCGGTACGCGAAATCTTAAGGTGGGTGCCCTCCCCTCCCCAGCCAAGGATTGTCGCTGATCAGCATTAAGATCTGCGCAGCGACCAGAGTACCGTGGTGGCTTTCCACTCGAGAGCTGGACCTTTCTCGAAACTTCTAGTTCGGTGGGTGTGCAGTAGCAAGGATAGGCCTTCTGCATGGTGACGAGTTGGTGGTAATAATCAGCGTAGACAGACGCCCGCTGTGACTGAAAAAAAGCCTCGGTCGGTTGGCGATTCTCAGGTCCCTCCTGCCAGGAGATCCCAAGCCAAAGGAGATCCTCAATCAGGGTATCGACAAATTCCGGTCGACTCCGCTCAAGATCAGTGTCTTCAATCCGCAATAGAAACTGATCACCCAGGAGGGCACTAAAGAGTGCAGTCCGCGCATTACCGATATGAATCAGGCCAGTTGGACTTGGAGCAAAACGGGTTTTAATCGGGGACATATCTTCATTCAGTAAGGAATAACCCTACAATCTAACAACATTCAACCACCGCTCGCAATAGAGATGATTTCAGGCAGGGTTACTCTGATTGGGTGACCCGCGGATTTGCCAGTTCCATTCACCACTATCAGAAAGTTCAAGGATGGCATCGTAATCGCTCGCATGATCGTCCTGATCACGACGACCAAGGTGCCCCATGGTCACCAAGGACATTTGACGTTTTAAGAGCAAGCTAAAGACTTTGGTGCGGGTCTCATGATCCATGTCGCGATAAGGATTAGCCATCACGACGTAACGTGGCTCCGCTAAAAGAATTCGCGCAAAGGACACAATGCGTTGTTCATGGGCGGAGAGAAGCGCATCCCATTCTTGCTCAACATCAAGGCCACCCGCTCGTTTGAGAACTTCCCCAAGGCCTAACAACAGCAACACGTCACGAACCTCCTTATCACGAATGTGCCCTTCTTTGAACAGAGGAATCACGGCATCACGAAGCGTCCCCGGGGGAAGATAGGGCCTTTCGGGTAGAAACAGAATCTGATCGAGAGGCGGCCGTCTCACCATCCCACTCCCCGCATCGTAGAGACCGGCCATGGCTTTAAATAAGGCATCACGGGCCGAGTCATTGCCGGTGATCAAGACTCTTGGATACTGACCTATCTCGAGAGTGAGATCCTTAATGAGGACGCGTTTGTCTATGGGCGAGAGTAAAGTCAAATGATCAAAGGCAATTTCATCATTCGATTCAACGATATCGAGACCCGCCACTGTTGAAGCCTGCGCCAGTTCAATGACGTACCAAAGGTTGACCAGACGCTGAATCACCGCAGCAAAGGAGGATAACGACTGGAACTGAGTGACAATCAGAGAGAAGGCGCCAACCAACATGGCAAACGCCATAGCCGATTGGGTCACCACACCAAACTCGACTCGGCCTTCCATGAACAGGGGGGCCACTAATAAAACGGGAATGATCTGGATCAGCCAGTTATAACCCGTTGTAAAAAAACCGAGATTACGGTTGACTTCAATGATGATCTTGAAATTAGTGGCCAGTGCCTGAAATTGGCCCCAGAGTCTCGGCTGAATCCGTCCTTCTTGATGCAGTAATGCGATCGATTCAGCCCTCTCCTTGACATGGATGAGACCCGATCTGAAACTCGCTTCTTTATCGAGCTGTCGGTAGTTAAGATCGACCAAACGTCCGCCGACCAAGACCGTAATGAAGGATCCGGCGATGGCATAAAGCAGCGCCGCTGCGAACAACCAGGGGCTGATCATCCAGAGGACACTGGAAAAGGCGATGACGGTAAATAAGCCGTTCAGAACCATCAAAATAAAGGAGAGTGTGGTGGTCGTGAAGGATTTCACGTCATCAGCGATCCTTTGATCGGGATGCTCAACACCACTTTGACGGATTAATTCATCATTCAGCCGATAGTAAGTCGGTGGGGTCACATAAAGTCCAAGAAACTGATCGGTCATGAATTCACGCCATAGGAGACCAAGGCGCTCTTCACAATAGCGAAGGAGGACAGCAACAATGGTCAGTGCCGCAAAAACCAGAACATAGATCAACGCTTCATGACCAAAAAGGGCTGCGTTCCGGTCGGCCAGCGCACTCATGAAATCGCGCCCAACGAAACTATTGATGATGTTAAGGAGATTAACGGTCAACAACAGACCAATCAGGGAGGCAAAGAGAAAAGCAGATTGCTTTCCCTGCTGAGATCGCCAGAAATTGGCAATTAATTTAGTAAAGAGCCCCCAGCCTTGTTCATTCGTTGGCAGTTTGAACATCGGTACACTTCCCCTGAGGCGTTTATAATGATGGAACCTGGCCCCGATCTTAACAGGCTTGACAAGGAACACTGATGAAACCTTACGAGAAGCTTCTCCTCGAGAATCGGGCATGGGCAGATGAAAAGAAAGCTCATGACCCTGATTTTTTTAACAAACTCCTTCATCAGCAAACCCCTAAGTTCCTATGGATAGGCTGTTCAGACAGTCGAGTTCCCGCTGAAATCGTCGTCAACGCAACCCCTGGTGAAATCTTTGTCCATCGCAACATAGCCAATCAGATCATCACCACAGATTTTAATAGCCTGAGCGTTGTCCAGTTTGCCGTAGAGGTTCTCGAAGTCGAGCACATTGTGGTTTGCGGTCATTATGGCTGTGGCGGCATCAAGGCGGCTTTGGAGGAGCAGCGTGCTCATCTGACCCTCGTCAATAATTGGTTGATGCACATCAAGGATATCTATCGATTGCATCAAGAAAGCGTCGAGTCCGCCACCAGCGAGGATGCCCGTATCGATCGGATGGTTGAACTGAATATCATCGAACAGATCTACAAGTTAGCGCACACACCCATCGTGCAGCAGGCCTGGAAGTCTAGACGTGCGCCTAGCCTTCATGGCTGGGTCTATGGTCTTGATGATGGACTGATTCAGGAATTGGTTCTGCTGAACCATGAATACAGCAATGATCCGATCTACCGCTATAGGGATTTAGGGCACACAGAGTGATTTGGCTATAGGTCCTCGTGCAGCAGGCGGCTAAGCCTGATAATCTTTCATTCATTGAGGCGTAACAGCGATCATAAGAGTTTGCGGCCGCCTTATTTTTCACCGCGTCAAGCATCAGCCATCTTCAGTGATCTAAGGAATTCATCATGACATCACCCCTTTACACCCGCCTTCTCTTGGTCGTTGGTCTCTTGATGAGTCTTCAGATTCCCCGCGCGGAAGCTATCGGCTTTTTTGGAACCTATACCGCAACGCTCTGGAACACCCCTTCACAATTTTTCACCGATGCCGATTGGGACCTTTTTGAGACGACCCTTCGGGATGTGCTTGATCATCATGTCGATGGAGAATCGAAGGCTTGGACGAACCCTAAATCGAAAGCCTCTGGGGAATTTACCGCGCTCAAAAGTCTTGTAAAGAATGGAAAGCCTTGTCGTGAAATAAAGATTGTTGCGTCTGCCGGCGGGATGCGCCGAGTGACAGGGATTGCGTTTTGTAAAAATGAAGAAGGCGCCTGGGAAGCCGTTCCTGGTAAAAACCAAAAACCCTGATATCAATCTCGGCTGAAGACAACGTCCTTTATGTGGCGACATCGTCCAGATTTATTTCGTTACCTACGAGAGGATCTTGCTGCGGGCATCGTCACCTTTCTGATCGCTCTCCCCCTTTGTCTTGGGATCGCCCATGCTTCAGGTGCCCCACTTGAAGCGGGCATTATTACTGGAGTTGTTGCTGGTCTTTTAGTCACCTGGTTGAGTGGCGGTGAGCGGGGGATCAGTGGTCCTGCAGCAGGCCTTACAGTGATTGTGGCACAGAGTCTGGATCAAATCGGGAGTTACCCCGCATTCCTCTCGGCGGTCGTCCTCGCAGGACTCATCCAAATCATCTTCGGAATTTTAAAAGCAGGTACGATCAGTGCCTTTGTTCCGGCTGCTGTGATTAAAGGGATGCTGGCGGCCATTGGGCTCATTTTGATCCTGAAGCAAATCCCCCATGCGCTCGGTTACGATCTTGATTATGAGGGTGATGAAACCTTTAGCCAGCTGGATGCTCACACCACATTGACCGAATTAAGGTATTCCCTTGAGGCGATTTCACCTGGGGCTCTTTTGCTGAGTGTCTGTGCCATCACCCTACTGATCGCTTGGAGATCAAAAAGGGCCCAACAATGGACCTTCTTCAGAACAATTCCAGGGCCCTTGTTTGTGGTTGTTTTAGGCGTGTTATGGAACCAAGGATGGCAACACCTAGACTACAGGCTCCTGATCGCTGATGAACATATGGTCAATCTCCCTTTTTTGAGAGAGCCTAAGGACTTCTATCAACAATTAGCATTCCCAGACTTTCGTTATTGGTCTCACGGCATCACGGTTCAATTAGCCTTGATGCTGGCGACGGTGGCCAGCCTTGAAACCCTCATTAATATTGAAGCTGTCGATAAGCTGGACCCTCGTCGGTTGATCACCTCCGGTAATCGGGAACTGATCGCTCAGGGCGTGGGCAACCTCGTCACAGGTCTTATTGGCGGTGTCCCCATGACCTCCTTGGTGATTCGGAGTGCAGCCAATATCAATGCGGGCGCTAAAACCCGAATGGCTTCATTTTTCCATGGAGTGCTCTTACTCATTTGTGTCATCTTTATGACGCCACTTCTCAACCAGATCCCATTGGCAGCCTTAGCCTCGATCTTGATCGTCACTGGCGCCAAACTCTGCCAACTGAATCACTTTACTGAGTTATACCGACGTGGGCCTAGTCAATGGATACCCTACATCATCACCCTCTTGGCGGTTCTCTTCACCGATCTTTTAACCGGTGTTCTCGTGGGGATGATGTTAGGATTTTATTTTGTGGTTCGGAGTAATTTCAAGACGGCGTTTACCCTGACCAAAAGAGGATCCCACTACCTTCTGAGACTTCAAAAAAATGCCACTTTTCTCAATAAAGCCCCGCTTCGAGAAGTCCTTCAATCGATAGAGCCTCGGAGTTATGTCATCATCGATGGCACCAGGGCGCAATTCATCGATGCCGACATCAAAGAGACCATCGATGATTTCGTGGCCAGTGGGCCCTATCGGTTGATCGAGGTTGAGCTCAAAGAGGTGCCAGGCATGGACGACCTCTTCCCTTGAAACCCCCCTTTCCGTCTTTTACCTTTCGATTGATTCTTGTCGGAGACTGACCATGATGCGATCCTTCCTCGTGTTCCTATGCGCCCTAACCTTCACCTTGACCGCAGAGGCTCAAGGGAAACCTAAAAAAATGGAGAAATCACCTGTGACTCAAACTGCACCTGAAGTGAAGCTAACCACGACCCTTGGCGATATCGTAATTCGCCTTGATCCTGCTAAAGCCCCATTGTCTGTTGAAAACTTTCTCTCCTATGTCAAAGATGGTCATTATGACGGCACCATCTTTCATCGAGTGATTAAAGGCTTTATGGCACAAGGCGGGGGTTTCACGGAACAATGGCAGCAGAAGAACACCAAAGCATCCATCAAAAACGAAGCGGATAATGGCCTTTTAAATAAGCGGGGAACCATTGCCATGGCGAGGACCTCTGATCCTGACTCCGCGACCGCTCAGTTCTTTATCAATTACTCAGACAACGCTTTCTTAGACTTTAAGAGTAAAACCTCTCAAGGTTGGGGCTATGCCGTATTTGGTGAAGTCATCTCCGGAATGGACGTCGTCGACAAAATGACGACGATCCCCACCGGCCGCGGAGGTCCGATGCCGACCGATGTCCCCCAGACTCCGATTGTCATCAATAAAGCCGTCGTCGTTGACGCCCACTAAAAGATTGACCCATGCGACAAGAAACGCTGTTCATCTCGGACCTTCATCTGAAGGCCAGCGAACCGAAGAGCGTTCAGCGTTTCCTGTCTTTTCTCGATAACCGCGCTTCTCAAGCAGAGCGGCTGTTCATCCTTGGGGATCTCTTTGATGCGTATCTGGGAGATGATGATGAAGGATTCCCTTTTGGCGGAGTAAAAAAAGCCCTGAAGCGCCTGACCGATCAGGGAACATTGGTCTATTTTCAAGCAGGGAACCGCGATTTCCTGGTCGATCAGGACTTCAGTCACCAAACCGGTGTCGAACTTCTGGGTGATATCGCCATCATCGATCTTTATGGTATGCCGACACTCCTGATGCACGGCGATCTTTTGTGTACCGATGATCTTGGCTACCAAAACGCCCGAATCCGCGTGAGAACACCTGAATGGCGAGCCTACGCGCTAGGTAAGCCTCTTTGGATGAGAAAACTATATGCACGCTGGTACCGTTTCAAAAGTGGTCTTGATAAGCGCGGCAAAACGATGGAGATCATGGACGTCAATCAAGAAGCCGTGATGAGCGCTCTTGAAGACGCTGAAGTCTATCGGTTGATTCATGGCCATACCCACCGTCCGGGAATTCACACCATCCATCTTCCAGGTGGAGAAGCTGAGCGATTGGTTCTACCTGAGTGGGGAGAAAAGGCATGGGTCTGGGTCTATTCGGCTGAATTAAGGCATCAGGAACCGATTGGTCATCCGCTCTGAAATGCCTATGATTATCT